>JAESQS010000020.1 GCA_016765035.1 Kordiimonadaceae bacterium | reverse complement strand
GGTGTTGTTCTTCAAGATTAAAAAGTCAGCCAGTCGCCGCCTTCGCCTTTTTCGAGAATGTCGGCAAGGCCACTGACCTCAACGGCCGGGCGTTTGACAAGGGTGGCCACATCGATGTCATGCTCGCGGAGGGCGGTTTCACAGGCGACAAAGCGCACATCAAGGGCATTCAGACCATCGAGCAAAAGCTCCGAATCAGCAACGCCTTTCGATTCGAGCGCTAAATCCATATCGGGGCCAGACACGCCAGCGCTTGTTTTTAAGCTTCCCCATCCACCTTCAGTTAAAAACTTGATGGCCCCTTTCGCGAAAAAATAGGTAACAGGGCGGCCAGTTGCTGCGGCAGTGGCGCCTGTCATCAAGGCCATGTGCAGGGTGTCTGCCAAGGGGCTAATCATTATAAAGGTCATGGGTCGACGTATATTTTTGGCCATTTATGCTTCAATCATTTTTATTTACACTGCAAATGGGGCAGCCGGGGTCTTTGGGGAGGCCAATTTTGCGCATATTCATCGAGATTGCGTCAATCATCAGCATTTTACCTGCCATGCTATCACCAACACCGGTGATTTCCTTCAGTACTTCCAGTGCTTGCAGGCTGCCAACCACACCAGCTACTGCACCCAGAATACCGAAGTCTGAGCAAGTACGTTGGTCGTCGGGCGCGGGTTCTATCGGTAGGAAGCAGCGATAGCAGGGCAGATCATCGCCTGCGTGGGGTTTAAAGGTGGCAAGCTGGCCTTCAAAGGGTCCAAGGGCAGCAGACACCAGCGTTTTTTCAAGGGCAACACAGGTGTCAGATACCAAATGACGGGTTTTAAAATTGTCGGTACCGTCAGCGACAATGTCATACGCCCCAATAATCTCGGCTGCATTCTCAGGCGTTAGCCGTTCCTGCATTAATTCCAGCTTCACATCCGGGTTCAGTGCTTGCAGTTTCTCTGCTGCACTTACAACCTTGGCTGTGCCTACGTCAGCGGTGTGGTGGATCACTTGTCGTTGCAGATTGGAAAGCTCAACCACGTCATCATCAATAATGCCAAGTGTGCCAACGCCTGCCGCCGCCAAATACATTAGCAAAGGCGCACCAAGGCCCCCTGCACCAACAACCAGCACTTTGGCGTTTAACAACGCAATTTGCCCTGCGCCACCAACCTCTTTCAGGATGATATGGCGGGCGTAGCGTTCTAACTGTTCGTCTGTGAAATCCAAGCTTAACTCCTAGTTGCCCAGAAACCCGATGATATGCCCAAGCGTACGGGTCTCATTTTTCGACCCTTGGGTTCATTTATAAAGATTTTAGCAGGGCCTTTTATTTCACGCCCGTTGAACCAAAGCCGCCGGTGCCGCGTTCTGTTTCGCCTAATTCGTTTACTTCCACCCATGCCCCTTGTGTGACGGGCGCGATGATCATTTGTGCAATGCGCATACCGCGCTCAATGGTGAAAGGCTCGTTAGACAAGTTTACCAAAATAATCTTCACTTCGCCGCGATAGTCGGCATCAATGGTGCCGGGTGTGTTGAGGCACGTAAGGCCATTTTTGGCTGCAAGGCCTGAGCGCGGGCGTATTTGTGCTTCATACCGATGCGGCAGTGCCATGGCGAGCCCTGTTGGGATCATGGCACGCTCAAGCGTACCAAGTGTTACAGTTTCACCCTCTGCTAGCGCCGCGTATAAATCCATGCCTGTACTGTCTTTAGTTTCATACTTTGGCAGAGGCAGACCTTCCCCGTGAGGTAAGCGTTTTACTTCAATGGAAACATTTGGCAGGGGGTCAAACGACATGTTTATTCACTCTCTAAAATATCTGTAATGGTAAGGGCTAGCTTGCTGGCCACTTCAGTCTTGCTGAGTTTGGGCCATGTTTCATGCCCAGTGGCAGAAATAATATGGACTTGATTATCCGAGCCGCCCATCACGCCTGTAGCAGCAGAAACATCGTTTGCGACAATCAGGTCACAGCCTTTTCGGGCGCGCTTGGCAGTGGCATACTCAATGACATTTTCAGTTTCAGCGGCAAAGCCAACGACAAGCGTGGGACGGCCTTTGGTGCGCGCACAAATGCCTGCAAGAATGTCAGGGTTTTCAGTCAGGTTTAATTCTGGCAAGCCCTCTTTGGTTTTCTTGAGCTTTTGAGAAGCGCCCCTTTCCACCCGCCAGTCGGCCACCGCTGCCACGCACACGGCGATGTCAGCGGGTAATGCGGCATCAACAGCTTCTTTCATTTGTACGGCAGTTTCTACATCAATGCGGTTTACACCCGGTGGTGTATCTTCTGTTACAGGGCCTGCAACCAGCGTTACTTTCGCGCCAAGGGCGGCCAAGGCACTGGCAATGGCAAAGCCTTGTTTGCCAGACGAGCGGTTGGCGATATAGCGAACAGGGTCGATGGGTTCATGCGTAGGCCCGGCTGTTACAACAGCATGTTTGCCAGACAGTGGCTGGATGTTGCCGTGGAAAAATTCTTCGATAGCTTCGACCATATCCGGCACTTCTGCAAGGCGTCCGGGGCCAACTTCACCACAGGCCAACATGCCTTCGCCGGGGTCCACAAAATGGATACCATCTGCTTTCAGCGTTGCAATATTGCGCTGGGTAGCAGGGTGATCCCACATTTGTGCATTCATGGCCGGGGCAACCATGACGGGTTTGTCTGTCGCGAGCAATATGGTGGAGGCAAGGTCATTGGCAATGCCCCCTGCCATTTTCGCCATC
Organism: Kordiimonadaceae bacterium; assembly: GCA_016765035.1. Classification (GTDB taxonomy): domain Bacteria; phylum Pseudomonadota; class Alphaproteobacteria; order Sphingomonadales; family Kordiimonadaceae; genus Kordiimonas. The sequence goes on along the minus strand of JAESQS010000020.1, from coordinate 4,479 downwards.
AAGTCTGCAGTGGCTGGGGCAATAACTATAAGGTCAGCAGTGCGAGAAAGCTGGATATGCCCCATCTCTGCTTCGTCCTTTAGGGAAAATAACTCAGTATAACATTCATTGTTTGTCAGGCTTGCAACACTCATGGGCGTAATGAACTGCTGGCCACCGGGGGTTAGCACACCGCGCACTTCTGCACCGCGTTCCATCAGCCGCCGGGCTAATTCAAGCGCTTTATAGGCTGCTACGCCGCCGCCGATAATTAGAAGTATACGTTTGCCGTAAAGCATAGTGCCCCTTTGGTTGTTTGCTTGCGCCATCAAGCTGTGCTGTGCGTGTCACCCTAAACGTATCTGACATATAGTGGGCTTTACCCGGCGCTGCAATCCTGACTTTATCAGGTTTCATCATCTGCATCACCGCCCCGCGCTCCGCTTCCTCTCTTGCCCAACCACCCGCAAGGATACAGTGTGGGCCGGTGATGCAGATGGTCTAAGGCAGATATTCTTTTAAGTAAGCTTGGGCAGGCAGATGTTGTGGGTGCTCTGAAAGGCCGCAGTGTGTTTGCGGCCTTTCGGTAATGGTTGGTTTAATCTGCGGCTGCTGCCGTGCGGTTGTCGAGGCTAAACTCGCCTGCACCAAAGCGCATGAGAATAAGAAAACCACCCGCCATGGAAATATTTTTCATGAACAGATACATTTGTATCTGATCTGCAAAGTTGCTGTGAAAAAGCGCCGCAGCGACCAAGCAGAAGCCTGCCAGTAAAAAGGCTGTGATTCGCGTTTTATAGCCAACTAGAATGGCGATGCCTGCAAATAATTCAAACAGGGTTGAAGGCCAGAATAAAAACCCCGGCACACCAACTGATTCCATGTAGCCGATGGTTGCTGCTGGGTCCCCCGCCAATTTTCCGGCGCCCGTTGCTATGAAAATAAGTGATAACAATATGCGGCCAATAAGTGCGGCATATGGGTCAAATTTATTTAAGATGGTTTCCATTGTTTGCTCCCCTTAATGGAAAGAGCAGTCTTTAGTAAAACCCGAGGAAACACAAGCTGGCTTTATAAGATGAAAGCAACAGCTCCAACCAAAAGACCCAACACAAAGGGCCAGAGACTGGAGCCTTGTTTGATTATGATGGGCTCTGGGATAGGGGCAGGCGCTGGTGGGTTTATGATATTATCCAGCAAGGCAGGCAAGCGTTCGATAAAGCGCGGAATTTGGTTTATCAGCTCTGCAAGCCGTACTTCTGGGGACAGGTTTTCCCGTATCCAGCTTTCGATAACAGGCTCGCTGATATCCCACATATTGGCTTGCGGGTTTAGATGAAGCGCCATGCCTTCTGCCATAACCATTGTGCGCTGTAAGAGCAGCAGTTGTGGTTGGGTTTGCATATTAAAGCGCTCTGTGGTGGCAAAAAGCTGTGCGAGCAATTTTCCTGCGGATATCTCTTCGATAGGTAAATCGAGGATAGGGTCAGCAATGGCTTTAAGCGCTCGGGTGAAATCTTCCAGATTTTCCCCTTGGGGCACATATCCGGCATCAAAATGTAATTCAGCCACCCGCCGATAGTCCCGTTTGATAAAACCGTATAATATCTCGGCTAAAAACCGCCGCTCGAGTTTCGTTAACCGGCCCATGATGCCAAAATCTACGGCAATAATGGTGCCTGTATGTTCAACCAGCAAGTTCCCTTGGTGCAAATCAGCGTGGAAATAGCCATCCCGCAGCGCTTGTGTCAGGAAGGTTTGTACAATGGTGGTGCCAAGCGCAGGCAAGTTATGACCCGCTGCTTCAAGGGCTTCTTTATCTGAAAGGCGGATGCCGTCACACCATTCCAGCGTTAGCACTCGTTGGGCGGTTTGGTCCCATAGAATGGCAGGTAAACTGTAATTTGGTGCACCGGCCATATTATCAGCCAGTTCGGCGGCAGCGGCGGCTTCAAGGCGCAAGTCCATCTCCTGAAGCACTGTTTCGCGAATTTCCTCTACTATCTTACCAAGCCGCAGACGTTTGGCTTTGTTTGAATGGTTTTCTGCAAGTGCCGCAAGCCATTCAAACAAAGCCAGATCGCGGGTAAAGCGCTTTTCAATGTTGGGGCGTAAAACTTTTACAGCAACCAGAGTGCCGTTTTTTGTTGTGGCTTTATGGACTTGTGCAATAGACGCCGCGGCCACTGGCTTTTCGTCAAATTCTGAAAAATGATCTTCAAGCGTGCCGCCAAGTTCCGCTTCAACTGTGCGGCGAACCTGCGCAAAAGAAAAAGCCGCGACTTTGTCTTGCAGAGTGATAAGGCCAGCCGCGAGGGGTCGTCCAACAAGGTCTGGCCGGGTGGCGAGAGTTTGACCAAGTTTGATATAGGCAGGGCCCATTGCCGCAAGCGCGATAGCCAGTCGCTCGCCGTTGGAGGCAGGCAGTTTAAATTTGCGTGGAATATAAAAGGTGAAAACCCGGAGCAACCGGGGGGCCCAGTTTGGCACCTCTGCGATGCTTTCAAGCGCACGAATGGCCCCGTAGCGCCGCAGACCGGCAGCTAAGAGAAAAAGCTGTATGAGATGTTTTAAAAAGCGCACACCAATCACCCTTTTAAATACGAGTGCCGCTGTGGATAGCAACAAAGCCGGCTGTCATGGTGCGGTAACTTACACGGGAAAAGCCAGCTTCTTTTATCATGGTTTCAAAGCGTTCAGGCGTTGGAAAGCGCCGGATACTTTCTGCCAGATACTGGTAGCTGTCGCGGTCATTGGCAATAAGCTCGCCCATTTTAGGCATAATATTGAAGCTGTAAGCATCATAGCCCTTTTGTAGGATCGGTACGATTGTTGGGCTAAATTCGAGGCACAGAAATTTGCCGCCGGGCTTAAGCACACGGTAGGCTTCTTCTAGTGCTTCATGGATGCGGGTTACATTCCTAATGCCAAAAGCAATGGTGTAAGCATCCATTTCTTTGTTGGCAAAGGGTAGTTTCATCGCATCGCCGCAGATAAAATCTGACCGGCTATCATAACCGTTTTCGATAGCGCGCTGCTGGCCAACCCGCAGCATTTCAGCGTTAATGTCACACACTGTAACGTGGCCGCCTTTGGCAGCATCCAGAAAGCGGAACGCAATGTCACCTGTGCCGCCAGCCACATCCAGTAGTTTCATGCCTGCACGGGGGTTAAGGCTGTCGATCATCGAGTTTTTCCAAACCCGGTGAATGCCCACAGTCATGACATCGTTCATTAGGTCATATTGGTCAGCGACGCTGTTGAACACGCCTTTGACCATGCCAGCCTTATCGGCTTCCTTCACTGTTTGAAAGCCAAAGTGAGTGGTTTCAGGGCTTGCAACAGAATCCGTTTGTTTGGCGCTTGACATGTGTGTCGCTTACCTTGTCTTTAATGCTGTGAGCCAATGCTGCTTAATAGTATGAGCAACAGCGCTTCTTTTGCCGGACCATAGCCGAGCAGGCGCAAGCATACCAGCATGTTTAACGATAGAGTGGGAAACGCGACAATATGCCCGAACTTCCTGAAGTAGAAACAGTAAGGCGTGGCTTGTTGCCTGTGCTTGCTGGGGTAGTGATTAAAGAAGCTGTTGCCCGTCGAGGGAACCTGCGGTTTCCCATACCTAGCGATTTTGCTGCCCGTTTGAAGGGAAACAGGGTGGTTACTCTGCGGCGGCGGTCAAAATATATATTGATGGATTTTGAGGATGGACTGGTGCTGATCCTGCATCTGGGTATGTCAGGGCGGGTCACTATATATAAAGCCGGTGAAACTGTAGATATTGGCAAACATGACCATGTGAGTTTTATTACCGAGCGAGGCGACCATATTGTTTATACGGACCCGCGCCGGTTCGGTATTATTACCTTCACAACGGTGGAGGGTGCTGAAACACACTCGCTGCTAAAAAATATTGGCCCAGAGCCGCTGGGCAATGGTTTTAATGCCGCTGTGCTGCTTTCAGCCTTTGACGGAAAACGCGCCAATATAAAATCAGCACTGCTTGACCAGCGGGTTGTTGCAGGGCTTGGCAATATATATGTGTGTGAAACTTTGTGGCGGGCGGGCATCCACCCTGAGCGTCAGGCAAGATCGCTGACTGAAAAACAGGTGGAGGCTGTAGTGCCTATCATCCGGGAAATTTTGCAAGATGCGATAGCGGCTGGGGGATCTACTTTAAAAGATTATGCCCAAGTTGATGGCGAGCTTGGGTACTTCCAGCATTCCTTTAAAGTTTATGGCCGTGAGGGTGAAAACTGTTTGGCGGAAGGCTGTAAGGGCATTATTCAGCGGATTGTGCAATCGAATCGCTCGACCTTTTTCTGTGCTAAGTGCCAGAATTGATTCCGTATTTTATAGAAATGTAGGTAATGTCTGCCTCTGCAAGCATGCAAATTAAAGGAAGCATCAGAATGAAAACTGGTTGGGGGAATATGGTAGGGGTTTGGCTCGTTTTGGCTGGCGTGATGACTGGTTTGACAGGCGGGGCGGGTACTGCCG
>JAESQS010000206.1 GCA_016765035.1 Kordiimonadaceae bacterium | reverse complement strand
TTTGTTTTCGTTTCGTTTAATGCAAACAGTGTCGCTGCGTTTACCATCAATGAATTGAAGGACTTCTGCGATTTTGATAAACCTATCGACGATCTTCAATCCAATAATTCTTGTGCTTTTTATCTTTTCGGTGTGGTTAGAGCATAAAAAAACCCGGCAAAAGCCGGGTTTATTTTGATGGGTGCGACGAAAGCCCCCTATATAGAAAGCCTAGCTTCCTGATGGTCCGTCTTCGTCCATACCAGCCATAAGGATGGACATGTCCACTTCTTCCGGCTCGTCAGATTCAACAACTTTACGCAACCCATGGATCATGGTTTCAATAAGGTCATTCGGAACGACTTTTTCTTCAGCAATTTCACGTAGGGAAACCACAGCATTTTTATCATTGTCGCGCTCTACTTCAAGCGGCGCACCGGCAGAAATCTGACGTGCACGCTGTGCGGCCACAAGAACAAGCTCAAAACGGTTGCTTACTTTATCAACGCAATCTTCAACGGTGACGCGTGCCATTCAGTCTCTCCAAATCAAAAAGGGCGTGCAAATCTAGTATATGCCGCCGTACAAGCGCCTGCTTATACAAGGGCTAGCAACCAGTGTAAAGTGGCTATTCTTTATAAATCCACACAAATTTGAACAACGGACGCAACTTGTGCTGCAACATCTTCATTCACCATAAGCTGCTTTACAGTTTTATGGAGCACAGGGTGGTCCCAATCGGCAGCAATATCCATTAGCGGCTTCAGAACAAAGGCCCTTTTATGCAGGCGCGGGTGCGGCACCACCGGCTCGGCTAATATGGCCGCAGGGTCATCACTGTAAGCAACGTCATGCCAAGCACTTGCCGACGGCAGAACATGGCTGCCATAGGCCAGCAGGTCGATATCTAAGGTGCGCGCACTCCAGCGTTCCGCAGGCTGCCTGCCAAGTTGACGTTCAATATTTTGAAACAGGTGCAACAATTGCTGGGCAGACAGCGCCGTGCGCGCAGCCAAGGCAATATTTATAAAATCAGGCTGATCAGAGGCTGGTACAGGCGCGGTGCGGTACACCGCTGAAACCGCTTGTATTTCAATGGCATTTTGCGCCAGCCGTTGCACGGCGGCCTGTATGGTTGCCTGTGGCCCGCCTCTATCAGAGGGTAAATTGGCCCCCAACCCTACTAAAATATTTTTGGCCACACATTCATCCCAACGACTGAGTAAAAAAACACCATAGAAAAGTCACTCTTACAGCGCTCTATTTACCCTAATTTAACTCAAGTCCCTCAAGCTATATTAATCGCTCCTTTTAAAGGAGCAATTATTAGATTACATATTTTGGAAATTGCCCATCCTCTGATTGGACCCTATTATGCTCATTTACCCAGAAGAGCGCATCGCCCTTTTTATCGATGGTGCCAACCTCTATGCAACGGCACGGTCTTTGGGCATTGAAATTGACTATAAGAACCTCAAAACATACTTTGCAAACAAGGCCCGGCTTGTCAGAGCTTTTTATTATACTGCCATCCTTGAGGAGCAGGAATATTCGCCTTTACGCCCTTTAATCGACTGGCTCGATTATAACGGGTTCACCCTTGTTACCAAGCCGGTAAAGGAATTTACCGACGAACACGGCAGGCGTAAAATCAAAGGCAATATGGATATTGAAATAGCCGTGGACATGCTCAATATCTCGGACAATATAGACCATATTATATTATTCTCCGGTGACGGTGATTTCAGGCGCTTGCTAGAGGCAGTCCAACGCCGTGGTGTACGCGTGACTGTCGTAAGCTCCCATTCAACCCAACCCTCCATGATTGCCGATGAATTACGCCGTCAGGCCGATCAATTCGTGGACTTACGCGATTTGAAAGACGTGCTTGGACGCCCGCCTAACATCAAGGAAGATGAAGACTTGAGCGATTCAGGGTTTGAAGAGCACCTTTAAGTCGCCTTCCCCATTTTCACCCCTTGATGGCAAGATATTTAAACAGAAAATCCAACAGGGTGCCTTCTTAGGTGCCCTTTTTAATGCAGCAAACGGTGGTTAATTGTTTAGATATCGTGATGCCAACCATACCTATTATAAGCTGTTACCGGCCTTTAAGGTCTTTGAAACTTGCAAATTGGCCTCCAGAATAAAGTGCCGTTTCTGATAGCAGCCACTCTCCGCACTTGGTCGCTTTCCAGCCATTCCTCCAGGTAGGCCATAAGTCTGCTACCCGCCAGAAGCCGACGTAAGGCGGCGTATTGGCTGAATGTCTGCGCCTAATTATTGGTTTGATTGATCCATTTTAATAGCATTACTTTAAGGTCACGCTGATTGAGTGGTTTTGCAATGAAATCATCCATGCCAGCCGCAAAACATAACTTGGTTTCCTGCTCAAGTGCTGCGGCAGAAAGGGCGATGATTGGGATAGTGACACCTTTTTTTCTGAGAATTTCTGTCGCCTGCAGGCCATTCATGACGGGCATATGAAAGTCCATCAATATGATATCAGGCATTGTGTGGGCTTCGATGTAGTCAATAGCCGCCTGTCCATGATCTGCAACCTGAACGGATGCTCCCCATTTTGACAATATAGCTTTCGCCACCATCTGGTTAACCTGATTATCTTCTACCAAGAGCACCGTTTTTCCCTGTAGAAACAGCTCATTCTCAAGCACGGCTTCCTCTTCCACCGCACGACCATTGGCCGGTTCAAGCGGCAGATAGAAAGACACCGACGTCCCTTCGCCGAGGCGGCTGGTAAGCGCCATTTTTCCACCCATCAATTCAACAAGATTTTTGGAAATTGTGAGCCCTAACCCCGTGCCACCATGCGTTCGGCTGATGCTGTTATCGGCTTGGGAGAACTCCTCAAAAACACTAGCTTGCCGATCAACGCCTATGCCGACGCCGGTATCGCTAATCGTGAAATTTAAGCCATTTTCCGCCAGTTTTACGACAACTAAAATCTCACCTTTTTCGGTGAACTTTACGGCATTGCTGATTAAGTTTAGGAGTACCTGACGAAGCCGCTGAGGGTCCCCCATAAGCTTAGCTGGAATATCGGGTGGGATAGTGACATTGAGTGCGATGCCTTTTTTTGTTGTCTCACCAACAAAAATACCGGTGCATGTTCTAACCAAGTCAGTCGCATCAAAGGGAATGAGTTCCAATTGAATCTCGCCAGCCTCAATCTTAGAAAAGTCTAATATTTCATCCACAACGCCATGCAGGTGTTTCGCGGATTTATTCAATATCTCAAGATATTGCTTTTGCTCCGCCATTTTCAAGCTGGGGTTTTCCATAAACTCGCCCATATTGATAATGGCATTAAGCGGCGTTCGAATTTCGTGGCTCATTTTGGCGAGGAAAGAACCTTTGGACTTGGCATCTTCCTCGATGGGTTTAATGACCTGCAGGTAGACAAATCGATAGTGAATTACAAATCCAATCATGCAAGCAGCAAAAACGATAAACAGGATTGAATATCGCTCTGTTTCCG
>JAESQS010000205.1 GCA_016765035.1 Kordiimonadaceae bacterium | reverse complement strand
TTTGGATCATGTCCATGAATTGCTCAAACAGGTAGAAGCTGTCTTGCGGTCCCGGGCTGGCCTCGGGGTGCTGCTGTACACTGAAGATCGGCTTGGTTTTATGCTCAATGCCGCACACTGTTTTATCAAACAGCGAAATATGGCTGATGCTAACATCATCCGGCAGGCTGTCACCATCAACACTAAAGCCGTGGTTCATACTTGTTATCTCAACCTTGTTTGTACGCAGGTCTTTTACCGGGTGGTTTGCCCCTCGGTGGCCTTGGTGCATTTTGTAGGTTTTGCCGCCAAACGCTAGTGCGAGCAACTGGTGCCCGAGGCAAATGCCAAAAATTGGCAGGCCACTTTCTATCAGTTGGTGAATAACCGGCAGGGCATACTTGCCCGTGGCCGCTGGGTCCCCCGGGCCGTTCGAGAGGAATATGCCATCTGGTTTATAGGCCATGATGTCATCAAGGCTGGCAGTGGCAGGCACCACGGTTACGCGCGCGCCTGTGGCGGAGAGGCAGCGCAGAATGTTATCTTTGGCACCATAATCAACAGCAACCACATGGGCTTTTGGTGTTTCCAGTTTGCCAAAGCCTTTACCGATGCTCCAGCGTGTGCCGGCCCATTCAGTTGGCTGACTGCGAGTGACTTCCTTGGCAAGGTCCATGCCTTCAAGCCCCGGCCAGCCTTTGGCCTGCGCGAGTAAGTCGGCGATATCAAAGGTACCGTCTTTATTATAGGCGATAACGCCAGAAGGCGCGCCATGCTCGCGGATGTGGCGGGTTAGCTTGCGTGTATCAATGCCGCAAATGCCGGTGAGGCCGACTTTTTCTGCCCATGTGTGCAGGTGGGTGTCTGACCGGTAATTGGATGGATCTGTCACATCTTCGCGTACAATCAAGCCGCGCGCAGCAGGTACGTTTGTTTCCAAGTCTTCTTTATTAGTACCTACATTTCCGATGTGCGGGAAAGTAAAGGTAATGATTTGCCCGGCGTAGGATGGGTCTGTGAGGATTTCCTGATATCCGGTTATGGATGTGTTGAAGCAGACTTCGCCTACTGTATTGCCTTCTCGCCCAAAGCCGTATCCCCAAAAAACTGTGCCATCAGCAAGAACAAGTACGGCTGTTATATCGCTGGCAGGCGGAGCGGTGGGGAGCGTTTTGGTCATGAGCAACTCTTCTTTTTTCTTAGGTGTCTTCTTGAGCGTGACAGGTGATTCTCCTGCGTGCGCCCTAGGCAGTCATGTGAAAACCCTTGTAAAACAAGGCGTTGGCCGCTGGTTGGGCGCACCCTACTGGGACGCTTGGTATTGGCCAAATTGCCCGGACATTAAGCAATCACTTTCGCAGGGTCAAGGAAAGAATAAATTAAAAAACACAGTAAAATCAATGACTTAACTGGTTACTTCTTGATTGCCTCAATGGGGCACCTGCTATAGTATGGGGGTTTCCGATTCAGTAACTAGGGTTGTAATGGTATGCTACGTGATGATTTAACCGAAGCGATGAAAGATGCTATGCGCGCAAAGGAAAAGCGCAAACTGTCTACCATCAGGCTTATACTCGCTGCGGTAAAAGAAAAAGATATCGCCATGCGGGGCGATGATGCGACGGACCGTGATGACGATGCTATGGTGATCGACATTCTTTCTAAAATGGTCAAGCAGCGTAATGATAGCATTAAAGCTTATGAAGAAGCGGGTCGCTGCGAACTGGCTGAGCAAGAGCGCACTGAAATTACTATCATTCAGAAATTTTTGCCAAAGCAGATGGATGAAGCTGAAATTAAGGCTGCCTGCGAGGCTGCGGTTTCCGAGCTTGGTGCAGAAGGCCTGAAAGATATTGGCCGCTGCATGGGCGCGCTTAAGGGAAAATTCGCTGGGCAGATGGATTTTGCCAAAGCCAGTGTCACTATCAAAGGCATGTTGAGCTAAACTTTGCTGCTATTTAGCGGGTTTTTAAGGGGCTGTTAGGCCCCTTTTTTGTGGCTGTATTCTGGTTTTTCGGCTGAATTTTGGGTTCGGCGACGGGTTTCGTGCCAAATATTCACTTCACCAGCAGGGGCAAGGGCTGCGGCAAGCTGCGCTAAAAAGCTGGTTGCGGGCGTTTTGGCTAATTTATTCTTTGGCATTTTGAATTCCTTTATTTTACCATTATATTAAAATGACTATGATTTACCTTGATTACAAATTCGTAATCTTAAGGGTAAGCCTTAGAATAATTAAGGAATTGACATGAAGCATCGTCTGCAAAGCCTTTCAGGCCTGCTGGGGTTTGATGCAGTTGCCCGCCATGAAAGCCTAACTCTTGCTGCCAAAGAGCTTGGGCGCACGCAGTCTGCTGTAAGCCAGCAGGTCAAATTGTTGGAAGAGCAAACTGGCCTTACGCTTCTTACAAGGCGCCCTCGCCAAATTGCTTTAACGGCGGCTGGCAAGACGCTAGCAAAAACAGTGTCTGATGTGCTGGGAACTCTCGACAGAACATTGGATTCGCTTACGGCACAAAGCGAGCCTAATGTGTTGCGGGTAGGGGTCTATCAATCTTTCGCAATTCATTGGCTTATTCCGCGGTTGCCACGGTTCAGTTTGAAACACCCTGAAATAGATGTGCGGGTGAATGCAGATGATACTGTGCAAGACCCATTAGCCGTTGGGTATGACCTTAACATTAGGTCTGGTGCTACGCCGCCAGAAGGGAGGCGGTCATACAAAGACATGTGGGCACCAGTTTATGCACCAAGCCTTTGTAAGGAAGGGGACATTACGGGGGCCACTATTAGCCAGTATATTTTGCTGGGGCATGGGTCGGCAAACTTTTGGGACCAATGGCTTACTCAGAACCGGGTGGAGAAAACCAGCATTCAATATGGCACAAATTATAGCCATTCGGTCATGTTGGTGCAGGCTGCGGCAGCGGGCGGGGGCATTGCGATGGCACCGCTGTTGATGGCAGCAGACTCTTTAAAATCAGGGCGGCTAAGATTGGTGGCGGGAAAAGCAGTTGTTGGAAATCACTGTTCGTACTTGGTGACAGCCCAAAATAGTTTGTCTGAAAAAGTCAGAGTATTTGCAGATTGGATTGACGAAGAAATGGTCCAGATGAATGATGATTTGAAAAAGTATTTGCTTTAGGAGCGCACACATTCAAAAATCACTTGTGAAGGCGCTGTAAAAGCAGATAACTGACTATAGGTTTTCTTGTTCGGTGGCCTTCGCGCAGCGTCACCGTTCTGTTAGTGAGATACTATGACATTAAGCCCGCAATTTTTGGACGACCTTAAACACCGCTTCACCCTGTCAGATGTGATTGGGCGGCAGGTTAAGCTTGTGCGGCGTGGGCGCGAGTCAACAGGTCTATGCCCATTCCACAGTGAAAAATCGCCTTCTTTTACTGTGAATGACCAAAAGGGTTTTTACCATTGCTTCGGCTGTGGTGCACACGGCAGCGTAATTGACTTTGTTATGAATACCCAAGGCACCACTTTCCCGGAAACCGTTGAAATACTCGCCGGTGAAGTGGGTGTAGATGTGCCAAAACCCTCGCGCCAGCAAGTGGAGCGCGAAAAGCAGCGTGCCAGTGCCGGTGAAGTAATGGAAGCTGTTACAAGCTGGTATCAGGCGCAGCTTGTGTCGCAGGGCGGTGCATCGGCCCTCAGTTATATAACGGATCGTGGGCTTACCAAGGCAACGCTGGAGAAATTTCAGTTAGGCTTTGCCCCTGCCAGCCGTACAGCGCTGAAAGAAGCCATGCAGGCGCGTGGTATTCATGAAGACCAGCTTATTGAAACAGGGATGCTCATAAAACCTGAAAGTGGCGGCGCGAGCTATGACCGCTTTCGCGACAGGCTTATGTTTCCCATAACCGACAGGCAGGGCAGAGTGATTGCCTTTGGGGGCCGCGCCCTTAGTAAAGACGTGAAAGCCAAATATTTAAACAGCCCAGAAACCGTTTTATTCCATAAAGGCGCGACACTCTATAATTGGGCGAGTGCCCGTGCTGCCAGCTATGACACCGGCCAAGTGATGGTGGTGGAAGGTTATATGGATGTTATCGCGCTGGCGCAATTTGGTATCAACCATGCTGTTGCCCCTTTGGGAACTGCACTAACAGAAGAGCAAATAGGCCATTTGTGGCAGATGGCGGACGAGCCAATTCTTTCGTTTGATGGCGATAAAGCCGGGCAGCGTGCCGCAGGGCGGGCGTTGGAACGTGCGCTTCCCATGTTGCGCCCCGGTAAATCCATGCGCTTTATGATGATGCCCGAAGGAGATGACCCCGATACACTGGTGCAGCGTGAAGGGCGTGAGGCCATTGAAGCGCTGAGTGATAAAGCTGACCCGCTGGTGGAAATGTTATGGCGTAATCTGACCCAAGGGGTTTTGGCCGACACGCCTGAGCGCAAGGCCGGGCTGGAGAAAAAGATATTTGGGGCTCTATCGGAAATTGCCGATGAAAACGTAAAGAAGCTATACCAAAGCGAATTCAGAGATCGGTTATTCACACTGTTTCGAGGGACGCGTACCGGCGGTGGGGCTAAACGTCAAAACTATACGTCGCAGCTCGGGTATAGAGGCGCTGGCTCGCAAGGGCGTTTTGGGGGGCGGCGCGAACCGCCAGCCACAGGGTTGCTTTCTAAAACCCAGTTGGGGCGCAATACCGGCGGTGGCGCTGTGCGCGACAAGCTGGAAAAACTGATTATCCTTACGCTCGTGCATCATCCGGAAATTTTAATTCGGTACGAAGAAGACCTTGCAGAAGTTATATTCAGCGTGCCGGGCCTATATGCAGTGCGCGATGCCCTTTTGGGGCTTGTTGCTTCTGGGGATCACCTTGAAAGTGAAACTGTGTTAACCCATTTACAACACAAAGGTGTCATGACTGCGGTTAACAGGTTGCTCGCGGAAAAGAAAAACCTGAAAAGCGATTGGTTTGCGTGGCCAGAGGCAGCTTTGTCTGATGCACTGACCGGATTCGAGCATGTCATGCGCCGATTCCAGCATTTCACGGCGGCTCAGTCAGCTTATGAACAGGCAGAAGCTGAACTTTCCGAAGACTTGACAGAAGAAAATATGGCCCGGTTTGTCGCAGCACAGCAGGCTTTTCAGGCCTTGGAAGAAAAAGAATCTGATAAAGA
>JAESQS010000204.1 GCA_016765035.1 Kordiimonadaceae bacterium | reverse complement strand
GACAGGATATTAACTTCATCATCATCTGCCACAGAAACAACAACATCCGTTTCTGCGATGTTGGCCTCATTCAATATTTCACGGTCAAGCGCATCACCATTGATAACGACAGTACGGTCGAGCATTTCGGCCAGTTTGTTGGCCCGGTCTGTATCCATCTCAATGATTTTAATATTCGCGGAGGTATTTTTCTTCTCAAGCTGAGACGCAAGGGAATAACCAATATTTCCGCCGCCAACTATTACAATACGGTTTGCTCTTTTTTCCTCGTGCCCAAACACAGCCATTGCGCGCTCAGTTGTTTCTGTCTCAACAGCTATATAGATCGTATCCCCGGCTTGTAGTTGGTCGTCACTGCGCGGCACAAACAGTTTCCCCTTACGGTAAACTGCTGTAACGATTGTATGAAGGTTCGGAAACAATTCTGTGAGCTGCCGAAGCGGTGTGTCGATGACCGGGCAATCTTCATCAAGTGTCAGGCCAATCATGCGCACTTTGCCATCAACAAAGGGCACCATATTAAAGGCACCTGGCACCTCTAGCCGCCGAACAAGAGCATTTGCCACTTCAAGTTCAGGCGATATAATCACATCTATAGGCATGTTATCGCGTGAGAATAAATCGCGCCACCCTGGCTTTAAGTATGCCTGATTCCTAATGCGCGCCACTTTTGTCGGTACACTAAACAGCGAGTGTGCCACTTGGCAGGCAACCATATTCACTTCATCGGAAATAGTAACAGCCACCAAAAGGTCGGCATCAGAGGCCCCTGCTTTATGGAGCAAATCCGGGTCAGACGCATAGCCAAGGGCTTGCACATCAAGCGATTCACTAATTTTCCTGATCAAACTCCGCGAACGGTCTATCACCGTTACATCGTTGTTTTGGCTTGCCAAATGCTTCGCAATATTAAAGCCAACCTGGCCTGCGCCACAGACAATTACTTTCATAAATCTACCAATGTATTCAAAACCATAACTGTTACGTGCCTTAATTAGGCGATATTATGCCACTGGCGCAACCTTCGAAGCACCTGACAGGCCCAACGACTTGAGCTTTCTGTGCAAGGCGGAACGCTCCATACCAATGAATGCGGCCGTTCTGGAAATATTTCCACTAAAACGATTTATCTGAATTTTAAGATATTCACGCTCAAATGATTCCCTCGCTTCGCGTAAAGGCGTAGCCATAATGCCTTTTTCAGTACCCGAGTGTAATAACTCGTCTGTCCCTAACCTGATATCCTGCGGCAATTCATTTGCTGAGATTTCTCCGACACCTTCGTCCGTGCCCATAATAACCGCTCGCTCCATGATATTCCGAAGCTGTCGCACATTCCCAGGCCAGTCATAAGACTGGAGTACAGCAATTGCATCGCTTGTAAGCGTCAACCTTGAGCGCCCTACAGCCGTAGCCAATGAATTCAAAAAGTCCTGCGCTAAAAGCGGAATGTCTTCTCTGCGTTCAGACAGCGCTGCCATCCGAAGCGGCACCACATTCAGCCTGTGGTATAAATCTTCTCTAAAACGGCCTTGTTCAATTTCAACAAGCAGGTTTTTACTTGTAGCAGACACAACACGCACGTCCACATTAACGCTTTTGTTACCGCCAACACGTTCAAAAGATTGATCTGTCAGTACCCGTAATATTTTAGCCTGTGTGGGCAGCGGCATATCACCGACTTCATCGATGAATAATGTGCCGCCGTGTGCGCGTTCAAACACACCGGTTTTTACGGCGCCACCATTCTGTTCAATGCCAAACAGCTCCTGCTCCATGCGGTGCGGCTCCATGGACGCTGCACTAACAACCGTAAAGGCGCTATCAGATCGGCGCGAGCGCAAATGAATTTGCCGCGCAGCCACTTCTTTGCCAGAGCCAGAAGGGCCTTGTATCAACACCCGGCTATTGGTTGCTGCTACCTTATCAATATTTTGCCTAATTGTATTAATAGCGGAAGATTTACCGGTTAGGTCCATGGTAATTGCCGCTTTTTTCCGCAATTCTTCGTTCTCGCGGCGCATGCGTTCGGCTTCTGTTGCACGCCTTACGGTTATCAAAAGCTGGTCAGCTTCAAAAGGCTTTTCAATAAAGTCGTATGCACCCTTTTTAATCGCTGCAACGGCTGTTTCGATATTGCCATGCCCTGAAATGACAATAACGGGCAGGTCTTTATGGCGTGACTTCACCAATTCAAGAATTTCCAGACCGTCCAGCTTGCTGCCTTGCAGCCAGATATCAAGTATCAACAATGAAGGCAAACGTGCTTCAATTTGCGCCAGACAGCTATCACTATCATGGGCTGTACGCGTGCCATAGTCTTCGTCTTCCAATATTCCAGAAACGAGTTCTCTAATATCAGCTTCATCATCAACAATCAGAATATCTAGTGCCATGTCTGGCCTGCTCCTTTAAATCATTCTGCTGCGTTAGCAGCGGCATCCTCGTTTCGTGGGTCAATTTTTGTAATATCAGTTTGGCCTTCATTATCTTTATGTTCTTTTGCTTTGGCTGCACGTGCTGCAACGCCACTCCGGGAAAAATGCAGGACGACTTTTGCGCCGGTATCACTTTTATCTCTGATACGAACTGAGCCGCCGTGCTCTTCCATAATACGGCGCACAATAGCCAATCCCAGCCCTGTACCTTTCACCCGTGTAGTTACATACGGCTCCATCAAGCGGTCTTTTTGGTCTTGCGGAAGACCAAGACCGTTATCTTCTACAGATATAACGACACTTGATTGATCGCCATCCTGTGAAACTTCAACGGTAATTTCACCGGGAACAATAGTTTGCACGCCATTGGTTGTGTCAACCGACATTCGGCTAGACACCGATTCCACGGCATTTTTTAATATGTTTGTCAGCGCCTGCCCTATCAGTCTGCCATCACATAATATGGGGGCAATGCCTTCTTCTACCGTCGTTGAAAAACTTATTTTAGACGCTGCAACATCCTGCAAGAATATCGCTTGCTTCACTACGTCACGAATGTCTGTCTCTTTAAACATGGGCGTGGGCATCCGGGCGAAAGAGGAAAATTCATTCACCATTCTGCGTAAATCACCCACTTGGCGAATAATAGTATCTGTGCACTGCACAAATATATCTTCATCAAAGTTAATCTGTTTAAGGTACTTCCGTTTCAACCGTTCAGCGGAAAGCTGGATAGGTGTTAGCGGGTTTTTAATTTCATGCGCAATACGGCGGGCTACATCTGCCCAAGCCGCTGTGCGTTGATCAGCCAACTGCTCTGTCAAATCATCAAACGTGACCACATAACCGCCGATTGTGCCAACAGCATCTTCGGCACGTTCCACAAACACACGGACCATAAGCGTGCGGGTTTCACCAGACACTTCAAGCTGTATTTCGCCCTGTGCTTCCCCTGTGCCACTTTTCCCACCAGCTTGCAAAATATCGCCAAATTCAGGCACACTTTCTTTAAGTCTGGTGCCTATCAAATCCTCAAAGCGCATCCCCAGCAAATTAGTGGCAGAGCGATTTGGCAGGAAAACTGTTCCGTCCTGCTGAAGGCCCATCACCCCAGCAGAAACCCCGCCAAGAACTTCCTCAAGGAAGCGCATACGTTCATCCAACTCGGCATTTGCGGCTATTAATTCATCCTGATTATTCGCCAACTGGTCTGTCATGCGGTTAAACGCACGGCTAAGAGTGCCAACTTCATCACTGGTGGGCACACTAGGCACCCGTGCTGTCAAGTCGCCCTTACCCACACGTTCGGCGGCATCAACCAAGTTTGAAAGCGGCGTTACAAGGCGGCTGGCAAACCACAGTCCCACCCAAATGGCAGCAAGCAGAATAAGCAGGGAAATAATGATGAAAACCATATTAAACTGTAACTGAATGTCACTGCGCCGACCTTCAAGTTCATCATATTCTGTTACAGCAGAGCGTGTTGCATTCAAATACCCCAGTACTTTAGGGCTTAAATCCCGAGATACATACAGATAGGTCGGCTGGAAATAAGACCCAAGCCTAACAATGCCGACAACGCGGTTATCTTCCGAATTGGAAGCAATCACACTTTGCCCAGACCGTGCCCGTTCAATCAATGTAATATCAAGCGACGATGTAGGCAGACCTATTTGATTACTAGCCCGCGCTATAATTTCTCCAGACCCATCCCGTTCCTCTATCACTAGAATTTCAGACAGCAGCCGCGTTGTAAGGGCTGTATCAGCCACTTTTTGGAGTGTAAGGTGGTCCCGCTGCTGAAACCCATTTAAACGGCTGTAAGCAAGGCTGATTGCCAGCATGTCTTGCCGAATGGTTGAACGGTGTTCAATCATGTAGGTTTCAGCTACTTCCAGCGAGTTATTCATGGTGAAACGAATTTTTTCGCTAAAGAATGATTGAATACCAAAATCAAGGAACAAAGCTGAAAACACTGTCATGATAATGGGGGGTACAATTGCGATAGCAATAAAAAAGCCAGTCACTTTGGTATGAAGACGTGACCCTGACGCCATGCCTTTGCGAGACAGCCAGATTCGTACAAACCAACGCCCAATTGCGACACCAAGCGACAACAACAAAGCCAAATTAATTAGCAGCAACACGCGCATAGTGCGGCCAGATGTAACATCAAATGGCGCTGATTTTTGCGACATGGCAATATAAGTGGCAATCGCTGACATAACAGCCAGCACAGCAAGAATAAACTCGATCCGCCCCGCCAGCTTAATCCGACGTGCCCACAGCAAAACCCGAGCCCATTTCCGATTGAGAATCTTCGGCCGTGTCTCTAAAATATCTGACGAATCTTTGGTCTTCTTACGTATCATTTTGACCATGATGCATATTTACAACAAATGTTCCACAAATATCACACGCACGATGGTTGATTATTGGTTTAATTCATTTTCTAATTTGTTTTCAACGGGACAGATATTTCAAGTTCATTGATTTTTTTACGCAAGGTGTTGCGGTTTAGACCCAGCATTTCCGAGGCTTTCACCTGATTTCCTTTGGTAACCAACAGTACCTTTTGGATTAGAGGGCGCTCAATTTCCCGTAAAATTCTTTGGTATAATCCCGGTGGCGGTATGCCGTCATCGTGATAATCAAAATACTGATCAAGGTGTTGCCGTACCGTTTGCGACAGATTACCACCCGATATTGTTGCCATAATGCTAACAGGCCCTCCGGCAAGGTCTGATGTGGACCTGTCCAGTTCCTCTTTGACAATTTGCGCTGTAATCAAGTTTCCAGAATGTAACGCACAAATGCGGTGCAATAGGTTTTCAAGCTCCCGAACGTTGCCCGGCCAATCAAACGATTGCAGCACTTTCTTTGCGCTTTCATTCATAGATTTAAACGGTAAACCGGATTCAGTCGCCTTTTTCAGGAAATGTTCCGCAAGATCCGGTACATCTTCAATTCTGTTTCGGAGCGGCGGGATAATCAAAGGCACTACATTTAACCGGAAGAACAAATCCTCCCGAAAATTACCCTCTTTGACCATATTTTGCAGGTTTTTGTTGGTGGCCGCTATGATCCGCACATTCGTTTTGATGCTAACTTGCCCGCCAACTGTTTGATATTCGCCCTCTTGAAGCACGCGCAACAGCCTAGTTTGCGCTTCCAGTGGCATATCTCCAATTTCATCCAAAAATAACGTGCCGCCTTTAGCCTGCCCAAATCGTCCTAATGTGCGGCTTTCTGCGCCAGTGAAAGCACCCCTTTCATGTCCAAAAAGTTCACTTTCGATCAACTCTTTCGGGATAGCGGCCATATTCACGGGTACAAAGGGGTTTTCCTGTCGGGCACTGTGGGCATGTAAGGCCCGTGCCACCAGCTCCTTGCCTGTACCGCTTTCCCCTACGATTAACACCGTAAGGTCCGTTTGAGCCACACGCGCCATTGCCCTGTAGATGTCCTGCATGGCTGGGGAGCGCCCAATCAAATGGCCTTCTTCCACTTCCTCCTGTTTACTAACAGGGGCAGAATTATCTTTAAGTGCTTTC
The DNA here is from genome assembly GCA_016765035.1 of Kordiimonadaceae bacterium. Lineage (GTDB taxonomy): Bacteria > Pseudomonadota > Alphaproteobacteria > Sphingomonadales > Kordiimonadaceae > Kordiimonas. Next base: position 3,293 of record JAESQS010000204.1, on the reverse strand, counting down.
TTAACAATGGCAACTAACTCATCAATATCAAAAGGTTTTGGAAGATAATCAAAAGCACCCTGATTGGCAGCAGCCATAGCGGTTGAAAGTGTATTTTGCGCACTCATAATGATAAAAGGCAGATCAGGACGTTCCTTAATCATATCAGGCAGAGCATCAAGGCTGTTCCCGCCCGGCATCAGAACATCGGAAACAACAACATCACCCTGCCCGCCACGCACCATGCGCTCAAGCTCGGGCAAATCCTCCGCCTCAAGCACTTGCCAGCCTTCTTGCCGCAGGGCTTCACCAACTACAATACGGATCGCAAGGTCATCGTCAGCTACAATAATATTGGGTTTACTTCTGCTCACTGTTCAAATCCTCATATAAAGCAAGCTGCACTCTGAAAATCGCCCCACTAGAGACGTGCGTATCACATGTAACGGTCCCACCCATTTCACTGATATAACGCGCAACAAGTGCAAGCCCTAGCCCCGTACCACCTTCTTTTCCGCTAACAAAGGGGTCAAACAGGTGGCCTTTTAAATGGTCGGGAATGCCTGGGCCATTATCCTGAACGGTAATTTCAATTGGCAAGCGCACCCGCTGACCACTTTCGTCTCTAATCCATATGCCGTGGCGGTATGAGGTCGTAACGGTAAGCTCTGCATAAGGCCCAGCAGCTTCAATCGCATTTTTAACCAGATTTAAAAAAACTTGTATCAGCCGGTCAAAATGCCCGTGCACATCAGGCAAGGAGGGATCAAAGCGTGGCTTTATCGTTGCTTTGGCACCAAAACCAGCCACAGCAAGGTTTAGAACATGGTCTAATACCTGATTGATATTAACGGCTTCCAGCATTTCACTTGTGGGCGTGTTAAATGTTTCCATTTCGTCCACAAGGTCTTTAATCCGGTCCACTTCCTTACAGATCAGGTCTGTCAGTCTGGCGTTTTTTGTATCAAGCGCCCTGCCCATTAACTGCGCTGCCCCTCGAATACCAGACAAGGGATTTTTAATCTCATGCGCCAACATAGAAGCCAAACCGCTCACTGAGCGGGCTGCGGCCTCCATCTCATCGCGTTTTTCCAAAAATGCCGTAATACGGCGCGGCTGTATGGTCACCAAGATAGCGCCGTCCTCTTTAAAAGGGTGCGCGTGCAAATCCATCAATTCAATATCGCCTATAGGCGGCAAGCATTCAACGTCATAGCTGTTGAGCGGGCTAAAATCGGCACGTGACCGGTGCACAAGGTCCACCACAGCATAGCCCACGCCCCGTAAGGCGCTAATATGCGCGCCCTGCAAGGTTTCTTTGCCCTGCTCAAAAACAGATTCCGTATGGGCAAAAACAGCCGCAATATGGTCAGTAGCATCAACCAAAATCACGGCCTGATACAGGCTCAACAATACTTCTGAGGAAAGCTGCTCGTGCGACAGCACGCTGCCGCCCAATCCCTTTGGGTCAGCCTCTATACTATCGCTAGAACCCGAAGCCATTAAGCAGCCAGTTCTTCACAAAGCGACAAATAGAAATTGCTGAGAGCGCTTTTAACTGCATTAGGGTCATCCATACGGTTGATCAACTGCCTAAATTCAGCAGAACCGTGCAAACCCTTAGTGTACCAGCCAAGGTGCTTTCTGGCCATGCGTACAGCCGTAACACTGCCATAATGCTCAAGCATACTCTCGTAATGCTCCAGAATGACATTCAACTGCATCTCAAGGGTGGGTTCCTGTGTTATGGCCCCCGTATTAAGATAATCAATAACCTGCGATGGGAACCAAGGTTTACCGTAGGTGCCACGGCCAATCATCACACCGTCGGCTTTTGAATGCTCAAGCGCCAGCTTCACATCTTCAAGCGTTGTAATATCACCATTTACAATAACCGGGATATCCACAGCTTCTTTCACCAAACGAATTTTTTCCCAATCGGCGTGCCCTTTATAGAGCTGACACCGTGTGCGACCATGAACCACCAGCATTTTCACCCCGGCTTGTTCGGCAATTTTTGCAAGCTCAGGAGAATTCAGGCTGTTATCATCCCAACCAAGGCGCATTTTTAGGGTAACCGGTAAGGAAACTGAATTTACTGTTGCAGCAACAATTTCGCCCGCTTTGTCTAAATCCCGCATCAAAGCAGAACCAGCCTGCCCGTTCACAACCTTTTTAACCGGGCAACCCATGTTAATATCAATAATGGCAGCGCCGCGTCCTTCGTTAAGTTTGGCTGCTTCGGCCATCTTTAACGGGTCGCACCCTGCCAACTGGACTGACATGGGAAATTCTTCTTTGCAGTTAGATGCCATTTTCTGGCATTTTTCACTGGCACGGATCATGGCTTCTGAAGCGATCATTTCCGATACAACAAGCCCGACGCCAAAGCCTTTTACAAGCTTGCGAAAGGGCATATCTGTAACGCCAGCCATAGGGGCGAGCAATACTGGGTCTTTGATTTTTACTGGACCAATGCTAAGAGCCATTTGATAACCTAAACACTTAAATGGGGAACTGCCTAAATATTAGGCACCGCTTATGACAGAAGTTACCAGCAAAATCCAGACTAAGAATGCATTGTCTCAAAAAGCTGCTATTGCCGTGATTGTGGTTGCGGCGGGACGTGGCAGTCGCGCGGAAACCAGTTTGCCCAAACAATATGCTCTTGTTGCTGGAAAAACGGTTCTTGCCCATACAATTAGGGCGCTAACCATTGCCCTCCCTAGCTGCATAATTAAAGTGGTGATACACCCGGACGACGTTGCGTTATATGAAGAAACACGTAGTTCTCTAGGTAACAATGGGGATACTATTTCCCACACACTTGGCGGCGCAACACGGCAGGACAGTGTCTACGCCGGATTAGCTGCTTTGGCTGATACACCGCCTGATTATGTATTAGTCCATGATGCAGCACGGCCATTTGTATCTGAAAAATTAATTTCAAATCTGCTTACGACCCTCAACACTGGCGCAAAAGCTGTCATACCAGCCCTACCCGTAACAGACACTTTAAAGCGTGCCTCAGGCGCTATCATCTCTGATACTGTTAGCAGGGAAAACCTATACCGTGTGCAAACACCACAAGCTTTTTCTTTTACCGATTTGATCGCAGCCCACAAAAATGCCCCGCACCAAAATTTTACGGATGATGCTGCCATATTTGAGCATTCTGGCGGGCAAGTCCAAATTTGCACTGGTAGCGAGGCGAATTTTAAAATTACATGCCCTGATGATTTCACGAAAGCTGAGGCCCAAATTATGATGACACATGCAGATGTCCGTGTTGGCTCAGGCTATGACGTTCACCG
>JAESQS010000203.1 GCA_016765035.1 Kordiimonadaceae bacterium | reverse complement strand
CCGTATGTACATTCACTTTGAGCAATTTAATTTTCATGGTGCGGGAATATCAAATCCTGCCCACCGGCATGAATATCGAATGTCTCACCCAAGTGCTTCGCAGCCATGCAAGAGCATTCTATATGCCAGCCGGGCCGTCCCCTGCCCCATGGGCTGCCCCAACCAACTTGGTCTTTGCTTGATGGTTTCCAAAGCACAAAGTCTGCAGCGTCTTTTTTGTAAGGCGCAACTTCAACACGCGCGCCGGCTACTAATTCGTCACGGCTATGGCGTGAAAGGCGACCATAATTTTCCATTGATGCCACACTGAACATCACATGGCCTTCCGCTTCGTAGGCATGGCCTTTTTCTATGAGCGTACGCATCATCTTGATCATTTCAGGCAAATGATCAGTGGCTCTAGGCTCCATATCAGGGTTTAACGACCCAAGCCGGGCCATATCCTCATGGAAAACTTTTGTATAGCGTGTCGTGATCGTCTTTATCGAAACGCTTTCTTCCTTAGCCCGGTTCATTATTTTATCTTCGATGTCCGTAATATTCCGCGCATAGGTAACATGCTCAGCACCATAAGTATGGCGCAGCAAGCGGTATAAGACATCAAAAACGGTGTATGGCCGCGCGTTTCCAATGTGCGCGTTCCCATAAACCGTAACACCACACACATACATGCGCACATTTGCAGGGTCTATCGGCTCAAATTTCTGCTTCGTACGTGCCTCGGTATTATAGACATAAATGTCAGTCATGCGGCCTCACCGTTTAGGCGCGCAAGCACTTTTTCGCGGCCAATAAGCGGTAAAATAGTTGCCATATCAGGACCGTGCTTTTGTCCTGTTAGCGCGTGGCGTAACGGCATAAACAAATCCCGCCCTTTAACGCCAGTTTCCGCCTTAACCACATCCGTCCATGCTTTCCAGCTATCCGCAGTTAACGCCCCTTCAGGCAATAAAGTCGCTGTTTTTGCAATATGGTCCGTGTCTTCAATCAGCGGTATAACCGGGCCATTGATGATGGAAAGCCATTCCCCTACATCACCGAGTTTTTTCATATTCGGGCGGATCGCATTCCACACTTCTTCCGTAACACCTTCCAGCTTATCTGCAATCGCAGCATAGGGTGTTAGGTGAAGGATTTTAGCATTGAGTAATTCTAAATCGTCAGAGTCCAATTTTGCAGTTGAACGGCCAAATTTTCCAAAATCAAACGCTTCAATAAGGGACTGCGCCTCTACAAAGGCTTCAATCGGTTCACTAGTACCAACGCGCGCGAGCAATGACACGATAGACATCGGCTCAAGCCCTGCTGCATCGCGGTATTCCCCAATTGACATCGCGCCGTAGCGTTTTGAAAGGCCTTCTCCGCCTTTGCCTGTCAGCAATGCAAAATGTGCCATTTCAGGCGCTTTACCGCCAATAGTTTCAAATAACTGCACTTGTACCGCAGAGTTTGTCACATGGTCTTCGCCGCGCACAATATGGGTAATACCGTAATCCACATCATCAACCACGCTTGGCAAAGTATAAAGGTAACTGCCATCGCCGCGGATAAGGATCGGGTCAGACACAGACGTCAAATCAATGGAAACATCGCCCCGAATAAGGTCAGTCCAGTCAATGCGGGCTGGCACATCAAGCTTAAAGCGCCAATGCGCTGTGCGGCCTTCGGCTTCATAGGCCGCAACCTCTTCGGCAGTCAATTCCAGCCCAGCCCGGTCATACACAGGCGGCTTGCCTCTGCTCATTTGGATTTTGCGTTTCATGTCCAGCTCATCCGCTGTCTCGTAGCAAGGATACAAGCGGCCATCAGCTTTCAGTTTGGCTACAACTTCGTCATAGCGCGCAAAGCGGTCGCTCTGGCGGAAAGTCTCGTCCCATTCCAACCCAAGCCACGAAAGGTCTGCCCGAATAGCATCTTCATTTTCTTTGGTAGACCGTGCTGTATCTGTATCATCAATCCGCAACACAAAAGTGCCGCCTTGTTGCCGCGCAAACAACCAGTTCACAAGCGCTGCACGGATATTACCCAAATGCAGTTTACCAGTTGGGGATGGGGCGAAACGTACTTTTACAGTCATTTTATTATCCTTGGGCCTTGTTAATTTTTCTACTAAGGCACTGGTTTAGATTAGGTATTTTCGGAGCACTGCGATATCCATTGGTGATGGGATACCGTCGGTCACGACCAAAATTCTTTCGGGTTATCTTCACACCCGGAGGTGCCTGACGCCTTTTATACTCGGCGATGTAGAGCAAATGTTCAATGCGCGCAACCTCAGCCACATCATACCCACGGGCCGCCACTTCCGGCACTGACATTTCTTCATCAACAAGGCATCGCAGCATGTCATCTAGAGCTTCATAGGGCGGCAAACTATCTTCGTCTTTTTGGTCTTCCCGCAATTCAGCAGCTGGGGGCTTGGTAATGATATTCACGGGAATAACTTCACCTCCCGTCCCAAAAGCGCCCTCAGGCACATTTTCGTTCCGCCATGCAGAAAGCGCAAAAACATCAAGCTTATACACATCTTTCAAGGCGTTATACCCACCGCACATATCACCATACAGGGTGGCATACCCCACTGACATTTCTGACTTATTGCCAGTTGTCAGCACCATATTGCCAAACTTGTTCGACAGCGACATCAAGATAAGGCCGCGCAGCCGCGACTGGATATTTTCTTCCGTCGTATCAGGTTGCGTGTCTGCAAAGACAGCTCCCAACATATCATCAAAAGCATCAACACCGGGCTTGATGGTAATGACATCATGCTTCACACCCAGCGCACCAGAGCATTTTTCAGCGTCCGAAACACTTTCACCAGACGTATAGCGGGATGGCATCATAACGCAGTGCACCCGGTCAGGCCCCAGAGCATCAACCGCAACAGCCGCTGACAAGGCGCTATCAATACCGCCAGACATGCCCAAAATAACCCCAGGGAAACGGTTTTTATTCACATAATCGCGCAAGCCGCACACCATCGCCTGATAAATAGAGGTCAAGCGGTCAGGCTGTGGGGCATGGTGCGTTGTTTGGCAGGCTAGCTTGCCGCCTTCACGCTTCCAATGCGTTATAAGGCCAGTTTCTTGCCAAGCAGCCATTTGCACAACAATGCTCTGATCTGCGGCCATCACAAAACTAGCGCCATCAAACACCAGTTCATCCTGCCCCGACATTTGATTACAAAAGACAAGGGGGAGCTTGCTTTCAGCAACACGGTTTTGGGCGTGTTGCTGTCGCTCGTCATGTTTATCAAGCTCATACGGGCTGCAAGTGGGTACAAGCAGTATGTCTGCCCCTGCGCCGGCAAGGGCGTTGGTGCAGGTGCCAAACCACATATCTTCGCAGATCATAACGCCGAGCTTAAAGCCCCGAAAATCCACAGGTGTCGGTGCAGCAGGCCCCGCATCAAAGACACGGATTTCATCAAACACACCATAATTTGGCAAATCATGCTTATAGCGTACGTCTTTAACAACGCCGCCTTCAAGCAACAATGTGGCATTAAAGAGCTTACCGCCCTCTAACCACGGGCATCCCACAATTAGGCCGGGTTCATCCGCACCGGCTGTTATTGCAGCCAAGCTTTCCACAGCATGCATTGCTTGCTGTACAAAGCCCGGTTTCAACACCAAATCTTCCAACGGATACCCTGAAATGGAAAGTTCAGGGGTCACCACAAGGTCTGCACCCGCAACTTGCGCCGCAGCATAGGTTTCTGCAATGCATTCACAGTTGCTTTTAACCGCACCAACAGTTGGATTGATCTGGCCTAAATATATGGAAAGTGTATCTGTCATGTGTGCCTTTTACCCTGCTATTACGGGCGGGACAAGATAAAGAAAAGGGCGGACTATAGCGTATCCGGTAATATGCAACACCGGCCCGCACCCCCTACCCAACCACCCCACAGTGTATCCTAGCTGGTGGTTGGGTAGGGGG
>JAESQS010000202.1 GCA_016765035.1 Kordiimonadaceae bacterium | reverse complement strand
CTAGCGGGTGGTTGGGTAGGCGGAGTGGGCGGATATGCATATTAAATTGGATATGGGCTATATAACCCAGTGCCCAAACAATAAAAAACGCTGCAAACTATTTAGCTTGCAGCGTTTTTTGAATTCTTAAAGAGCTAAAAGCTTAGGCAGCAGCGGCTGCTTTCTTCTTTTTGATTTCTTTTTTCAGTTTTGCTGCTTTTGCAGAAAGTGCGCTGTCATTTGTTTTCAAAAGCAAATTGTCCAGCCCGTCGTTATGCTCAACAGAGCGAAGTGCGTGCGTTGAAATACGCAGCGTAACGGAGCGGTCAAGCGTGTCAGAAATCAAAGTAGCTTTAGTTAGGTTAGGCAAAAAGCGGCGACGAGTTTTATTATGTGCGTGTGATACATTGTTGCCGGACATCACTTTTTTACCTGTTAGTTCACATACGCGAGCCATGATCTTTTCCTTGTTTTTCTCGAGGCTTTAAGCCCCTGAATCTTTATGATCGGTTCAATCCACCCCTCACCATGAAGAATAGATTGGCGGCATATAGGCGATTCGCGTGGAGGGGTCAAGCTGTAACAGTGATTTAAGTGGATAGTTTAACCATGCTGAAAGGCCAGTTCAAGCTGAAAAGTCTGGCCTGTTCCTGTAAAATCTCATGCTTTCCTCCAGCAATCGGCCGACTGCTAGCAATTGATCTTCTCTAAACATATTGCCCCACAGGGTAATGGCATGGGGGTGGGGGCTTTTTACCCGGCGGGTGTCGGGCTTTGGTTCCCCAACACGCGGCACACTCTGCCTTTCTTCCATACCTACAGGGATTGTCAGGCTGGGGGCGCCTGTAAAGTTTGTGATAACCATAAGGTCACCTGTAAAATTGGGGCAAACCAGCATGTCCACTTTCTCATATATACCAGCCATCATTTCCATAACTTTGCGGCGAAAGCGGTCTACTTGCTGGGCTTCTACGGCAGAAATGAAGTGGGCACTTCTAAAGGTGTTTGGCCAAGATTGAGGTTCTTGCCATTTTAATAAATCATCTTGGCCGGATAGGGTAAGGTCTTCAAAAGCGGCGGCGGCTTCTACATCAAGTATTGTTAGAAGCGCGCTGTATGGCATATCCGGCAATGTAATTTCTGTCAGGGTAAACCCCATACTTCTGAGCTGCCCTAACACGGCCTTATCTGTCGCGGTAGCATTATTGAACCAAGCGGGGTCGTAGCCAATTTTAATATCTTCGCCAATGGCTGTTGGGCCATCATAAGAAAACCCCCACTCTAGGGAGCTTGGGTCGCTTGGGTCAGCGCCATTCAGCGCTTCTAAAATAAGGGCAGTATCTTCGACAGAGCGACAAAGCGGGCCTAATTTGTCGAGAGACCAGCAAAGTGCCATCGCGCCTGTGCGGGGAATGCGCCCGAATGTGGGGCGCAAGCCCGTTGTCCCGCAGCGGGAAGACGGTGAGATGATAGAACCAAGTGTTTCAGAGCCAATGGCAAAACTACATAAACCTGCTGCTGTGGCGGAAGCAGACCCCGCGCTGGAGCCGGACGAGCCTTCTTCTGTGTCCCACGGGTTTCGGGTTACACCCCCAAACCAGCGGTCTCCATAGGCTAATGCCCCTAATGTAGTTTTCCCAAGCAGAATGGCCCCGGCATCTCTGAGCCGCTTCACCACGAGGGCGTCGGTGGGGGCAATTCGGTTTTTATAAGGTTCTGCGCCCCATGTTGTGCGTATGCCCGCAGTGTCGACAAGGTCCTTTAAGCCATAAGGGATACCATGTAGGGGGCCTCTGTCTTTGCCACTGCGTAATTCAATATCAGCCTGCTGTGCTGCTTTTCGGGCATCCGCTTCTGTTACGGTAACGAAACATTCAAGTTTAGGCCCCAGTTTTTGGATGCGTTGCAGGTAAATGTCTGTGAGGCGGTTTGCCGTTAAACGCCCTTCCCGTAGCCATATTCCCTGCTTCCAAACAGGGGCAAAGGCAATATCTTCGTCTGAGGGTATTGCCCCGGCCTCTTGCGCGGCCAGTTTTACCGCATATTTTTGCTGTTTATAGTCTTGGCTGGGCAGGCGCGGATCAAAAATATGGGCTGGTAAATCAGCGTTAGTAAGCGGCGCGTTCTCTCGTCGGGCGCGTACTCTGTCTACCAAGCCCTCTAGGCTTTCGTAGATAACCGACCGTTCAGCATCGGTATAGTCTAGGTCTATCAGTTTTTCTGCAATATTCAGGTCAGATGGAGAGGATAAAGGGGGGTTGGGTGCTTGCTGTTGTGCAAGAACCGTCGCAGTAAATAAAAGCCCCCCGGCAGCGCCACTGGATGTAAGAAAAGCGCGTCGCCCCAGTGCTTTTGGCGTTTTAGGTTTCTTTGTAAAAGATGAAGTCATCAGTGTCCCCCATACGCCGAATATCTCGTTTTATCAGAATAACCACAAGTCACAAAACTGTATGCATTTTTGAGGTTGGCAAGCCATGCTTACTGGTTCTATGAACGAGTTTATGGATTTTGTCAGAGTGAAAAGTTAATGACCGGTACGATCAAAGCTGTATTAGGGCCAACAAACACAGGTAAAACCCATTATGCGGTTGAGCGCATGTTGGTATATTCGTCTGGTGTTATGGGCTTTCCGCTGAGGCTGTTGGCGCGTGAAGTGTATGACCGTGTTGTTGCTGTGAAAGGCAAAAACCAAGTTGCGCTACTAACAGGCGAAGAACGTATCGTGCCGAAAGGCGCACGGTATTTTTTGTGTACGGCAGAAGCAATGCCGCGCCACACCACGGCGGACTTTGTGGCAATAGATGAAGTGCAAATGGCTGCTGACCCACAGCGTGGTCATATTTTCACGGAGCATTTACTGCATTCTCGGGGTCGTTTTGAAACGCTGTTTCTGGGGGCGGCAACCATGTGGCCGATCATCAGGCGGCTTATTCCCGAAGCAGAGCTGTTGATGCGGGAGCGTTTTTCGCAGCTCAGTCATGTAAAGCCAGCTAGAATTTCTAAGCTACCGCGCCGCAGTGCTGTGGTTGGTTTTTCTGCCAGTGAAGTATACGGCATGGCGGAACTGATGCGCAGGCAAAAAGGCGGTGCAGCCATCGTGATGGGGGCGCTTAGTCCTCGCACGCGCAATGCGCAGATAGACATGTATCTGGCTGGCGAAGTTGATTATCTGGTCGCAACCGATGCCATCGGGATGGGGCTTAATCTAGATGTCGGCCATGTTGCTTTTTCCGCCTTGACCAAATTTGATGGCCGTACATTTAGGGGCCTTTCTGCGGCTGAAGCCGCGCAAATTGCGGGCCGTGCTGGACGGTATAAAAAAGACGGTACTTTTTCTACTCTTGGGTCCGGTCCTGATGAAGCCATGGACCCGATGATGATAGCTCAAATTGAAGAGCATCAATTTGACCCAGTAAAGCATATTTTTTGGCGAAATAACCGTTTGAATTACGCGTCGATTCCACGCCTTTTAGGCTCGTTAGAAGCGCCTACGAGCACGGACGGCTTGCACCGCACGCGTGATAGTCTGGATTTGCTCACATTAAAAGCCCTGACAGAAGATGATGAAATTGTATCTTTAGCGCAACATAAAGAAGCTGTTGAAAGGCTTTGGAATGTTTGCCAAATACCGGATTTCCGCCGTTTATCGAAAGAGGATCACGTAG
>JAESQS010000201.1 GCA_016765035.1 Kordiimonadaceae bacterium | reverse complement strand
TTCGGTGGAACGCCATTTCAACCTTTCCAGATGATCGCGTCATTATAAGTGCCGGATAAATGCCGAAATAATTACCGAACCATAAGCCTAGTAATTCGTTTCTTTTAGGCTATATTCACAGCTAATAAATTTGCTCGGTTAGCCCTCTATGGCAGGCTGACTTACTTTCACACTCAAGGAAATATTATGACAATCAAAGTTGGAGATACTCTCCCGGCCGCAACATTAACAACGATGACTGCTGATGGACCAGGCCCTGTTGTCACTGCTGATTATTTTGCAGGTAAGAAAGTGGTACTTTTTTCTGTGCCCGGTGCTTTTACACCAACATGCTCGGCTAAACACCTGCCTGGTTTTGTTGAAAAAGCGGCTGAATTGAAAGCAAAAGGCGTTGATGAAATTGCCTGTTTTGCGGTTAATGATGTTTTTGTGATGGACGCTTGGGGCAAAGGTTCTGGTGCTGAAGGCGCGGTAACCATGCTTGCAGACGGTAACGCTGCATTCACCAAAGCACTTGGCCTTGAAATGGATGCTTCCGGTTTTGGCATGGGCATTCGTTCACAGCGTTTTTCCATGATTGTTGATAATGGTACCGTAACAGAATTAAATGTTGAAGCACCGGGCGACTTTAAGGTTTCAACTGCTGAACATGCCCTATCACAACTATAGAGATGGCGCGCTTTTAGCGTGAAATTTATCAGTACTTAAGAAGGGTGGCTTATGGTCACCCTTTAATTTTTGCCGGGTACACCCTATATATGTTTTTCGAAAACCTATTATATTTCAATATCTAGGAGTATTAGCGTGGATATAATTCTTGTTGTTTTTATCGCCCTTCTGGCGATTGTTTTTATCTTTTCAGCAGTTGTTACGGTCGGGCAAGGGTATGAATTTACTGTGGAGCGTTTTGGTCGCTATACGCAAACTCTGACACCGGGCTTTCATATCATTACGCCGTTTATCGAACGTATCGGCCATAAAATAAATATGATGGAGCAAGTGCTGGAAATACCGACACAGGAAGTTATCACGAAAGATAACGCCATGGTTGCTGCCGACGGGGTGGTGTTTTATCAAGTGCTTGATGCAGCGCAGGCAAGCTATGAAGTGAACAACCTGACCAATGCTATTCTTAACCTCACCATGACCAACCTTCGTACGGTGATGGGCTCAATGGATTTGGATGAGCTGCTGTCCAAGCGGGATGACATTAATGCCCGCTTGATGAATGTGGTGGACGGCGCAACTCAGCCGTGGGGCATTAAAATTACGCGTATTGAAATTAAAGACATAGCACCCCCACGCGATATTGTGGAAGCAATGGGCCGTCAGATGAAAGCCGAGCGCGATAAGCGGGCCGCAATTCTGGAAGCAGAAGGCTTGCGAGAAGCAGAAATTCTGCGTGCTGAAGGGCAGAAAAAGGCGATTATGCTGGATGCTGAAGGTCGCCGTGAAGCAGCCTTTAGAGATGCCGAAGCCCGCGAACGTGAAGCCGAAGCAGAAGCAAAGGCAACTCAGATGGTGTCAAAAGCCATCTCAGAAGGTGATCCACAAGCCATCAATTACTTTGTGGCTCAAAAATACATCGAGGCTTTGGGTGGCTTTGCAACATCGCCTAATGAAAAGCTTGTGTTTATGCCCATGGAAGCATCCAGTGTTATTGGCTCAATCGGTGGTATTTCTGAGCTTTTTAAAGACTTGGGCGGTAAAGCACCAGCCAGTGGAAAACGGCGCCCAAGTGTGCCAAATGCGGAGTAAATGATGGAAGAATATCTTACATGGATGGCCGCCAATGCTGATTGGCTCTGGTGGTCAGCAGGTGTTTTGCTGCTGGCGGGCGAAATGGTTATTCCGGGCGTGTATCTATTATGGATTGGGCTAGCGTCTCTAGTTACCGGCGTGGCCGCTTGGTTGATGCCTGAAATGGGCTTTGAAGGTCATGGGTTGATTTTTGCCGCTCTGGCCGCTGTTTCTGTTTTTATTGGCAATCATTTTTTCTATAAAAATACGGCTGATGATGGCGAGGCAAAAGTTAATACCCGCGGACAAAAGCATGTTGGCAAAGTTTATTTGGCAGCAGAAGCCTTTGAAAATGGCCGGGGGCATGTGTCAGTGGGCGACAGCCGTTGGCTTGCACAAGGCCCAAATGCCAAAGTTGGTGAAAAGATGCGTGTTATCGCTGTTAATGGAACAATTTTGATGGTAGAAGCTGTAGACGATTAACAGTTAAAGTCCGTCTCTATGAATGTTGCTGGTATTTTACAGTCCAATATTGCCGCTTGGTTAACAAGTGAAACCAAGCTAAATGCAGGCCGCGCGCGCACTGAATTTGCGCGGCGTCTAAGGCGGCAACCGCACGAGCTATTGTATTTCCATAGGGCCGATGATCCTTATTGCCAGTTGATGGTGCAGATCCTGCCTGATCTGGCCTCGCGGTTTAATATTAAAATCAAACCACTTGTTATCGAGCAGTTACCGGCAAACATGTACCCGGACCCCGCTCGGTTTGAAGCCTACAGCATTATTGATGCTACACGGCTGGCCCGGCTTTATGGGCTTGGGTTTCCGTCATCCGCAGTGGTGCCAGACAGATTGGGTGTTGGCATGGCAAACCGGTATTTGGCTGGCTTGCAGAATGATTTAGGGTTTTTTGCTGCTGCGCAGGAAGTGGGGGCCGCTTTATGGCGCGAAGACATTGCCGAAGTGAAGCGCTTGTGTGTGATTGCGGATATTCACGAAGACCGACTGGCGCATAACGAAAAAAAGCTGCGGTCATTGGGGCATTATGCCAGTGCAACTCTTTATTACGGGGGGGAGTTTTACCCCGGTATTGATAGGCTGGATCATTTGGAGCGCCGGCTAAACCGGCTTGGTCTGGGTGATGGTGAAGTCCATTATGAACTGACCCGCCTGTGGCGCTATAGGCTTGGCAAAATGGATAAGTCTGTTTCAGGTCGCTCCGTTGATATGTATTTCTCTGTTCGCAGCCCATACAGCTATGTGGCTTTACAAACGATGTCGGAGTTTGCAGCCAAATCAGGCATCCGAATTAAGCTGAAACCTGTTTTGCCAATGGTGATGCGCGGTCTCGCTCTACCCTATAATAAGGGGCGCTATATATTGTTTGATGCTGCCCGGGAAGCCCGCGCGGAAAACATCCCTTTTGGGAAAATAATAGACCCTCTGGGCCTTGCAACGCGGCGTGCCATGGCCCTTGGTTTTGCGTTGCAAGAAGACGGTAGCGATTTGGCCTTTTTCAAGGCGTTTACGAAGGGCGTATGGTCAGAGGGTATTGACGGCACCACAGACAAAGGACTGATGAAAATACTGGAGCGTGCAGGCCTGCCGGCAAGCAAAGTTTCTGCCGCCTTACCAGATGATGTCTGGAAAGAAAAAGCGGAACGTAACCGACAGGAAATGTTGATGGCGGGAAGCTGGGCTGTGCCAACATTCCGTGTTGGTGGCGAAACCCTATGGGGCCAAGACCGGCTTTGGGCCATCGTAGATGCTTTGAAATAAACTTGGAATTTACTTTTTATGCGCCGTGCTGGCTACATGCTGCTTGGCGAGTTTTAGGGTTTCCAGTCCCAGCATAACCAACGCAGGAAAGCTGCTGCTATTGTTGGCCATCATTGCCACTGTTGTTTGGGTTTTTGGTTCAACCAGCAACAGGGCCACAGCCCCCATTGAGCCGCCAGCGTGCCATATTAATCTATCACTGAAACTGTCAGCCTGATGCAGTTGCTTATAGTTGCCTAGGCGTGTGCGCATATTGCTGGCAGTCATCCAGCCAATGGCAAACGCGGCTGGTGTACCATCTTTTATGGTTTGCTTTGTGCTTAAGAGAGTGAGCGTTTTACTATCATGGAAACCGGCGTTTAAGTGCGCGTTGCCAAAGATGGCCATGTCTGATGCGGTACCAATGAAACCGCCTCCTGCCCATTTATAACTATTGTCCACGAACGGCGCAATTTGGGTGACACCGTCTTTGACTTCATGAAAAGATGCCAGATTGTTAATGGTTTTTGTCACATCCTCTGGGCCTGAGTTATGCATGGCAAGAGGTGTGAATATTTGCTGTTGCATTTGCTCAAGAAATGGCTTTTTGCCAGCACCTTCAAGGGCACGTGCTATTACGTTCCAGCCGTGGCTGGTATAGGAAACTTTTGTACTCGGTTCAAATTCAAGCGGGTCGTTTTGGAACATGGTAAGCCCTTCCGACACGGAAGGATAATGCTTGGTGCTGGAAAATTCATTGCCTTTATAATGGCGGACACCAGCCATATGTGCAGACAGTTGACGCACTGTAAATGCCCATTTTTTTTCTGGAAAATTGGGAATGTAGGTTTGTATGGCTTGGTCAAGGTCGAGCTTGCCGGCTGCAAGTAGTTTCCCGATGAGGGCCGCTGTATATACTTTTGAAACGCTCCCCGTGCGCATTTTGGTGACTGATGTTACCAGTTCCTTGGTATTGATATCAGCTAGGCCAAACCCTGAAGCAAAAATGATTTTACCGTCTTTACTGGCAGCATAGGTAATGCCTGTGACTTCTGGGCTAGAGAGCAGGTCATTCATGTGGCCTGTTATGGTGTGTTCTATTTTTTCAGCAAGCGAGCTGTGAGTTTCACCATCGGCAGTTAAAGGCTGTGATAGCCCTAAAAGCCCAACAAAAAGTATAAATATAGCTCTCATTCAATCCCCCTATTGAAAAATGCTGGCAACTTTTAATAATCAGGCTTGTAAATAGTCATTCCCTGATTGGCGAGTTCGTCAGCACGTTCATTTCCTGGGTCACCGGCATGGCCTTTAACCCACTTCCATTCAATATCATGGTTGGCGGCAGCATCGTCAAGTGCGCGCCACAGGTCCTCATTTTTAACGGGTTTTTTAGCGGCCGTTCTCCAGCCCTTGGCTTTCCAGCCTATAATCCATTTGGTAATGCCGTCTTTTACATAGGTGCTGTCGGTGTGTAATTCGATGGTACAGCGGCGTTTCAGGGCATTTAATGCCTGTATAGCAGCGGTTAGCTCCATGCGGTTGTTTGTGGTTTCAAACTCGCCGCCGGTTAATTCCTTTTCGTCGGTACCATAGAGAAGCAAAGCCCCCCAACCACCCGGGCCGGGATTGCCAGAGCAAGCCCCGTCTGTATAAATTGTAACGATTTTAGACTTAGACGACATAGTGTGCTGTATCTGTAATTTGTTGATGAAATTTGAGCCGCTTTATATAATCGTCTGGCCTTTTTGGGCGTACAATTGCGCCTTCAACAGGATTAAGCCAATCATACAAACGGGTGAGCAGAAACCGTAGGGCAGCCCCCCGGCAGAGGGTGGGTAGGGCCTCAATTTCAGCAGGGCTGAGGCTGCGCTCAACATCATACATTTCAATCATACGCTTGGCCTTTTCGGCAACGAAATCATGCTTTTCATCAAAACACCAAGCGTTAATGCAAATGGCAAGGTCATAGGCCAGTGTATCAGTGCAGCCGAAATAAAAGTCGATCACACCAGTGATTTTCAGGCCCGTGAATAATATATTATCGGGGAAAAGGTCTGCGTGGATTGTCCCTTTTGGTAAATTTGTTGGCCACTGTTCGCTTAAATACGCCAGCTCGCTTTCAATCAGTTTTTCTAGGCCTGTTTCTACACTATCTGCGCCAGCTCTTACCTTTTCAAACAGTTCTTTCCAGCCATCGATGGACAAGTCATTTTCCCGCTGCACAGCATAGTCAGCCAACGCCACATGCATTTTCGCAAGCGTTAGCCCTAGTTCTGCGCAGTGATCAGGGCTGGTATGGTCGACGCTAACCCCCTTCAGGAAGCTGATCATACAAGCTGGCTTGCCCGCCAGCTTTTGCAGCGCGGCACCTGCCTTATCATGGATGGGAAGAGGGGCAGGTAGGCCCTTGCTTGCCAAATGCTCCATCATATCCAGAAAATACGGAAGATCTTCCGGGTTAGCCCTTTTTTCATACAGGGTCAGGATGAACTGGCCTTCTGTCGTTTCTAAAAGGTAATTGGAGTTTTCAACGCCTTCGGCGATGCCCTTGAAGCTGGTCGTGGTGCCAACATTATAGGTCGCAAGAAAGTTGGAAAGGGTGATGTCATCCACTTGGGTATACACAGCCATTAGGCAATATCTTTCAATAGTGCAGGTACTTTAAATACAATATTTTCTTCAGCGGTCGTTATCAATTCAACAGTGGCCTGATACTGTTGTTTAAGCGCAGTAATTACTTCCTCAACCAATATTTCCGGCGCACTAGCCCCTGCGGAGATGCCAACAGACGCAACGCCAGCCAACCAATCCATATCAAGGTCTGTGGCGCGCTGTACAAGGCGAGCCGGGCAGCCTTCCTTTTCACTAACTTCAACAAGGCGGCGACTGTTGGAAGAATTTGGAGCGCCAATAATAATTACTTTTTCGGCCTGTTTTGCGAGCGCCTTTACGGCAATTTGCCTGTTGGTGGTTGCGTAGCAAATATCTTCCTTCTTGGGGCTTTTCAGTTTAGGGAATTTGTCTTCGAGGGCGTCAATAATATCTATAGTATCATCAACAGAAAGTGTCGTTTGTGTGACATAGGACAGGTCAGCGAATTCGTCGGCATCAAGGGCCGCAACATCATCTACTGTTTCGATAAGTGTCATAGAGCCAGTTTCTACCTGACCCATGGTGCCAATGACTTCAGGGTGGCCTTGATGACCAATCATAAGAATATGGCGGCCCCGCGCTTTGTGGCGTTCGACTTGTTTATGGACTTTAGAAACCAGCGGGCATGTTGCATCAAGATACACCATATTTCTGCGATTGGCTTCGGCAGGTACTGATTTGGGTACGCCGTGCGCTGAAAAGACAACAGGCGCATCTTCTGGTACTTCGTCCAGTTCATCGACAAAAATGGCGCCTTTGGTTTCCAGCCCTTCCACAACATAGCGATTGTGGACAATTTCGTGGCGAACATAAACGGGGGAGCCAAATTTTATAAGGGCCAGTTCAACAATTTTGATGGCACGGTCAACACCAGCGCAAAACCCCCTTGGGTTTGCGAGAAAAATCTTTAGTTTTTCGTTGGTGTTCTGCGTCATTAGCGGCGCTCCAGATGCTTGAGTTTGTCCCATTAGCTACTCGCCAAATAATATTGGGTCAAGCCAGTTGGTAAGAATGCCTTATTTTTGTCATGCTGCAATGAGAATTTTTCGCAGAGCAGTCCTTGGTTAAAAGAAGTTTTGTCACATAATAGTGCTCTTATACAAACAAGAGTGAACTTAGCTTGCGCTTTGACAGGCTTCTTTTTATGATCGCGCGAAATCCAGTGGTAAAGTCTGGTGAAGTTTTTGGAAGGTTTTCTATGTCCGTTCGTCTTGTGTGTTTGTCTGCAATGTTGCTGTTTGTTGCGGCTTGTAACAAAAACCCGTTTGAAGTGGTGGTTTCACGGTGTTTGGGTGTTGCTGTAATTGGTGACCTTGGCACATTGGTAAAATTCCAAGGCGAAGGCCGGACAAGCAATGATATGGCTTTTAAAGCAAGTATTATGAACCTGCGCAGTGTTTGTGAAGAAGGCGAAGATGTAAAATCGCAAGTTTCTTTTTCAATTGGAGCACAAGCTGGCCCCGCCCTTAGAGGGACTGAAGTGACAGTGCCGTATTTTGTTGCTGTGGTGAAAGACAATAGCCAAATTATTTCCAAAAGCACTTACGACGTGACGTTACGCTTCAATTCTGAGGGTATCGCTGTATCTGAAGAAGTGCTTTTGCAGCAAATTCCAACCATTGCCCAAGCGCGTCGTTATAATTACGAATTCCTCGTGGGCTTCAAGATGGATGTGGACGATATAGTTTTTAACATGGTGCGCTAGAGGGGCAACTTTACCCTCTAATACTCTTGTGTCCTCACTTTAAGTACAGCAGCCGCCTTGTTTTTAGCGTCAAAAAACGCTACTCTATTGAAGCGCAAGGATGCTCAACGCGCGTGGAATGAGGCTGTGTTTGAACCATATTATATTCAGGCGTTTTTTTTATTTTGTAGTGATCGCTCTGTTGAGTTTCAGAGCTGTAGCTGAAACACCAAATCTAGTGGCGCTTGAGTTGCCGGGCTTAACGGACAACAAACAGCAAGGTGCCTATGCCAACGTTTATAATGCCCTGCAACAAGAGGGCTTGATCAAAAGTTGGAAGGCGGCCCCGGTGCGGCGTGCGCATCAATTTTTCTTTCAAAAAAAAGCGGCCTGTATAGCGCCTGCTTCTCTGGACTTATTGAAGGAATACGGGAAAGACGTGGCGTTATTTGCGCCTGCGCAGCCCTTCAATGCCATGAAAGGGTATTTGTTTGAAGCGCCAAATCGCCGGAAAAACCCTGCGGAATTACCGCTTTTGGGCGTAGTAGGGCTGGGTTTTTTGCATGGTGTTGACCAAACTAAATACCGGCTGATTGATTTGAAATCTTATAGTAATTTGCTAGACCTGCTTGGGAAAAGTAGGCTGCCTTTGGCGTATATTAATTATCCTGACGTGAATTATTTTCCTCAATCAAAGGAGATAATTGCTGATTTTAAAGGCACAATTACTTTGAAATGGGCGGGGATAGACGGTGTGCTTTGCTGGAAAGAATATGCTGAGGATGTCGCAAAAATCGGCACAGCACTCAATCGTTACCGTAAAGATCAAACCTTGCGTGACATGCTTGGAGAATACTTTGTCGGGGACTGAACCGCTATTCAACTGACGCTTTAAGGGCTTTGGTCCTTGGTCTTGCTATAATCTAAAATCCTGAATTGACTCTTGCTTTTTTCTGCCTATGATCCGCCCCACGATCAGGTTTGCAGAGGGTGTTCGCACCGGCTGTAAAGTTCGAGCGGGAGAGATCAGCACATTGATGCTGGCGCCGAAGGAGCAACCGCCCCGGAAACTCTCAGGCAAAAGGACCGCGCGAACAACTGACGCTCTGGAAAGCAGAGGCACTTATGTGTCTCACACCGACGGGGTAAGCCAGCGGCTGTAATGCAGTTGTTGGTCAAATCTCTCAGGTTCCGCGACAGAGGGGGCGCTTCATCCGGGTAAAACCGGGAATTTGCGCGTGCGGAGAATGTCTGATGACTGATGAAACCCTTCTTAAAAGACCTCTTTATGATTTACATGTGTCTGCGGGCGGTAAAATGGTGCCGTTTGCGGGTTATAGTATGCCAGTTCAATATCCGCTTGGGATTATGAAAGAGCATCTGCATTGCCGTGAAAAAGCAGGTTTGTTTGATGTGTCCCATATGGGGCAATGCTATATTCGGTCAGTGAATGCAGGGGACCCCGCAAAAGCGCTGGAAAAATTGATGCCCGGTGCGCTGGCGGTGTTAAAGCCCGGTAAAATGCGCCTTACACTGCTTTTGAATGACGAAGGCGGCATTGAAGACGACCTTATGGTGACCCGCACCTTTGATGCAGACGAAACTCTTTATGTTGTCGTGAATGCAGCCTGCAAAGATAAAGATTATAGCATCATTGAAGATAAGCTTGGCTCGCAGGTAGTGATTGAGCGGCTGGATGAGCACGCTTTGCTTGCCCTTCAAGGGCCTCAGGCTGAAAGCATATTGGCCGAATTCGCGCCAGAAGTTGCTGGCCTTAGCTTTATGGAATCAACCATGGTTACGCTAGAAGGCACAATTTGCAGAGTGTCTCGCTGCGGCTATACGGGCGAAGACGGGTATGAAATTTCAGTCCCGCAGGAAGAAGCATCCGCTTTTGCGGAACGCTTGCTGCGCCACGACGATGTAGAATGGATTGGCCTTGGTGCACGCGATAGTTTGCGCCTTGAGGCTGGGCTTTGCCTTTCAGGGCATGATTTTAATGCTGACACCAGCCCTGTAGAAGCTAACTTGAATTTTGTGCTGGGCAAAAAACGCCGTGAAGCGGGTGATTTCCCCGGTGGTGCTCGTATATTGGCAGAACTGGCGAACGGTGCTTTAAAAAAGCTTGTTGGTATTTTGCCGGGGGGCAGGGCACCTGCACGAGAAGGCGCTGAAATTGCAGACATGGATGGCAACATTATTGGTATTGTTACATCTGGCGGTTTTGGGCCGACGATGGGCGCGCCTGTTGCCATGGGCTATGTGCCTGCCGATTTTGCGGCTGATGGTACTGATATTCAGCTTATTGTACGTGGTAAACCACTGCCTGCTAAAGTCGCTAAAACACCATTTGTTGCACAGCGCTATAAACGCAAAAAAATATCTTAATAGAATTTCTAACTATCTAATTGGAGGGCAAGGGTCATGCTTAAATTTACAGAAGATCACGAGTGGTTGAATATTGAAGATGGTGTCGCAACAGTTGGTATTACCGACCATGCGCAAAACGCCCTTGGCGATATCGTTTTTGTTGAATTACCAGAGGTTTCAGCCGACTTTAACAAGGGTGATGACGCGGCTGTTGTTGAATCTGTAAAAGCAGCAAGCGAAGTATATGCGCCAATCTCTGGTACAATCACTGAAATAAATACAGTCTTGGAAGGGAAGCCTGACAACGTGAATAGCTCACCGATGGATGATGGCTGGTTCTTTAAAATGACAGTGGCTGATGCCAGTGAGCTTGAAAGCTTTATGGATGAAACAGCCTACGGCGAATATGTTGCTGGGCTAGAGTAAAAACCTGAGGGTAATAGACCCGCAAGGAATTGATAATTTGTTTTTGTTGAGTGTTGGCCCTGTTTTGGGCAACGCAGCTAGGTAAGGAGTACGGGCGTGCGCTATTTGCCACTTACGGACGATGACCGCGCAGAAATGCGGGCCAAAATTGGTATTAGCCAAATTGATGAATTGTTTAAGGATGTGCCGAAGGCCGACTTGAACCCTGCTATTGATTTGCCCCGCTATAAATCAGAGATGGAAGTTGAACGCCATCTATCAAAGTTAGCCAACAAAAATATGGCCGCGGGAAGTGTGCCGTTTTTTGTGGGGGCTGGCGCTTACAAACACCATGTGCCGTCCACGGTGGACCACATGATCCAACGTGGCGAGTTTTTAACAGCCTACACCCCTTACCAGCCTGAGATTGCTCAAGGAACATTGCAATATGTGTTTGAATTTCAGACGCAGGTTGCGCAGCTTTTAGCCATGGATGTCGCTAATGCGGGCATGTATGACGGCTCTACCGCAACGGCGGAAGCTGTGATGATGGCACGCCGTGTTACACGCAAAAAACGCGCTGTGCTGGCTGGTGGCTTGCACCCCCATTACCGGGCTGTTGTTGAAACAACCACCCAATTTACAGACGATATTGTTGTGGCGCAGCCCCCGCAACCTGCGGATGCTAAAGCCGAGTTGCAAGCGGTGATTGATGCCATTGACGACACAACAAGCTGTGTGGTTGTGCAAAACCCTACAGTGGCGGGCCATGTGCTTGACTTGCGGCCTCTTGCCGAAGTCGCCCATGCCCACAAAGCTTTGCTGGTTGTGGCCGTCACCGAAGTTGTTTCTCTTGGTTTGATGATGAGCCCCGGTGAAATGGGGGCAGACATTGTGGTTGGAGAAGGCCAGTCCATTGGTAATGGTCTAAACTATGGTGGCCCCTACATTGGTTTGTTTGCCACGAACAAAAAATATGTGCGTCAGATGCCGGGCCGCTTGTGCGGTGAAACGGTGGACGCTGATGGTACACGCGGTTTTGTGCTGACACTTTCCACCCGTGAGCAGCATATCCGCCGGGAAAAAGCGACGTCAAACATTTGCACCAATTCAAGCCTGTGTTCTCTCGCCTTCACAATCCATATGACCTTGCTGGGTGAAAAAGGCCTGCGGGCGCTTGCAAAAGTGAACCACAAAACAACACAAACGCTGAAAGCTGCTTTAAGCGGGATTGCCGGCATTGACGTGTTAAACGACAGCTTTTTCAACGAGCTAACGGTTCGTTTGCCTAAAGATGCCGCAGATGTGGTGGAGGAACTTGCCAAGGGCGGTGTGCTTGCAGGTGTGCCTTTCTCTCGGCTTGACCCAAATGCAGGCCATGACGATTTGCTCGTGTTGGCTGCCACTGAAATGGTAACGGATGAAGATATAGCTGCCCTCGTGTCAGCCCTTACGGAGGCAGTGCAATGAGCATGAATTCTCAAGGACGCCCAACAGCGGCGATCAGTGGCGGTGCGGAAACAGCATCTTTTGAAAGCTTTTCCGGTCACCGGGGCCTTCGTCTTGCGGAGCCCCTTATTTTTGAACTTGGCAATAGCGAGACAACGGGCGTTGATATTGCTGATACTGGCGATTTCGACCTTTCCATTGGGGGTTTGGAACGCACTGAGGAAATTGGCTGTGCAGGCCTATCAGAGCCTGACACCGTGCGTCACTACACGCGCCTAAGTCGCCTCAATTACGGTATTGATATGGGTGTGTTCCCGCTGGGGTCTTGCACCATGAAGCATAACCCTCGGCTAAATGAAAAAATGGCCCGCTTGCCGGGCTTTGGGGATATACACCCGTTGCAGCCTATTGCCACCGTTCAGGGTGCACTTGGCCTAATGGAAGAATTGTCAAACTGGTTGATGACATTAACGGGGATGCCTGCGGTGGCCCTGTCACCAAAAGCCGGTGCCCACGGTGAGCTGTGCGGCGTTATGGCCATTCGTGCAGCCCATGAAGCCCGTGGTGACGCTCGGCAAATCATCCTGTGCCCCGAAAGTGCACACGGCACAAACCCTGCCACAGCGGCTTTCTGCGGCTATAAAGTCAAATCAATCCCCGGCCAAGCAAATGGTAGGGTTGATGTTGCAGCGCTAAAAGAAGCGCTTGATGATACTGTTGCAGCCGTAATGATCACTAATCCCAATACGTGTGGCCTGTTTGAAAATGAAGTGAAAGACATTGCCGATGCTATCCATGCTGCAGGGGCTTTCTTCTATTGTGACGGGGCTAATTTCACGGCGATCATGGGCAAAGTACGGCCCGGTGATTTGGGTGTGGATGCCATGCATTTCAACTTGCATAAAACTTTCTCCACGCCGCACGGCGGTGGTGGCCCGGGGTCTGGCCCCGTTGTTTTTTCTGATGCACTTAAAGCCCATGCGCCGCTTCCGTACGTGGAAGAGGGCAAGGACGGCAGCCTTGAAATGCGTGAATGGGCAGAGGAGGGTGATACAACCTTTGGCCGCCTAACAGCTTTCCACGGGCAGATGGGCATGTATGTAAGGGCTCTTAGCTATATGTTGAGCCACGGTAGCGATGGATTAAAGCAAGCATCAGAAGATGCCGTTTTGAGCGCCAATTACCTATATGCGTGCCTGAAGGATGTTATGAGTGCCTCGTTTGAAGGCCCTGTGATGCATGAAGCTTTGTTTGATGATGCCTTTTTGAAAGATACGGGCGTAACCACGCTTGATTTTGCCAAAGCCATGATCGATGAAGGCTATCACCCAATGACCATGTATTTCCCGCTGGTGGTTCATGGTGCCATGCTTGTTGAGCCAACAGAATCTGAATCAAAATATAACCTTGATCAGTTTATTCGCTCTATGCGGGGGCTTGCCCTAGCGGCGAAAGCTGGCGAGACTGAGCGCTTTGAAAATGCACCATATTTTGCCCCGCGCAAACGCCTTGATGAAACTTTGGCTGCTCGTAATCCTATCTTACGTTTTACGAAACCGGATGAAGCCTGATAAGTTTTATCCTTGACGTTACTATGATGTTGGGCAAAGGTTTAATTAATCTTTGCCCCCTAATATGGGCAGTATAAATGCATGGTAGCGAGGCTATAGAGTGAATAAACGCGTATTGATAGTCGATGATTCAGCCACGATGCGGGATATGCTTACCCAGTATCTTCAGGCTAGTGATTATATGGTCGCCACAGCAATGAGTGGTGCACAAGCGTTTGAACTTCTGAAAACTGAGCGCTACGACGTTATTATATCAGACCTGGAAATGCCTGAAATGGATGGCTTTGGTCTTATCCGCGCTATTTCAGAACTGGAATGGGGGCCTGGTTTGATCATTATGAGCCAGCATTCCGACAGGGCATTGCATTCCGCGCAGGAGCTAGCTCTTGCCTACAGCGTAAACCTGCTGGGCACACTGTCAAAACCCATTGACCGCTCAACGTTGCTTGCCACTCTTAACGATATTGCCCAAACTAGGTCGACTTCGAGAGCCGGGGCTGAAGTCGTGTTGGCAGAATCTGAATTTATGCGCGGCCTGATGACCGATGGCCTAGCGCCTGTGTTCCAACCAAAATTGAATGTGCAGACTGGCGAGGTTGTGGGTGCTGAAGCCTTTGCTCGCTGGCAGGCACCGGGCGGTGGCCTCCTTGGTGCAGGCGCTATTGTGCGTGTGGCACAGGAAAAGGGCTATATGGACGTGCTGACATACCGGATGCTTGAGTTAGCGCTTGAGCAGCAGGGAAAGTGGCGGCGCGAAGGGCACGAAATAAAACTATCCATCAATGTGTCCAGCGATAACTTACGCAAAGAGGATTTTGCTGATGTTGTTTCTGGGCTTGTTGAACAGTTTGAGGTGGACCCGAAATTAATTCGGCTGGAACTGACTGAATCTGACTTTCAAGTAGAAGAGCGCATTCCCATGGAAGTGCTAGCAAGGCTTCACCTGTGAGGCTTTGGTCTGGGGCTTGATGACTTTGGGACTGGTTTTGCCTCTTTGATGCGCTTGCAGTCTATTCCCTTTGATGAACTTATCATCGACAGGGAGTTTATCGCTCGTTCAACTGAAGATGAAACAGCGCGCATTATTCTCGATGCTGCCATTGGGTTAGCCCATAAACTTAAGCTTAGCTGCACATGCGAAGGCATTGAAAGCGAAGAGCAGCTTATGTTAGCCAGAGAACTGGGCGCGGATGCGGTTCAGGGATATCTTATTGCCAAGCCTATGCGGCCTGATGAATTTCTGGTCTGGACAGAAGACTATAAAGAAGGCGTCTTGAAGGTGCCGGGCTTTAGCTAAAAGCGTTACTTCTGTAAGAATCGCCTGCGGTCTAAAAGGTGCCGATAAGAAGTAATCTTCTTGTTGTTGTACTCATCTAAAATCATAAAATTAACTATATAGATCAGTGTGTTGTAAAATATATAATTAATTTGTTCCCCTTTTGTTCTTATGGTGCTACACTCTAAGAATGACAGCAGAGATACAAACAATCCGTTCCGAGACTTCCCCCTGGCTTCCTTCTGGCCGGGGGGCTATTTCTAATAGCACCGGCAGGTTTGAAACGTATCAGCGTACGCAGGCCCCGGACGGCTGGTTGCATGAAGAAGATAAACCATCCTTGAGAACGCATGTTACGGAGGAAATAGCCCGTAGCATATTGACCAAAAACACATCTCCCGATGTGCCATTTGATAGGTCTATTAATGCATACAGAGGCTGTGAACATGGTTGTGTTTACTGTTTTGCAAGGCCCACACATACCTATTTGGGGCTTTCGGCAGGGCTAGATTTTGAAAGCCGTTTGTTTGCAAAGCCAAATGCCGCACAGCTTCTTGAACAAGAAATATCGCGGGCAGGGTATCAGCCCAAACCTATTGCGATGGGCACCAATACAGACCCGTACCAACCTATTGAAAAAGAACGCAGGATTACGCGACAACTTTTGAAGGTTCTTCAAAAATACGACCATCCTGTCACTATTCTTACCAAATCTCGGCTTATTGTACGGGATTTGGACATTCTTGTGCCGATGGCTGAGAAAGGCCTAGTGAAAGTAGGGCTTTCCGTCACCACGCTTGATAGAAACCTCTCACGTTTGATGGAACCTAGAGCTGCGACACCGCAAAAACGGCTGGATGCTATTAAATTACTATCAGATGCTGGGGTGCCAACATCTGTGATGTTTGCGCCGGTTGTGCCTGCGCTTAATGATCACGAAATGGAAGCTGTGCTTTCTGCTGCTGCACACGCAGGAGCAAAAGAAGCGGGCTTTATTCTGCTGCGGTTGCCGCTTGAAGTGGCAGGTTTGTTTGAAGAATGGCTGGAAGCACATTTTCCTGACCGGAAAAAACGCGTTTTAAACCGTTTGGCCGCCTTAAGGGGTGGCAAGTTGAACGACCCCCGGTTTAAACACCGGATGAAAGGCAACGGGTTTGAGGCTGATTTGATGAAACAGCGTTTTGTAAACTTAAGTAAGCGGTTGCAGCTTGGTGTGGAAAAGACAGTGCTGGATGTGGCGCAGTTTAAAAAGCCCGTCTTAAAAGGGGGACAATATAGCATGATGGATGCTCTAGGGCCTGTAAACTAAACCGAATATTTCTGTGTCGTATCCGGTATGGTTCGTATCACCGTCCACTCCCCACTTACTCTCTAGATGTTTTGGACGAGGCAACATATGCGGCCTCGCCCAAAAATACCTTAGGCAAGTTTCGTTAACATATCGGCCGTGTAAGCATGAAGGTCTTGTGTACTTTCTGAGCGTACCTTGTTTGCCCAATCTGGATTGGCGATAAGGGCGCGGCCAACTGCTACAAGATCAAACTCTCTGTTGCTAAGTCGGTCGCCAAGCTTGTCCAAGCTGGCAGGTTTGGCTTCGCTGAAGCCGGCTTGCCCTTCAACAGCAAAGTCAGCATCAAGACCGACACTGCCTACGGTGATTGTGGGCAGGCCTGTGATTTTTTTCACCCATCCTGCAAGGTTTAAGTCACTGCCGTCAAACTCAGGTTCCCAGAAGCGGCGTGTTGAACAGTGGAAAATATCAACGCCAGCCTCTGCAAGTGGGGTAATGAATTGCTCCAGCTGCTCTACCGTATGGGCAAGGCGGGCTTTATAATCCTGCTGTTTCCATTGTGACCAGCGGAAAATAATAGGAAAGTCTGCCCCGACTGCAGCCCGAATTGCTTTGATAATCTCAGTAGCAAAGCGGCCTCTGTTTGCTAATGAGCCGCCCCATTTGTCGTCCCGTTCGTTCAAGTCTTCCCAGAAAAACTGGTCAAGAAGATAGCCGTGGGCACCATGAATTTCAGCACCATCAAAACCAACGTCTTTGGCATCAACTGCTGCTTTAGCAAAGGAGGCAATCACATCCTGAATGTCTTCTTCTGTCATAGCGTGGCAACGTTTTTTGCCCTTTGTTGTTAAGCCAGAAGGGCCATAGCCCGGCACATCGGGGTCTGGTTCAGTACCTGTGCGGCGCAAGGAGCCTACATGCCACAGTTGCGGGATAATTTTACCGCCTTCAGCGTGGACTGCATCCACTACCTTTTTCCAGCCAGCCAGTGCCTTTTCTCCGGCAATTGCCGGTACGTTCGGGTAGCCGTTTGCCGCTTTATGGCCAACACAAGTGCCTTCTGTAATGATAAGCCCCACACCACCAGCCGCCCGCTTGCGGTAATATTCCACATTCAAATCATTGGGTATGCTGCCCGGTGAGAAAGACCGGGTCATCGGTGCCATGACTATTCGGTTTGGCAGGGATAGTTTTGCGGAAGTAAATTCTTCAAAAAGTAACTCAGTGCTCATGAAAGCCCTCATGCATGTATTGTAATTAAGCGTAGGGTTTTAAATAGGGCTGGTAAAAATCAAATCAAGGGGGCACCAAAAATCAACTATTCGTTATATGCTTGATGATGCACCAAAAGCAGTTATGCTCGCCGCATTGTCATGTAAGGGGAACCCAATGTTAAAGCTCGCTGTCAGTTTTGTTTTATTTGTAATAACCGGATTTGGTGTGAGCCATATAACCCATGCAGCCGATGTAATGAGTGCGCATGATTTCACATTACAGTCCATTGAATATAAGGAAATGCCGCTGAGCCAGTATAAAGGCAAAGCTGTGCTTCTTGTTAACACCGCCTCACTGTGTGGCTTTACACCACAATATAAGGGGCTTCAAAAGCTTTGGAGTGATTACCGCGCAAAGGGACTGGTTGTGCTTGGTGTGCCTTCAAATGACTTTGGCGGACAAGAGCCAGATGATGAAGGTGATATTAAAGAATTCTGCCAAGTGAATTTTCAGGTCGATTTTCCCATGACAACAAAAATGGTTGTGAATGGCAGCAAAGACAACGCCCCGATTTATGATTGGTTGGCGGAAGAGCTTGGTGATGCCTCAAGACCAAAATGGAATTTCCATAAATATCTGATTTCACCTGAAGGTAAAGCGCTGGCGTTTTTCCCTAGTACGGTGGAGCCAAACTCCGCAAAGTTGATCGCGGCTGTTGGGCAAGCACTAGGCAACTAAGTACTATACATCACCGGCCGACGCCCTCTACCCAACCACCCCA
>JAESQS010000200.1 GCA_016765035.1 Kordiimonadaceae bacterium | reverse complement strand
GGCTTTTTAATCAGGCAATTACGCCATAGCATCCACTTGTTCATAGGTCATATTACCCGGCACCAACATAACAGGGCACGGCAAATTTGAAACTTCACCGCCGGTAAAACAATCAACCAGCGGTCCCGGCTCGCCTTCAGCGCCAGCGCCTAAAACCAGCCCAAATATATCCTGTTGCGACACGATGAAGGATATAAGCTCGTCCTTAGGCTCCCCTTCAGCAATAATAATTTCAGGAGAAACGCCGCAATAGCTATGTAACCGTTCAGCCACTTCTTTTAGCAAAGCTGACGCTTCTTCGTGGGCTTCTTCACGCATACGGTCCGCCACTGCCACCCAGTGCTGAAATTCGCCGGGGCGAATGCAGTGGAACAATATCAACTCGCCACCGGTAATATGCGCCGCCCGTGCAGCCGCAAACCGAATGGCAATTTTAGATTCAGGTGACCCATCAACCACAACCAGCAGTTTACGAACCCGTTTTGCAACGGGGCGTATAGGCCCATGAATTTCGTCCTTCAGCACTTTCTTTCCCCTTACTCAGTCATAAAGGTGACAGCCAGTTGCCTCGTGCGCAAGAAACAATTACTTTAAAAGGATATTAGTTACTTCCTTCAACTGGGTACGGGCCCGCAATAAATAGAAGCCTTGCGTTGATAGATGGTTAGCAATTGTGCCGTCTGCTGCCCCATTTGTAACAAGCATGGGGTCTAAAGTCGCAGCATCGGTCATAGACTTTAAAAGCTCATCATACAGGCTACGCAATTCCCGATCTTCAATCACTTTCGTGAAATCCTGCCGCAGCGCTTTCAGTATAAGCGCATAAGCGTAAACTTGACCTTTCACTTGGTAGAATAAATCATCCGCGCCAAAATCAGGCAGAAAACCACCAGCATGTTTACCTATATACTCTTCCAACGCGGCTGATGAAGCCCCAAGGTCCAGCGCAATTCTATCCAGTGTATTCAATAGGTTATCAGCGCGCCGTTCAAAAATGGCCTCACCGGCCGCCAGTTTTGCATTATATTTTTCAAGCTCGTCAGCGCCCTCGCGGTAATATACATCACTGGCTGTTGTCGGTAAAAAGGAGGTTCCAAAATCCAAAATCCAGCGATCTGGCTCTTTAGAAAGGTTACCCGCAGCTTTCTCTAATCCCACATCTACAGCGCTGGAGCCTCGTGTCCGGCCAAGCTGGTCACGCAATTCAAAGCCAAAGCGTGACAGGGCGCGTATCATGCCTTTTTGGTAATTTGGTGTATTATCTATCCAGCTGCCGGGCAAAAAGAATGGGTCATTTGGTGTCCAATTATGAGTTTTTGTCTCACGGTTCACCAGAAACGCCATTGCCGCAACAGAATAAGAACCACCGGGCGGTGTCTTGATGTTGGGGTTTACAGCATCATCAACCCGGTGAACAAAGGGCATTCCAATCCCTATATAGAGGAAGAACAACAAGGGTGCGCCAGCGGCAATTTTACGCCAGCTGCTGCCAGATACAGTTTGCAACCAACCGGCCAGCCACCGCCAAATATTTGTAATAATGCGGGCTAACCAGCCCCTAAACTGCTGTAGTTGCTCTGTTATCCAGAGCCATATTTCTTGTGCCACAGACCTGTCCTCGCTTGTTTATACCCCTAATGTCGGGACTCGGCTTTCAGGAAACAACCCCTATCTGCAAATTTCACGCATATTGGCCGCAAGCGCCCTCCAGCAGTAGCTTTTGGTTATTATGAAACATTTATGGTAAAGGTAGATTTCTAAACTAATCGCTTAAGACAGGGGCTAAGCGAAGACCGATGCATAGAGAGACGAAAAACACAAAAAAAACTACCATAAAGGTGGCAATAGCCAGCCATGGTACCAAGCGCGCCCTGTTGAGCAGAAGAGCCTTTGCGGCTCTGTTACTCTGTTGTTCTACTATGCTTCCAGAAAGTGCTTTGGCACAGGCAACTGCACCTTCTGCCAACGCCAAACCCCAATGTATCAATACCGACAATATAAAATCCTATAAAATCGAAACTGATGATTTAATCCGGTTTTATATGAAAAACGGTCAGAAATTAACCATCCGCCTCAAACGCAAATGCCCGCAATTACGGTTTCATGGATATCTATCCTACACACCTACAAATGCCCGCCTATGCACCGGTGTCGATGAAATTACTACGCGCAGTGGGCTTACATGCCGAATTAGCAGCATTGCACCCGCCAAAAATAACGAAGCAAACAGAGGGTCTTATTAACGTGCTGTGCGATAAACTTGCCAGTGCCGCTGTTTTTTTCTATTGAACGGCCATGACATCTTATATTTACAAAATTTACCGCCCGGCAGAATGGCACTTTACTAAAGGTGACTTGCCCTTCACCGGGTCAGCAGATGACCTGAAAAGTGGCTTTATCCATTTTTCAACCAGAGAGCAGCTTGAGACAACACTTGCTAAACATTTTGCCTCTGAAAAAGACATTGTAGTTGCCGCCTATGCAGCCAAGAACTTCCCACCAAGCCAGCTTATCTGGGAAAAGGGTAGTAATGGACAAACCTACCCCCACCTTTATGGCACTGTAGGCACAGCGGCACACAAAGACTATTGGACCATCGCCCGTAGCCTCAACGGGTTTGACCTTTCCGCACTACCCAAGGACACATAATATGGCACTTGATGTATTTCCTCTTGCAAAACCCTTCCTACATTTGATGAGCACCGAACGCGCCCACCAAATAACAATTGCAGCGCTAAAGGCAGGGGCCGCTTCAATTCTTGGGGCAACAAAAGATCCTGCTTCTTTGCATACAGAAGTTTTTGGTCTCTCTTTTTCAAACCCCATCGGCATGGCCGCAGGCTTTGACAAAAATGCAGATGTTATTGTGCCCACTCACCGGTTGGGGTTTGGTTTTGCCGAAGCAGGCACAGTTACACCGCTCGCCCAGCCCGGCAACGAAAAGCCCCGGCTTTTCCGCCTGAAAGAAGATGCCGCTGTTATCAACAGGTTAGGGTTTAATAACAAAGGCTTAGAGAGTTTTTCTGCCAAACTCAGGCGCTTAACACCCGGTGGCAACCCATTTGGTGCAAATGTTGGTGCCAACAAAACCACAGAAGATAAAACTGCCGACTATGTCACAGGCATTGAAACGCTTTATGGGTTATCAGATTATTTCACAGTGAATATTTCAAGCCCCAACACCCCAGGGCTGCGGGCATTGCAATCTAAAAAAGCCCTTAGTGATCTTGTTGCCCGTGTGCTCAGCACCCGCGATAAAAAAATGGCCGAGGGCCATCGCCGTGTCCCCATTTTGGTAAAAATTGCCCCTGATATGACCCGGCAGGACCTTACTGATATTGCTGACATCGCAGTGGAAACTGATATAGACGGTCTTATTGTCAGCAACACAACCATTACACGCCCAGCGTCTCTTACTTCCGCGAACAAAGAAGAAATAGGCGGTCTTTCTGGTCAGCCCCTAATGGCACTGTCCACAAAGGCACTTAGCAACATGTATCAAGCAACGGGCGGGAAAGTACCGCTTATTGGTGTTGGGGGCGTTAGCAGCGGCGCAGATGCCTATGCCAAAATTCGCGCTGGTGCCTCGCTGGTACAGCTATATTCAGCCCTTATTTACAAAGGCCCAGCCCTAATTGGGCACATTAAAGCTGACTTAGCTACCTTACTGGAAAAAGACGGCTTCACCACTGTTGCTGACGCCGTGGGCGCAGATCATACATAAAATACTGAAAATGGCGTATCCGCTTAATGAGTATCAAACCCAGCCCACTCCCGCTACCCAACCACCCGCGGGTGTACTATGGGGTGGTTGGGTAGCGGGAGTGGGCGGAAATGTACCTAATTAAGACGGATATGCTTTAGGCTAGAAAATCAATGCTAAAAAGCTCTGACTCTTCTTCCTGCCTAATGTCGCCAAAGGCAAAGCCGCCAGTGTTATCAGCAGTATCGGCATCATCAGCAAACCCGGCAGACGTACCATTATCACTTGGCCCAGCAGACACTTGACCAGCACTGGCTGCTGTAAGCTCGCCCACGTTGCTCGTGCCGTTTTGGCTACTGGCACTCGTTTCCGCCACTTGTTCTTTTGCTTCTTTAGCAAGCTCTGCTTGTGCTTCTTGTGCCTTGGCCGAAGCCGCAGCAGCCACTGCCCGGTCTTGCCCTGACGGCCTTGCAGGCGCCAAAGCGGCACGGCGTACCACATCCATTTTTGTAATCGTTGCAGCAGGGTCATCCCGCACTTCAGAAACATCAATATCAACATGGCCACCCACAGCATATTGCACACCATCTGGGCCTGTTACATAGTCAAAAGATGGGGCTCCTGCATACCCAGCCCCTGCTGTTGCATGGGCCGCTTCATGGGAGCGTACTTCTCGGTCACGGCTTTTCAAGCGGCTAACATCAACCAGTTCTTCATCCGTTAAATCGCCTGTTTCAGGCCGAGAAGAAGGGGTCGAGGAAACTGCTTCCGAGGCGCGGGGGGGTGGTACGTTATTTTCCTGACTTTGCACAGCAACAACAGAAGCACCACCCAAATTAGCCACTGGTGGTGGTGGTTGGCCTGCGCTACCGTCTTGTTTTTCCTGCTGATTTTCTTGTTCCGGGCGAGATTGAGGCCCTATTGGCGCGGGATCACGTGCAGGCGAAGGCTGCTCAGGAACAGCCTGAACAGCGGGTTCTAGCCCTTTGGGCCTCAAGTAAGCCGGGATCACAGAACGCTGAAATTCCGGAGGAGGTGTACCAGTGGACGGCAATATTGCTCCGCTCGTCATAATGGCATTATACCATAAAACCGTATTTTAGCCTCACGCTAAGTTAGAAGCGCCTATTAGCGGGTTTTTAAGGGGTTTTGAGCAAGGTTGATAGTCTTTGTCCCGCTGTTGCTTAGTTTAGCACCCGACTGTCTCTTTTTTTACTGGTGAGTACCAGAATGTGTGTCCTTGCGATGGCCACTATCCTTCATTCCCTCACCCAGGTGGTCAGTCGGCTTCATATACTTCTTTTTCATATGCTTCTTTTTCCATCCACGCTTGCGGAACATATCCTTCGCCAGTTTTTTACGCGCTTTAAGGTCCATATCCGCAATAACTTCCAGCATAACCCTGCGGCGCGGCCAATGCAGGTTTTGCTTTTGCTCAGCGTGGGCAGAAAGGGCCTCCTTCAAGGCTTTTTTATCAACAGTGTCAGCGCTAAGAAGCGCTTTAATCTTTTTCTCCAGCCCATTCAGGTCTTCATAGCGCTTCATTAATTCCCAATGTTGCTTTTTAAGAATTGCACGCACTTTATCGCGGCTTTTAGGCGCTAAATGCCGCTCCATATGCTTCAGATTAAAATCAAGCGAAGGGCGGGCCATTTTTTTATAGACATGGGGCGGGCGAAAGCCCTTCCCGATAAACAACCCCAAAGCAAAGACATTCAAGGTAAGGGAAACGCCAAGTATCGCCACTATCCATTTCATTTTTCGTGTCATGAACGTTGCTCTCCACCTTGGCTACCGCCTAAGGGGCCTATAGCCCCCTGTCCGTCGACGTTTGCATCTGTAACGGCAAACCATTCTGCACTAATATCCACTTCTGGCACTTGATTGTCTATGCCCGAAGGGGGACTTGCTATTTGCGTTTCCATTTGACCTCCAAGCCCCAGCATAACGCCAAGCCCTAGCACCACCACAAACATTGCCGCCTGCGAAACCAACGCTATCGGTGATACTTCTATGTCCAAAGACCGGAAAAAACCCTGAAGAGTAGCTAAAAAGCCCGGTGGCCTCTGCTTTTCCTGCGGATGCGGGGCTGGAATTTCCTGCAAGCGGTGCATAAAACTATCTGCATTACGGCCAGTTGAAAGAGCAGCGTCTCTATGCAGCCCTTCCTCTAATAACGCTACCAACTGCGCTTCGGCTTCCATCAGGTTTTTACCGCCAACAGTTGAGGCGAAAGCATGCCCGCTTTTCTGCATATCTAATGGCCAGCATGTTATATCCGCACCATATAGGGACAAATATTCCTCAAACTGATCTCTGTTCATTGCATCAACCATAAAAACCTCATCCAAGCGCTGCCAGCAGCTCGTCTTTCTCTGCCATCAACACTTGGCGCATTTTTGCACGGGACCGCACCAGAAGCGATTCATATGCTTTAATATTCAAATCCATCACGTCAGCGGCCTCTTGGTTTGAAAGGCCCTCAAAGTAACTAAGCGTTACAGCCGTTTTTTGCCGTTCAGATAGGGTTCCAACGGCTACGGACAGCTTCTGGCGGTCATCCACTTGTTCCAAAACCGCCTCTGCTGAAAGGCTTGGGTCAGCTTTATCGAAATTTTCGGGTAAAGCTTCATAGTGCCGTTTTCGCTTTTCATCGAGGCACCGATTAACAACAAGCCGATGAAACCATGTGGTAAATTTGGCTTTCCCAGCGTCAAACCTGTCTGCGTGCGTCCACAATTTTACAAAAGCTTCCTGAGCCAGATCTTCAGCCTGAGCCATGTTTTTCGTAAAACGGTACGCCAACATGCGGTACCGCATACCATGGCGCGCAGCGAGCACACGAAAGGCTTGCCGGTCCCCTGCGCCTACACGACTGACAAGCTTTTCATCGCTTTCTGTGTTGTTATCCTGCCGCACCTATCACTCTACCAGCAATTTTTATCATTATGATATTATACGCCTATACCCGGCGTTACCCTTCGAAAAAACTATCGTTTCCAACTCCAAGTCGCAAAAAAAGCATCCTACAGTCCTCTGTTGTCTTTAAATAATAAGAACGCGAAGGTGGAAAATCACAGTAAGACAGAGTAACAAACATCAATAGAGTTTAAATATACCGGTTTAATTCAGCAGCTTGTGGAAAACTGGCCACCCTTTGCCAACACACAGCAGAATTGAAGGAACATACAATGAAAATAACAGTTATTGGCACTGGCTATGTTGGATTGGTTTCCGGGGCATGTTTTTCGGAATTTGGCCATACTGTTACATGTGTGGATAAGGATGCCGATAAAATACAACGGCTTCTGAACGGTGAAATCCCCATTTACGAGCCGGGCCTTGATGGGCTAGTGGCCCGTAACAGTGCTGAAAAAAGGCTGTTATTCACAACTGACCTTAAAGCCGCAATGGACGGGGCAGAAGCAGTTTTCATTGCTGTTGGCACACCCAGCAGACGCGGTGACGGCCATGCAGATTTGCAATATGTTTTTGCAGCAGTGGAAGAGCTAGCAGCCTTTATCAAAAGCTACACTGTCATTATCACCAAATCGACCGTGCCGGTTGGCACAGGGGCGGAAATTAAAAACCGCCTACAGGGTTTGCTCGACGAAAAGCTTTATGATGTTGCTTCTAACCCCGAATTTCTGCGCGAAGGTGCTGCAATCGAAGATTTTATGCGCCCCGACCGGGTTGTTGTAGGTGTTGACAGTGACGCAGCCAAAAAAGTGATGAATGCGCTGTACCGGCCTTTGTTCCTCAATGAAACACCCATTTTATTCACTAATTTAGAAACAGCAGAAATTACCAAATACGCCGCAAATGCCTTCCTTGCCACCAAAATCAGCTTCATTAATGAAATGGCTGATTTATGCGAAAAGGTAGGCGCTGATGTGCAGCAAGTCTCAAAAGGCATTGGGCTGGACAAACGCATTGGTAACAAGTTTTTGCACGCTGGGCCGGGGTTTGGCGGTAGTTGCTTCCCGAAAGATACCCGCGCGCTAGTGCATTCTGCCGACACTTACGGCGTGCCCATGCGCATTGTGCGTTCTGTTGTGGATGTGAATGAAAAACGAAAAATTGCTATGGCAGAAAGGGTTATCACCGCCTGCAATGGCAGTGTAGAAGGCAAACGCATCGCTGTCTTGGGCCTCACGTTCAAGCCCAACACTGATGACATGCGCGAAAGCCCCAGCTTAGATATTATCCCCGCCTTGCAAAAACACGGCGCTGTTGTTCATGCACACGACCCCAAAGGCATGTCAGAAGCCAAAGAAATGCTTGAGGATGTCACTTTTTATGATGATCCATATGGTCCCTTAAAGGATGCCGATGCTTTAGTGATTATCACAGAATGGAACCAGTTTAGGGCTCTTGACCTAAAACGTGTTCATTCATTGATGAACAAACCCGTTCTGGTAGACTTTCGGAATATATACAGCAAAGCAGATATGGCCGCAGAAGGCTTTGACTATATTGGCATTGGGCGCGGCAAATAACACAGCCAGAGACATGTACGCAGCCTAACCGACAAATTTGGGCGATTGCAGGCCCCGCAATAATCGCGAATTCTTCAGCACCTCTGGTTGGCCTTGTTGATACATGGGTTGTTGGCCATTTGCCCGGCGCATTGCATCTGGCGGCTGTTGGCGTGGGCGCTACTATATTCTCCTTTCTGTTTTGGGCTTTTGGTTTTTTGCGCATGAGCACCACAGGGCTTATTGCGCAAGCGCACGGCGTGCAGGACATAAACCTTATTGCCCGCACGGTTATTCGGGCCACAAGCCTTGGTTTGCTTATCGCCTCTATCTTGCTGGTGTTTCAAACCGCTTTATTTTCAGCCACAATGGTTGCTTTAAATCCACCAGATAGCACTCAAATAGTTGTCTGGGACTATTTCTCTATCCGTATTTGGTCAGCGCCTGCAGCGCTGTTCATTTATGCTGTCACCGGCTATTTAATTGGGACGGCAAAGGCAAAACTAGCCTTAGTGCTTCAACTGGTACTCAATATCTGTAACGGCGTTTTAAACTTAGTGTTTGTGTTGGGGTACGGCATGGGTGTGGCAGGCATTGCTCTTGGGTCCTTGGTCGCAGAATATACAGCCGCCCTGCTTGGGGCCTATATGCTGGTGCGCGGCATTGGTGGCACCGTTCTCTTAAAAGCCTTCACATCAAAAATTACATGGCAAATAAACCGCATGAAAAAGCTGCTGTCTGCCAATGGTTATATTTTCGCCCGCACGCTTATTTTACTGACAGCTCTGTCGCTGGTTACCCGGTATGCCGCTTCCCTTGGTGAAGCAGCCCTTGCAGCAACTCAAGTGTTATCAACCTTTCTATTGTTGATCAGTTTGGGGCTCGATAGCTTTGCCTATGCAGCCGAAGCGCTTGCTGGTGCTGCTTTTGGGCGCGGCAGTAAAACAGAATTTCGCTTCTGGGCGGTTCGGACCACCCTTTGGGCAGGGGGCGTGTCTCTGCTGTATGCTGCCGTGTTTTATCTATTTGGTTCCCAGATAATTAGTGTGCTAACTGACATACCGGAAGTACAAGCAGAAGCGGATCAAGCCATTATAGTTATGGCGTTTTTACCAATTTTTGCAGTATGGTGTTACCAATTTGATGGGATTTTCATAGGAGCAACAGCGGGGGCTGGTATGCTTATCTCTATGGCTGTTGCTTTTGTGGTTTTTGTGACGCTTCTAGGCCCATTAACCGAAATGCTACAGCTTACGGGCCTGTGGATATGCCTAACAATTTTTATGTTCAGCCGTGGTGTCGCGCAGATGGTCTATTATCCGCGCCTAGAACGAAATTTACGCTAGAAGTATTATGCCGTTAAGTTAGAATCATCACCGGCCCACGCCCCCTACCCAACCACCCCTACAGTGTATCCTAGTGGGTGGTTG
>JAESQS010000199.1 GCA_016765035.1 Kordiimonadaceae bacterium | reverse complement strand
TCATAGTAGTAAGCTGTTTTTTGACCCTGCTAATATTTCCAGCGAAGATGCCTTCGGTGTTCTCAACGCTAATATCGAAGTCTTCCATGCTGATAACGGCGTCTCTGTCATGTTCTGGGGTAAAAACCTGCTCGACAAGGATTATATTTTCAGCCAAATCGTTTCCGTTCCGGGCATCGGTGGCGCTTGGGCTGACCCGATCAGTTACGGTGTACGCTTGAAGTATCAGTTCAATTAAGCGGCTTTAAAAATATCGCTAGGAGAAAGCTTTCTCCTAGCGGTTCTCTTGTACCTCTCCGCCAGTTGCCTAACTGTTAGGTACGAGAAACAGCTTCCTTACCGCCTGAACCACAAAGGGCCTCCGTGCCAAATATTAATTTGTGCAAAAACATCTAGATCAGAGCCTTAAATGGATCTGGTACGCAGAAGAATCAAGACCCTTGGGGTCAACGAGACAGCTCGCTTCTTTAAGAAAACTGGCCTGATTTTTAAAGATACCAAAGACCTAAAGAGGACAATCATGTCCCGCATGAAAGATGTGGTGAATGTAGGCCCGACAGACACCCAAACGGTGGCGCAGTGGCTTTATCCGCCCAAATAGTAGGCAGAGGCTCTTCTCGTAACCAAAGTGCCTTTAACAACTGAACCGCACGGGCTGGACGCGTGACCTTATGTATCAGCAGGGTCAGCGATTTGCCTCCATATTGAACGACTATAACCTTGAGCGGAGGAAGCCTAGGTGACTGAAGTAACAGTAGAACTAAAAATTGAGGATGGATTAGCAGTTATTACGCTAGCGCGCCCGAACAATATGAATGCCGTTAATTTAAACGCCTGCGAAAGCTTCTGTAAGGTTGCGCGCACAGTATCCCAAAATGAAACCGTCCGGGCCGTTCTTATTCGCGCAGAAGGGAAAGCATTTTGTGTTGGCGGCGATGTCATGGAAATGAGTAGCATAACTGCTGATCGCGGCTCTCATGTCCATAAAATGGCAACAGCGATACATGAAGGAATGCTGTACCTTAAAAAAGTAAGGGGCCTTATCATTTCGGAAGTTCAAGGGGTCGTCGCTGGGGCCGGCATTGGCCTTGCTATTTTTGCAGATATTGTTCTGCTGTCTGAAAAGGCTAGCTTCTCTCTGGCATATACAGCAATTGGCCTATCACCAGATGGTGGTGCGACCTGGCTCTTACCCCGTTTAGTAGGAATGCGCCGCGCGCAAACTCTCTTGTATGAAAACCGTAAACTCTCTGCGCAAGAGGCAGTCGACTGGGGCCTGGCAACGCGTGTTATTCCCCATGACGAATTAGAAGACCACGCTTTAACCACGGCAAAAAAGATGGCGGGTGGTCCCGGCGACGCATTTTCAAGAACTCGCGGCATGCTGGATTGCTCTTTGCAAAATGATTTTGAGCAGCACCTTTCTTTAGAGGCTGACAATATTGCTGCACTGGCAGCCTCCCAAGATGGGCGCGAAGGCCTGAACGCCTTTCTGGAGAAGCGGCGGGCTAATTTCAAAGGCAGTTTCTAAGAGGCTTTACGGGAACACACCTGCGATTTCAGGTGCCTTAAAGAGCAAACTTCTGCTGTGAAAGGATTTATTTAAACACTATTGACTACTTTATCATTAGTGTTTAAATTTCAGCTTACTTGGTATTCGTGGGCGCAAAATAGGCATGGGATGAATATAGGCATGGCACCTCTGTCATAGGTGCCTAGGTCTTTACGATATGCCGATGGGAGATTGGAAATATGGAAAAAATACTTGGATGGTCCTCTTTACTAAAAGGAGGAAGCAAACTTCTGAAAAATGCGGTCACTGTTGTAGCTTTACTGCTAGTGACAGGCGCTGCGGCACAGGCAAACTCACTTTCAGGCCGGGTAATTCGCCTCGCTGATGGCCAAGGCGTTCCGGGGGTCTCTGTTATTCTCAACCGACGTGCAGGTGATGGTATTGGCGCTGATATTATAACTGTATTTACAGGAGAAGACGGAGAATATCATTTCCCCGATGATGTTAGCCCATCAAGCCTATCTGGCGCATCTTTAAGCGTCCGAGCCCTTGGCTACCAACAGCTTTCACCCACGGCTAGCCCTTTCATTCTTTCCCAAAATGATGAGAAAAAACTCTCTGTCAATTTTACAGTTAAGATTGTTAATGACCTTTCAGAGAATGCGCCAGCATCCGCATGGTTGGCCAAAATCCCTGAATCGAATGAAAAGGATTTTGTTCGGTTGCAATGTATTGGCTGCCATCAATTTCCGACACCTAAAGTAATGCAATATTCAAAGCAAATTGAAGCTGGCGCTGTGGCAATGGGAATGACGGATGAAGAATCGTCCGCAATGGTGCGCAAAGAATCATGGGAGGCTATCGTAAAATACATGCGGGCTCGCATGTATGACATCTTCCCAGACGGCACTAATATTGATATTTCCAAGCTTGCATGGCACCAGATTCAAGATAATGAAACTACTTTATTTAACGCAGAAGACGGTAAGCTTATTGCAGAATTTGCCGCCACTCATATGCCTAGGAGTTATGACGCATTAACGGGCTATGACTATGGTGCTGAATTAGGCGTTTCTACAAAAACAGTCATTCGTGAGTATACCCTACCTGATACTTCCTTTGTTCGCGAAGTCGCCATGACCACAGGTTCCCCCTATGTGTGGGGTGCAGATTTGCAAAAAAACCGCCTTCTTCGTCTGGACCCGCAGACTGGAAAGCAAGATTGGTTTTATGTCCCTTCAGATATGCCAACCGGTCCACATACCATTGTGGGTGATTACACAGGTAATCTGTGGATAGCGATGATGGAAGGCGACGTGCTTGCCAAATATACGCCAGAGAAAAACGACTGGAAGCTTTGGTCGCTAAGAGAAGATTTCGATGGTGCAGCGGCCGTTGGATCAGAAGCCATGGTCCATGACCTAACCTTTGATAAAAACTACAAGCTAGCACAAGATAAAAACGGCAATATCTGGCTCACCTTAATTGGCCATAACAAGATGGCGAGTTTGAACCCAGACACAGGGGATGTAAACCGGTATGATGCAGTTCAAATAGAGGGCCGCTCTCCAATTAGTATCAGCTTATATGGCACTCTCTTATCCGACGATGGCACCTGTGCATGGTATGCGCAATTAGTAGGTGTCGTGGCTTGCTTCAATACAGAAACGCATGAAAGCGAAAGCGTTATTGAGTTTTCGGAAGGTTCAGGCCCCCGCAGGATGGCGATTGACGGAGATGGCATTCTTTGGATTCCGTTATTCGGTTCTGGGAAACTCGTAAAATATGACACCAATGCGAGGAAGCTTCTCAACACCTATGACCTCCCTGACCTGAGCGCTGCGCCCTATTCTGTTACGTGGGATCCAAAACGCAATATTATCTGGTGTGCAAATTCCAATGTAGACGCCATCTATGGTTTTGACCCGAAGAGTGAAACATTCTCTGTTCTCCCGTTGCCTCGGGGCATGGGGTACCTACGGCGCATTGAAGTCGATGAAAACACCGGTGACCTTGTAACAACTTATGCGAACATCCCTACCGGTTCAGGGCCTTCGAAAGTGGTTATCATAGAAGTTGGAGATTAATCATGGTTCGTAAATTAACCGGAGAGAAGCAGATGTGGCAGCAACGGTTTAGCACGTGCAAGGCAATTATACTGGTTGCTCTAGGGTTGCTTTACGCAGAGGCATCTCTGGCACAAACGTCCCCTGAAGGCGTCGGCCAAAAAAGGCTGGCAGACCGACCGACTGCGGAAGAAAAGCCTGTAGGCGCTCAGTTTTTAGTCAAAGCAGGATGCGTGGCCTGCCACGGGATGGATGAAGTCCGCATTGGGCCATCTTACCGCTCCATTGCAGAACAATATACCGATGCTGATGCTGATACTTTGGAATGGTTAGCACAAAAAATTGTCTTTGGAGGCGTAGGGAAATGGGGCGTTGTCCCCATGGTTGCGAACCCCCATGTTCAAATCGAAGAAGCCAGAGAAAGCATCTCTTGGATTTTAAAAAATGCCAAAGAACAATGACCCTAAAGCATTCATTGGTATAGCTGAGGGCACATATTCCTCTTTGTCTAGAATGCAGGCTTAAACAGCCTGCATTCTTGGTATCAGCAGCGTCTTTGCGGCCCGTCAAAAGAGTGAGCAAAATGGTGCTAAATACCATTGCAAAAAGACCAGAAAAACTCTGCTTAGAAAAACTCTGCCCAGATGAGCCCCCTCAAGAGTAGGAAATATAATGCATACTTGTGAAGCACTGGAACGCAACAGCAACGACCGCCCTACTGAAATTGGGTTCGTAGAAGGCAAGCTGAAGGTTTCCTGGTCTGAGATGAAGGAGCGGGTACTATTGCTGGCAAAGGGGCTACAGGGTTTAGGGTGTGGCAAAGGCGACTTTATTGGCATATTGGCAGAGAATTCTCTACGCGTGATCGAAGCTACATATGCTGTGCAATGGCTTGGCGCGAGCATCGTACCCCTCAACACACGCTGGACTGCGCCAGAAATTTCTTTTGCGCTGGAAGACGCTTCAATCCGCGTGTTGATTTCTGACACGGCAAAAGACGGCATTATCGAGCAAATGGACAGTGCAATATGCTCAACCCTGACGTTGATTACTGATAGTCGCAAGTCTGCTGCGGCCAAATTGGTGGACTATGAGGCATTAATTGCTAATTCAGGGCCAGCAAACATACCACGTCAAATCTGCGATGAGGCTTCACTTGCAAGCCTGTTCTACACGGGCGGGACAACGGGCCGCTCTAAGGGCGTAAAGCTTACGCATCAGAACCATGTGACACATAGCTTGGCCATACTGGCAGAAATTGGCCTTGGAAGAGCCTGCAAGTATCTACATGCCGCCCCAATGTTTCATATAGCAGATTCACTTTTCATCCATGTTATTTCCTTACGAGGCGGTCAGCATGTAATTCTTCCTCGTTTTGACCCAGCCTCCTTTGCTTCCGCCGTTATAGAGCATGAGATAACCGACACTATTCTTGTCCCCACCATGATACAGGCCATTTTCAATGCTGAGGGTGTGGCGGATAGAGCATTTTCAAATTTACAGAGACTTTATTATGGTGCCTCGCCCATGCCTGAGGCCCTACTCCATAAAATTCTGGACCAGTTCCCAGACCTAGAGCTCATTCAATTTTACGGGCAAACTGAAGCCTCTCCTGTAATTTCTATTTTACCGCCAGAGGCACACAGCATAGCGGGGGATGTAGGCAACCGCATGAAATCCGCAGGGCGCCCCATGATGACAACAGAAGTCCGCATTGTGGATGATGAAGATAAAGAAATTCCCGCTTATGATGTGGGTGAAATTGTTGTTCGTGGTCCGCAGGTCATGTGTGGGTATCACAATAGGCCAGAAGAAACGGCCTCTGCGCTTCGTAATGGCTGGCTACATACAGGGGATGCCGGCTACCTAGACAACGACG
Source organism: Kordiimonadaceae bacterium (assembly GCA_016765035.1). Classification (GTDB taxonomy): domain Bacteria; phylum Pseudomonadota; class Alphaproteobacteria; order Sphingomonadales; family Kordiimonadaceae; genus Kordiimonas. Next base: position 8,124 of record JAESQS010000199.1, on the reverse strand, counting down.
GCTTTCTCTATGTGACAGACCGCGTCAAAGACATGATCATCACCGGTGGTGAGAATGTGTATTCTGTCGAAGTTGAACAGGTATTATATGATCTAGATGGTGTTGCTGAATGTTGCGTTGTTGGCTTACCCCACGAAAAATGGGGAGAAATAGTACATGCCGTAATCGTCCCTCATACAGGACACAGTATTTCAGAAGAAAGCGTAAAAACACACTGTAAAAAAAGGCTTGCTGACTACAAAAGGCCAAAATCTGTGACCATTAGAACAGAAGCTTTACCGTTATCAGGTGCCGGCAAAATATTAAAAAGAAAGTTGAGAGAGCTCTATAGCTAGACCTAAGCCCAAAAGCGCACCGACTTATGCAAAGCGCCCTCCGTTTAAGTATAGGCTCAAAGGGAGAAGTTAAATCTCCACTTTATCCAACCCCGCTTAAGAATATTAGGCATCAAAAACCCTGAAAGCACAGATGCTTACGGGGTTCTTGTTGGTTGCTGGATATTCCCTTACCGGCCTTTAATTTCAACTGTAAAAGTGTATGTATCCTTTTCTGGCGGAGGAGGAAAAGGGGCAGCGTACTTGATGAATTTGATAGCATCCTGATCAAATTTATATGACCCAGAACTCCTAGCAATATCAATGGTACTAATTTCGCCTGTTACAGTGCAGGAAAATGTAATGTGTGCAGACCCAGAAGTAGGTGCGCGTGGCCGCCGGAACTTAGACAAATGCCGCATCACTATGCCTGCATAGTTAGAGGATAGTGCATTGCCGGTAGAGGCGCTATTTTGCGCCTGTGTTGTAGATGTAGTGCCCGCTATACTGGAGGCAGCAGAAGAGGCCGCACCAGCAATCTTATTTTCATTATCCTTCGCATCGTTATGGCTATCACTATCATCCACAATTTTCTCGGTTATATCATTGCTGTTCTTTTGCGGAGCAGCCTTGATTGGCAGCGCTTCGTTTGTTGTGTGCTTTAGGGGGGACGTGAAGGATTTATCCTTCCTTTCCTCCGGCTGCAGTTTCTTCGGTGAGGGTGTTGAATTTTTCTGCGGCGTGGCTTTTACCAATTTATCAGGTGATATTTTTTCCTCAGCACTTAACAAGTCTTCCTGAGGGACAGCTTCAGATTTTGTTTTTGTTTCTGTTTTTGGCGGAACCGCTTCCTTTAGCTGTGCCATTTCAGTTACTGCTGTCTGATGTGCTTTTTTCTTGGTGCGGCTTTCCCCAGACGCGGAAGCAGCCATTGCTGCGCCTCCAGCATCAACGTGGACAGAAATACTACTTCCTTCGATCAGAACTCGTGGTTCGTGCCCCCTAGATGCTGCAACAAAAATAACGACATGTACTATTTGAGCAATGATAAATGAGACGATTATCTGCCAAAGTTTCACTGTTATCATTGTGGTAAATTCTGCGTTAGAATGACAATATTTTCTGCACCTGACTTTTGAACTTCACTGATAATACCAAGAAGCTGGTGAGCAGAAAGTTCTTGGTCTGGCAACAGTTTTACTGACTTAAATTTACCTTCCAACACCTCAAAGTAACTGCCTAATGTAGCAATTTTAGCACCCTTATAAGATAGCTCCCCCTCTCGTGAGATCCTTAAAGCATCAGGTTCCGAACAGCATTCAAGGCCTGTCGTCTGAACGAATGTCAAACCACCATCATTATGTCGAGACAAAGTGCCTGTAACCATAAAAAAGATCAGTATCAGAAACACGATATTAATCAGAGATATGACGGGTTCCATTTTTGTGCGCTTACTCACTCGTTTCATATCATCTGGCCCCCTTAAGGTGGAACGAAGTATTTGGAATTTGATTAAGTGTGGCAAGTACATCAACCAATCGCTGTGTGCTAACCTCTCTCGACACACGAATAGTTACAATGAGCACTTTGTCTGTCCTGCGTTTATTGAGTAATTTTGCTATGTCATTTTCTAGCACTTCGGTGTCGTCAATTAGGACAGCCTGTGGTTCAATATAGACCTGTACACCCTTACTGCCTTGAGAATGAATGCCCCTCATTCCGTTTGCAGCCATAACCTCAACCTCGGAGAACTTTGTAAACGATGATGCGAGCATAAAAAACAAAAGCAGCAGGAAGATCACATCTATTAATGATGTGATGGAGGCACGACGCCGAGGTGCGCGGCGTCTCAACATTAAGCGGCCTCACTTCCGCGTCCGGCATCATCTGCACCCTCAAGTTTACTTTTGGCTTCAAGCTCAGTTTCAGGAGTGCTTTCAACCGTAAGCGATATTGCTATTTCGTTTGCGGGTGTATTGATAACGGAAAAGGCATGAGACACGAAAACGCGCTCTTGATCTAACCGGGACTCGAGCCATGTCAGAGCGATGGATGTGGGCATTGCAACAGTCAACCCTGCAGCAGTGGTGAGTAAAGCCGCCCAAATACCACCAGCAAGTACTGCGGGATCAACTTGAGACCCTGCTGATTGAAGGGCTTGAAAAGCTTCGATCATGCCGAGTACGGTGCCAAGCAACCCAAGAAGGGGCGCAAGCTGCGAAACAGTATCCAAGACCCGAAAACCACTTTCGAGTGGCATTAATCGCTTTTCAGCCTCGGCTTCAAGCCTTGCTGTTTTTGACGGATGCTCATCCAACTGCAGGCCCAATATTAACACTGGCGCGAGAAAATGTTCCGATGCTTCAAATATACTCTGCGCTTTTTGCCTGTCACTCCTATCTATTGCTGCGACCGCTTGTTTTAAGGAAGAAAGCCCTCCAACCTTGGCGGTCCTATACTGGAACGTTTTGTAACAGATAAGCGTGAGCATAAGGCTCGATGTAATCAGTAGAATAACAAACACCAACCCACCGATTTCGATGGTTTCATAAAGCGTTTGCAAAAGTGGCGAGGTAGTTGTCATTTCTACACCCTTTCATTGTTAAAACTCGAAGGCACATTTTTAGCTATCTAAAACTGTTGGGCTGCCAAACCTCTACTCTGTCCGGCAGCCCTGATATTGCATCCGGTTCCCCGGACTTGGTGCACTTAGAACATGCGTGAAACAGTTATTTTAAAGTTCCTGCCAGGTGCGGGACGCGTTGCAAGCAAGGGCGTGTATAACTTATCGGTCAGGTTTTCCGCCCCTATCCGAATTTCCGTATCTTTTAAAAACCCACTTTGTGGTTTCAACGTAGCTCGAAGATTTAGGACAGTGAAACCATCGGTGTCGGTTGTCACTGTCTCACCACTAAAATCTAAACTGGTGCGGGACGTGTCTACATTTTTGATGACTTCAAAGCTGAGATCAGCCCAGTTGGATAGGCGCTGGCCGACTGTCAGGCGATATTGGTCTGCGGGCGTATTACGCCAATCAACAACTACCCCCGTTGTGCGGTGCTCATCTCCGCTCGTGATATTACCATTGAAGTCTAGGTAGAAACCGTTTTCGAAAGCCAATGAGCTTTCAATTTCGATGCCTGATACTTTAACGTCGGAAACGCCGCTATAAGAAGTAATGTCACTTAGCTCCGTGTTATAATAAGTGACTTTTAGAGCAAGTGTATCGTTGTCATTAAAAAGGCCAACCTGATCATAAGACGCACCGAATTCATAGGTGTCTGCGATCTCTGATTGACCGATAAATATAGGATTTTCAAGGTCATCCAGAATAGGCAGGCTAACAGTTCGCGCTAGACTACTAAACAGGGCAAGGCCACTTTGGAACTGGTAGCGGAGCGACCCACCCCCCATAAAGGCATCTTTATCATAGCTTGCCTCAGTACCATCATCCATGGTGCCGTCTATATTCTGGGTCTCGTAGCGCATTGCCGGCGTAAGGCTCCAGCCTTTACCAAACTCAATATGATCAACGATGAACAAAGCTACACGCTCATCTCTACCCCCGGGGGCCGAGCTGGCATCAAGTCGATCCTTACGGAGAACCTCAACCCCTGTGCGTAACTCATGAGAGAAAATACCTGTCGTTATATAGGCGTAGTTTTTAATGGTAAGTTTAGTTGTCTCATACTGGTGGTCTGCATCAACAACGCTGAAACACCCAAACGGAGCACTTGCTTCAAGACAATCTTGGTCAATCTTTTGGTTAGAGTAAGTCAGCGCTAAATCAAGATTTACTAACGGGTTTTCTTCAGGGTTATAGTTATAGATTAGGGAGGCGGTTTGAGTTTTGGTGTCACGGTCAACATTACCAAATGACCCGCCGGTCGTTCCAAAGCTGTCGTATGGAACATCCCTATCATTCGCTTCAGACTGCGTATAGCTTGCGGAAAGAGTATGAGCGTCACCAAAAGAATAGCGTGCCTTCAATAGGAAGGATGGAAGCTCAAACTGACTGTTCCCAATTTGCTGACCATCACCATCTTTTTGAATGCCTTGTTCACGGTAGGAATAGTTGGCAAGAAACTCGAGGTTTGCAGTAGGCTGCCATGCAAGCGTTGCGGAACCATTCAGACCGTCTTCATTGGTATGAGCACCAACGGTAACACCCACTTTGACACCAGGCTCACCTCCTGTGAAATCTGATGCATCTTTAGTCTGTAGGCGAACCGTTCCTCCTACAATCCCTGAACCATATTCAAAACTACCAAGTGTTCCACGAATTACTTCAGCGCTTTTATATAAAAATGGATCGGTGAATAGCTGGTTGCCGATACGGTATAATTCTTCTGCGCCTGTCGTTGCGCCGTCAACAATAATAGCGACCTTCTGGTCTGTTCCGTAGGTGCCGTTTGCGCCAAAACCCCGAATATTGATACCAGAGCCAGCTGGTGAAGAACCGTTTACAAGCGTAACACCGGGTACTGAGTCAACCAGCTCGGCAATAGTACTAGCTTGTCGGTCATCGATTTCGGTTCGATCAATAACTGTTATAGAGGACGCAGTTCCAGTCTGAACTGCGCGCTTACTTTCTCCGAGAACAATCGTTCCAATAAATTCACCATCTTTTTGTGAACTCGTAGACTGCTCTTCAGAAGCGGCCTTCTGGTCCTGAGCTTGCGCAGAATTGTGAGACGCTATTGCAACTGCGAGTATAGATGCTCCGAGCATAAATTGTTTTTTGTAGATAATATTTAACATGAGTAAACTTCCCATTATGAGCCTATAATGATAGTAATTATTAATATCATATTGAGGCGATGTATCATTGTAAAAACAATATTGCAAATGATTCTTAATATTAATTAGATTGACATTGCAACTCGCTCTCAATTAAAGAGCGCTATGACAAACACTTTCTCAAGCAAAGTGCGAGAGTGAAATGTTTTGCGTTAAAACTATGAATAGGAAACCCGCAGCAATGACGAAATCTACATGGGCATTCGTGATATTGCTCGGCATGGCTATCCCCGGTGCAACAGATAAAGCCGCAGCAGACACGTATAAATTTCATCAGGACCATATTCTTGGCACCTCATTCAAGATGATAGTCGTATCGGATAATTCGGATGATGCTGAAAAGGCTTGGAAGGCGACTTTGGCGGAGATAGCTAAACTGGATAGTTCCCTTAGTACATGGCGCGACGATTCCGAAATCTCCCAGTTCAATAAAGGAAAAGGCACATCTGTTTCAGGTGATTTATTTGAAGTGCTGTCGCTTTGTGAGAAATTTCGGGTGGCTACAGAAAATGCCCTGAGCTGCCGGATTGGTAAATTGATTGAGGTTTGGAAAAAAGCACAAAACTCAGGAGAAAAACCAGACACCACAATGCTGGCAAAACTTTCAAGCGATATTGAGAAAGCACCTTTGGGGCTTGATTCTAAAGCCCACCACATCCAACGCCCCGAACATATCGTGTTTACTGTGAATGCCCTTGCAAAGGGTTGGATTTTGGACCGAGCGGCTGAAACTGCCCTTGCCATTGGAAGGGGCGTGAAGGGCGTTATCCTTAATATTGGTGGTGATATAAAGGTCGCGGGTATTGTCGCCGGGCACATTCCGCGTATTGGCATTGCGGGGCCATACGCGGGTGACAATGAAAAACCAATGGAAACTATTTTGTTAAGCCAAGGCGGCGTCGCCTCTTCCGGTGCTGGCATGCGGGATATTGATATCGCAGGACGTACCTATTCCCATATTTTATCGCCGATCACTGGGCTGCCTCAGTCACTAGTCTCTGTCGTAACAGTTGTTGGGCCAACGGCCGTGCAGGCCGATGCGCTAGCTACAGCGTTTGCTGTCATGGGCATTGGCAAAAGCCTCGGTTATGCGAATAGCCATGAGGGGGTTGAAGCAGTGATTGTTACTACTGGTGGCGCTCGTTTTACCAGCAATGGGTGGTCCGACCTTGCTGCTCCTGTTGTGAAACAATTGCCCAGAAAAACTGGAGGCAAGAACACTTGGCCCGCAGGATACCAACTGGATATTGAATATGAAATCCCGGCAATCGACGTAACGAATTATGAAGCACCCTATGTTGCTGTTTGGGTTACGGGCCAGAATAAAAAGCTTGTACGCAGCCTGCAACTGCTGGGGGATACACCACGTTGGTTCGAGGAAAACTATAGGTTCTGGCGGCGCTATGGACGCAAACACCCTGCCCTTGTTGATACACTAGCGCAGCCCACAAAAAAACCCGGACGGTACAGGCTTGTTTGGGACGGATATGATGACGATGGGGTTCCTATGCCGCTGGGCTCATATACCCTGCATATTGAAGCGTCACGGGAACATGGCGGGCATTCATACATACGCCACGACCTAAAAATTTCAGATACGCCGCAGGAAGAAATTCTGCCGGGCAAAACAGAAATTGGCGAAATAACACTCCATTACGGCCTGAGTGAAGAGTGACAATTATTCACAGAATATACACCACATATACAAAGAAATGGGATTTAACGACATGATAAAACTCAAAAAAATGCAAATCAACCCGTTGGCTTTTGCCCTCATATCCGCACTTTTTTTTACAAGCGCTGTTAGTGCTCATACGTCTTATTTAAAACCAAATGTCTTTTCAACATCTCGCGGGAAGATGGTCACTTTAGAGTCAGCCTTTACGGAAGACTTCTCTAACCCTGAAGTGTCCATCACATCTCAGGACTGGCGTTTTTATTTCCCAGATAGTTCCCAAGGCCAATACGATAACATCGTCAAGTTCAAACAGCTTACAGTTTTAGAACAGGAGCTTTCACAAACAGGGACTTATCGCTTCTCTACGGGCGAACGGCTCGGACGCAAGGGCAAAATGTATCAAATGCCCGATGGCCAGTTAAAATCTGTGTTTAATGAAAAAAGGGAAGAATTACCCAAACCTGCTGGGGCCAAAATAGTTACAACTCAAACGGCAACTGTCGCGGACGTTTATGTGACTAAAGGCGCACCCACACAGCCAGTTTTAAGCACGAAGATCGGCCGTCTCCGCATTGAACCAGTTACCCATCCGAACGAAGTATACCTTGAAGAAGGTTTTTCCTTCAAACTAACCTTCGACGATAAAAGCCTCGCTCAACAAGAGATGACACTCTACCGCGATGGTGGCGCATATGCGGATGACAAAGGCAAGCGTCATTTCAAGACAAGTGATAATGGCATCACCACTCTTAATTTCACCAAGCCAGGCATGTACCTGTTGATGACACGCCACCGAGCAACACCCCCTAAAGGCGCGGAAACGGACATGCGTAGTTACACAACATCCTTAACTTTCGAAGTCATGCCTTAATCATAAAGACTAGTGCCCCCCTTATAATGGAGAATATTATGAAAAAAATTCTATTGATTTGTGCCGTAACAATTACTGGTATTGACCTGCCAGTGGTTGCTGCAATGAACGATACAACCACCAAAGAAATAAAGGCTGACAAAAAAGCCAAGCACTCGCACCGCCATGGCGGTGGGGGACATAGCAAAAAGGCCTTCATGACAACATATGACCTGAATGACGATGGGCATGTGGACCTCGCGGAATTCTATGTACGCCGTGACAAAGGCTATGACATTAGAGACGCTGATAGTAATAACAGCGTAGGAGCCGACGAATATGTCGCTGAATACGAAGTGCGGCTTGACAAGCAGCTTGCAGAACGGCGCGACCGGCAATTGAAACAGGCCTATGTCCGTTTTGACGTCCTAGATAAAGATAAGGACGGCGTGATGACACGTGACGAGTTCAAAATATCTGGG
>JAESQS010000198.1 GCA_016765035.1 Kordiimonadaceae bacterium | reverse complement strand
GGCAATTGGAGTTAACGTTTCGATGGTACTTCTAGCTCTAACTTGGTGTACTGGTATGTTTCCAATTTTGGGAAAAACATGAAGCTCCAGCGAGCGCCTAATATCCTCGCCATAGGCCTTCGTTATTTTACTCTTTTTGATTTCAAACCAATTGCGGGCAACGTGTTCAAGAGTATTCCCGCGTGCTTCAATTTCAGTGCGTGCATGTTCGGCTTTATTGGAAATGGGATCGATGTTCTGCGCTAGCAACTCTAAGTTTTTCTGTCTGATAACTCGTGCTTGAGAAAGCGAAATGGCGGGGTACTCACCGAGAGTATCGGCCACCCTATTTTTAGTGAATGGTTTAAGGTAATTGAAAATCCAAACTTTGTAGCCAGTTGGCTTCACTTTCAAATAGAGGCCTTTGCCATCTGCAAGGGTAGTGCGTGTCTTCGCTGCCGGCTTTGCCACGATACACTTTACTCAAACCCTTAATTTCTATTGCATTGCCGCTCACGCACCTGATCCTTTTTACTACTCAACTAAGGCCTATAAGTAACCTTTATGTGCCACAAGTGATACCTTCCCTTGTGGGTCACCAACGGTTTGTACTATAGATTGACCCTGCTTCGCCACTTATACCAAGTTTGGCAGAGATCAATTCCTAGAGAGACTAAACTCATGACCGCAAACGCACCAGAAACTAAAATTGTTGATACACGTAAGGTAGCCTGCAACGGCGATGATGACGTTCTTGGCCACCCTCGTGTGTATCTAACCATTGGCGAAAACGGCGAAACAATATGCCCATATTGTGACAAACACTTTATTTTACAAGGTGGTCCAGCAGACACCGCCAAGTAAAAAGAAAAATACTATGATGCCGACTGCAGCTGTATTTTTTGAAATAATTTTAAACCACGTTTAAGCCGCCATATTATATCGCTAAACACTTTATAGTTAAGCACAGGCAGGGAACTCATAGTGACATCAGCGAACGAGCATCTTTATTTGATAGATGGGTCTGGATTTATATTCAGGGCCTATCATGCCATGGCCTATAGCGGTAGGCCCATGACACGCGCAGATGGCACCCCTGTTGGCGCGGTATTTGGCTATTCAAACATGCTGATGAAATTGCTGCAAGATTTGGAAGATACGGAAAAACCAACCCACTTGGCCGTCATATTCGATACTTCCCGCAAAACATTCCGCACTGAAATTTACGAAGATTATAAAGCCCACAGGCCACCGGCCCCCGAAGACCTTGTGCCGCAATTCGCCATTATCCGCGAAGCCACGCGGGCCTTTGGCCTGCCCTCGGTTGAAATGGCCGGTTTTGAAGCAGATGACCTGATAGCAACCTATGCCAAACAAGCACGCGCCAAAGGCTGGAATGTTACGATTGTCAGTTCAGACAAAGACCTGATGCAACTGCTCGACGCGGGCACTGACATGCTCGACACCATGAAAAACAAGCGCATCAATGCTGAAGGTGTGGTGGAGAAGTTTGGCGTTGGGCCAGACAAAGTAATTGATGTGCAGTCATTGGCTGGTGACAGCGCAGATAACGTGCCGGGCGTGCCGGGCATTGGCATTAAAACCGCCGCACAATTAATCAACGACTATGGTGATTTGGATAGTGTGCTGGAGCGCGCCAGCGAGATTAAACAAAACAAGCGCCGTGAAAACCTTATAGAGTTTGCCGACCTTGCCCGCATCAGTCGCCAATTGGTGACGCTGGAATGCAATGTGCCTGTTAAAGAAAAAATCGAAGACTTTGGCCTCAGCAAACCTGACCCTGAGCCGCTTCTGGAGTTTTTAGACGCACAGAGTTTCAAATCCTTGTGCAACAAAGTACAAATTGCGTGGGGTGGCAGCGTTACTGCCAAGGCCGCTGAAGAACCTGAGCAGGCAGAAATTGAAAAAAACTACAGCTGCATCACTGACATGGAAACACTGGAAAGCTGGATTACAGATGCCTACAAAGCAGGGGTGCTGGCTGTTGATACAGAAACCACCGGCCTAGACCCAGTCGCTGCGGACCTTGTTGGTATTTCCTTATGTATTGAACCCGGTAAAGCCTGTTATATCCCCGTAGGGCACGGCGCTAATAGCGCAGACTTGCTGGCTGAAAAACCAAACCAGCTAGACAAAGCCACAGTTATAGCTGCGCTGAAGCCGCTTTTTGAAGATACCTCTGTGCTTAAGATTGGCCAAAACCTGAAATATGATATGTCTATTTTGGCGCGTGAAGACATTGCACTTACCCCGATGGACGATACCATGCTGATCAGCTATGCGCTGGATGCTGGCTTGCACAACCATGGTATGGACGAGCTTTCAAACCGGCATTTAGGCATTAGCCCAATCCCGTTTAAAGAAGTGGCCGGTACCGGTAAAAACCAAATTACTTTCGACCAAGTGCCTTTGGACAAAGCAACTGACTATGCATCTGAGGATGCTGACATCACCCTGCGGCTCTATAAAAAATTAAAGCCTCGGTTAGCGACAGAGAAAGTAACGACTGTTTACGAAACATTGGAACGCCCGCTTGCCAGTGTGCTTTCGGCTATGGAGCGAGAAGGCATCCGTGTTGATGTACCGACACTACAAAAACTGTCAAACGAGTTCGCCGTTGGTATTGAGCGCCTCGACAAAGAAATTCAACAGCTTGCAGGCAGGCCGTTCAATGTGGCATCGCCCAAGCAACTTGGGGAAATTTTGTTTGATGAACTAGAGCTACCCGGCGGTAAAAAATCAGCCAAAACCGGTGCATGGCAAACCAATGTAGATGTGCTTGAAAAACTGGCGGCAGATGGCCACGAAATGCCCACAAAAGTGATGGAATTTCGCCAATTCTCCAAGCTGAAAAGCACCTATACTGATGCGCTTGTAAAGCAAGTGAATAGCCGTACGGGCCGGGTGCACACCAGTTATCATATGGCGGCAACCACCACAGGGCGCTTGTCTTCCAATGAGCCGAACCTGCAAAATATACCAATCCGTACCGAAGAAGGCCGTAAAATTCGCCGGGCCTTTGTGCCAGAAAAAGGCAATATTCTAATCGCATCAGATTATAGCCAAATTGAGCTACGCCTCTTGGCCCATATTGCTGATATTGGCGCCCTAAAAGAAGCGTTCGCTGCGGGCATAGACATTCACGCCATGACAGCCAGCGAAGTATTTGGCGTGCCGATTGAAGGCATGGACCCAATGGTCCGGCGTCAGGCCAAAGCCATTAACTTTGGCATTATTTACGGTATTTCGGCCTTTGGCCTTGCGCGACAGTTGGACATTGGCCGCAAAGAAGCCGCTGGTTATATTGACGCTTATTTTGAACGTTTCCCCGGAATTAGTACATATATGGACAAAACTATCGAGTTTGGTAAAGAGCATGGCTATGTGGAAACCTTGTTTGGTCGCAAGTGCCATGTACCGCTTTTGCTCGAGAAAAATGGCATGAAACGCAGTTTCGGTGAGCGCGCAGCTATTAATGCCCCCATTCAAGGTACTGCTGCAGATGTTATTCGCCGTGCCATGATCCGGATGCCTGATGCACTTAAAAAGGCTGGCTTAACGGACGTACGTATGCTCTTGCAAGTGCATGATGAATTGGTGTTTGAAGCACCAGACGGCCAAGAGGCAGAAGCCATTTCTGTCATTGCTAATGTGATGGAAAATGCCTGCAACCCTGCTGTAAACCTAAGTGTGCCCCTGATTGTTGATAGCGGCACGGGGTACAATTGGGAAGAAGCTCACTAGCAATACACAGCCATCTCTTACGTGCACCCTAATCAATATTTACAGCGGATAGAGTTACCCGGTTTAATGTACATCACCAGCCCACACCCCCTACCCAACCACCCGCTAGGATATACACTTGGGGTGGTTGGGCAGGGGGTGTGGGCTGGTGATGTACATTAAACCAAGTAAGTATCCCGCAGGCTGTAACCTATACTTGAATGAATAAGGACAAACCATGAGTGAACTACCCGGATGCCCAAAGTGCCAATCGCCTTATACTTATGAGGACAGAGACATGCTTGTCTGCCCGGAATGCGCCCATGAATGGACAGCAGGTGCGGATGCTGAAACTGAAGACAAGGCTCCAGAAATTAGAGATGCTAACGGCAATATCCTACAGGATGGTGACACAGTTACTGTTATCAAAGACCTTAAAGTAAAAGGCTCCTCAGCCGTTGTGAAAGTAGGGACTAAGGTAAAGAATATCCGCCTTGTGGATAGCGACCATGATATCGACTGTAAAATCCCCGGCGTTGGGGCCATGGGCCTAAAGTCTGAGTTCGTGAAGAAAATATAGGCGGCCCAATAGAGCGACAAGAGACCCCTATAAAAAGAGCGGCGAAATGCCTTAGAACGTATCTGTCTTAATGAGTTACAACACCGGCCCCCTTTCCGCTTATTCTCTGGCCCAACCATCCGCTAGGATACACTGCGGGGTGGTTGAAGTGGGTGGAGATGGTTCTAACTAAGACGGATATGCCTTAGCCAAAGTTATTATACAGCACAAAAAACAGGCCTGCAGATAACAAGCCGGCCACTGGCACTGTGATAACCCAAGCAGCAATAATTGTTAGCATCTCACGCCTACGCACAAGCTTGCGCTTCTCTTGCTTCTTTTTATCTTTTAATGTTTCTGCTTCATTGCGGCCTGCTTTGCCCTTTTTATTTTCCAAATGTTCCCGCAGAAAACCAACGCCAAATATACCACCCACTGCAATATGCGTGGACGAAACAGGCAGGCCAAGCCAGCTTGCTGCAATCACCGTTATAGCCGCAGCTAGGGCCACACAGAAAGCGCGCACTTGGTTCAATTTAGTAATTTTACTGCCAACTGTACGGATGAGCTTTGGACCATAAAGCATAAGGCCAATAGAAATACCAATGGCCCCAATAACCATAACCCACAGTGGCAAAGAAATTTTGCCATCGCCTACATCAGTACCATCCGCCGCGCTTACAATGGCTGCAAGAGGACCAACAGCATTTGCCACATCATTGGCACCGTGGGCAAAAGAAAGGAGAGCAGCAGACGCAATAAGCGGCATGGTAAATAATTTGGCCACTGAGCGCTTCCGGTTTTCAAGCCCAATAGAGGCTTTCTTTACTAACGGTTTAGTAATCGCCCACGTCACAGCAAAGCCACCAAACGCAATGAGCCACAACATGGCAGCATCAGGATTCCATATTTTTTTGAGGCCTTTCATCACCAAATACATTGAGAATGCACCAGCCATAATGCCCACTAAAACTGGCACCCATTTACGGGCGGCTTCAAGCTTATCTTCCTGCCACAATATCTGGCTTTTAATGAAATACAGAAAAGCAGCTGCAATAATTCCACCAAGCGCAGGTGAAATAACCCAACTTGCTGCAATCATGCCTAGCTTACCCCACGCAACACTAGCAGAGCCAGCAGCAGCTATGCCTGCACCAACCACACCGCCAACAATTGAATGGGTTGTAGAAACCGGTGCGCCAAACCACGTGGCGAGATTAAGCCAAAGAGCGGCAGCGAGAAGAGCTGACATCATGGCCCAAATAAAAACCATCTGGTCTGCCATGCCTGCAGGGTCAATAATGCCTTTGCGAATCGTGGAGACAACATCCCCACCTGCGATTAAGGCCCCAGAAGCTTCAAAAACAGCGGCGATAACAAGCGCCCCTGTCATGGTAAGCGCCTTTGAACCAACGGCAGGGCCAATATTGTTAGCAACATCATTGGCGCCAATATTCATGGCCATATAGGCACCGATAACAGCCGCCGCAATGACAAGAGCGCCAACACCGCCACCGCCTTGGGTTAAAGATGCATATAAAAGGACTGCCACCAAAAAGACGATGGAAAGTCCCGCTTTCGCCAGTGATTCATTCTGTCGCTGCGCTCCTGCAGCGAAACCCTGAATTTTTTTCAGATCTGAATCAACCTTATGCTTATCCATTCCCAAAACCCTATATGTCTACTTTAAAGCGGATCACACTCTAACCACCGCTCAAGTTGCTATTCTCAGGTTGCTATACAGCAGTGCCTAGTAAAATGAAATAATTCTGTCACAAAAGTTTCCTAGCTTTAACCAGGGATATTTTCATACGTCATGCCCTACCTTGCAAAGGCTACGCAACAGGCAAAAAAAAGGGCGGCCAAAGCCACCCTTTCATATTACATGTTAAACACGTAAATTAATATCTAGTGCTCAAAGTCAGGCCGAAAGTCCGAGGCGCACCATAATAACCATTCAAGCTACCGCCCGGGATCGTAGAGTTGAACGTGTCGACAACATAGAATTTGTCGAGCAAGTTCCGAGCCCATAAACGCATGCTCCAAGCCCCGTCCTGATCACCGATACCGATGGCTGCAGATACTAGCGCATATCCATCCTGAACCTGACGCTCGTCAAGGTCAGTTGAGAGGAACTGATGGCCATTATAATAAACAGCGCCACGAACGATCATCTCTAAGTCGCTTGAAATAGCCCTTATGTATGTTGCAGCAATATTCCCTGTAAATTTAGGGGCTTCACCAATGCGCTGACCGTCAAGGTTCCGGACAAGAATAATGGAATTACTACCTTCCACCTGAACTTCTGTACAAAGGTCCTGCCGAACAACTGGGCAAAGTGCGTTAGGATAGTCACCAAATTTTGCTTTGAACAACCAGTTAAAGCCGCCTGTTAACAGGAGGTTTGGTGTAACTTGGAATTTACCCTCAAATTCCAAACCGCGAATGTTAATGTCACCCGCATTGCTCGGTACAAAGGAAGATCCTGTGAATGTATTCGCTTGGAACCCTTTAATGTCATTCTGGTACAAAGCAAAATCAAGGCTCAAACGATTATCAAGCAACCGTGCCTTCAAGCCCAATTCATAAGCATCTACAAACTCTGGATCAAAGCTAAAGCTTCCAACCCGTGCAGCCGCAGCATCAAGGGCAAAGCCACCGCCTTTAAAGCCACGAGAATAGCTACCATAAACATTCACTTCTTCTGACACGCTATAGTTAATAATTGCAGTACCAGAAACTTCAGAAGAGCTGCTCGTATCACTAACATTTGGTGCGGGTGGGAAAAACTGGAATGGTGCCAGTGCACTCGCCCCAAAAAGTGTCAGATCTAAAGCTGCGAAGGGGTCATCAATCTGGATGTCAGATTCAAGAGACTTCTTATCTTTTGTGTAGCGCAGTCCAGTCGTAACAGTCAGTTTGTCATTCACATGCCAATCAGTC
>JAESQS010000197.1 GCA_016765035.1 Kordiimonadaceae bacterium | reverse complement strand
TGACAACAGAAGTGAAAACAGCAAAAGTGATTTTTTCATAGCGGGCACCCCAAAAGATTTACGGCTGTAAAACTTGCCCAAATAACGCATGAATGCAATTCTTATTTTAGGCAACGTTTACCCTCTCTCGCGCCACCACTCGCCAGAAACGCCCATCGTGTTTACGTCAATCGAGACCCCATTAAAAAAGGCCCCCGCAAGGGAGCCTCTGTGATCTCATTCACCCACCCCGTCATGACCGGAACAAGCCCGGCACCGAAGATTCAGCACCTTTGATAGTTATTCGCCACACACTCCCGGGCAAGTTTCTGAGCCTGTGCGATATCAGCAGAAGACATTTTTTCAGAAACCCCCTCTCTTTTCGATAGCGCGGGACCAAAATTATTCTGCGTAGCAATATTCAACCACATATGCGCCTGAATGCTGTTTTGGCGAACGCCCAACCCATCTCTGTAAAACACGCCCAAATTGTACTGGGCGTTGGCGAGCCCCTGTATCGCGGCCAGAGTGGTCCATTTGGCGGCTACTTTGCTGTCTTGCGGTACGCCCGTCCCTTTTAAATACATCAAGCCCAAATTATACTGAGCAAATGCAAGCCCCTGATTGGCCGCCAGAGTGGTCCATTTGACTCCCAATTTGTAGTCTTGCGGCCCGCCCTCCCCATCTCTGTAGATCACACCCAAACTGTACTGAGCTGAAGCATGCCCCTGTTTAGCTGCCAGAGTGAGCCATTTGATCGCTAACTTATCCTCTTGGCGAACGCCCAACCCATCTCTGTACATCACGCCCAAATTGTACTTAGCGTCATCGACCCCCTGATTGGCTGCCAAAGTGAGCCATTTGATCGCTAACTTAGCATCTTGTGAAACGCCCACCCCCTGTGTGTACATTACGCCCAAATTGGACTGAGCGCCGGCGTGCCCCTGATTGGCTGCCAGAGAAGTCCATGTGAACGCCGCTTTATCGCTTCGCGAAACACCCACCCCGTGTGAGTACATCACTCCCAAATTAGACTGAGCGTCGAAGTCTCCCTGTTCAGCAGCAAGAGTGAACCATTTGGCAGCCACCCTATTGTCTTGCCGGACGCCCTTCCCTGCGATGTACATCAATCCCAATTCCACCTGAGCATCAGCATCCCCCTGTTCGGCTCGAAGCACTACCCCATCAAAATCGAGGTCATTTTTTTGTGGCTCGGCGGCCAACACCACTCCCCCAAACAAGAACGGCAGCAGAATTGAAAGCAGCAAAAGTGACTTTTTCATAACGGAAACCCCAAAGTTTTACGGCTGTAAAACTTGCCCAAATAACGCCTAAATGCAACCTCTATTTTAGCAAACACTTCACTCTCTCTCGCCCCACCGCTCGGCGACAATCAAGTTCTCTTTGGGTCACTCAAGGCCCCATAAGAAAGGCCCCCGCAAGGGAGCCTCAGTGATCTCGTTCTCATTTTCCCCATCGCCGTCCTTACCGAACGTGTTCCAGTAATCCAGCGATCGGCGGTAAGCATTTATAGTTTCACAAAACGCCCCACCCACACACTGCGGCCCTCTTTTCACCTCCCATGCGGAAACATAGACTGCCGCAGCACGCCCGCCAATGAGGCTAAAGCGGTAAAGACATGAACTCTCAGGAAGAAACGCGTAGGGTCGAGAATTAGCACCCCTGATAATTGTTCGCCACACACTCCTGCGCAAGTCTCTGAGCCTGTGCAATATCAGCAGCAGACATTCTTCTAGCAACTTCATCTCTTACCGCTGGTGCAGGATCGAAGTTATTTTGCGCAGCAATATTCAACCAAATGTATGACCGAATATAGTCCTGCGAAACACCAGTCCCATTTCCGTACATCAGTCCCAAACTATATTGAGCACTCGGCAGCCCTTTTTTCGCCGCCAGAGTGAACCATGTAAGTGCCCCCTTAAGGTCTTGTTGGACACCCAATCCATCGCGAAAGGCTACGCCCATATTGTGTAGAGCAGCAGCATTTCCCTGTACGGCCGACAATGAGAACCATTTAAGCGCCATCTCGTAATCTTGCGAGACGCCCCAGCCGTTCTGCAACATTACCCCCAAAGTAGCCTGAGCATCGAGGTGCCCCTGAATGGCGGCCAGAGAGTACCATTTCTTCGCTACTTGGTAGTCTTGCGAAACGCCCCATCCATTCAAATATAACACTCCCAAATTGTACTGAGCTAAGGCGTTCCCTTGGTTCAATGACAGAGTGACCCATCGGTGCGCTGTTTTATAGTCGTGTGGTGTGCCCTTCCCCAAACTATACATCGCCCCCAAACTAACCTGGCCGTTGGCGTGCCCCTGCTCCGCGGCCAGGCGGAACCATTTGAGTGCCGCTTTGTAGTCTTGTGGAATTTCCAACCCGTCTCTGTACATCGCCCCCAAATTGAACTGAGCCTCGGCGTCTCCCTGTTCCGCTAGAAGCCTTGTCTTCTCCAAAGCCGTCGCAAGCTCTTCTTTATCTAAAGCCCGAGAGTCTAGCCGCAACTTGGCGGCCCTCCTCCCGGTAAGCACTGCCTTCTCTAAAGCCGTCGCCAGCTCTTCTTTATTCGAACCTAGATCGCCTTGCCGCGGCTCGGCAGCCATTACCGCGCCCCCAAACAAGAACGGCAGCAGAATTGAAAGCAGCAAAAGTGACTTTTTCATAGCGGGCACCCAAACAATGTTCATGTAAAATATACTCGATGAATTCAAGAACCCGGGAACTCTGCGTCACCCTCTCTGGGACTCGATAGAAAATGTAGCCGCGAACCGTAGAGAGTGCACAGCCCAATTCAGTTATGGCTTAGCGGGTAAAACCAATTTGTCATATCCCCACATGCCCCGCTCTCTCCTTGCGACGCGCATGACCTGCTTACTTTCTCAACCTGTCCCTGCCCTTAGTTATAATACCGGCTAATGTAGGACCCAACCCATTGGCGAATCTGATCGCGATCAAGGTTCTTGCGGCGCAGAATACCGGCGCAACAAATAACGCCATAAGCGAGCCCGCCAAGGTGTTACCGAAACGATTAGAAGTATAAGTAGCATGGCTACCGCAAGGGCCGCCGACCAAACAAGCAGGATAGATGTGATTATAATTCGACCTATCATGCTCCATATTTTCTTTCCAAATATCCACACACAGAACAAAAGAGCCATGAGCAAACCCGCGCCCAATGCAATCTCCTTACGCACTTCTGGTGTGAGCGTATCGGCGATCACGCGCTGGTCGATCCGGTCCCGGTCAATTTGAGTTTTCAGATTGGCAGCAAATTCGCCGTTTAAAATTTGCGCAAACTGTTCGTAATGCGCATCATATTTGCCGCCAACTATCTGGCGGTCTTCATGCGGTTTGTAACCATCATATTCATATTGGTCAGGCCCACGATAGTCTTGCCCCATAAAACCTAATTGCCGAAACACCGCCCCCCAAAAATCAGGCGCGTATGTTTCCGTCACAGAATTTCGCGCGCCGGATTCAGACACAGCTTTTGCCGGCACGCCAATGAAACCCTTCCGATCTTCAGCATCACCAAGCCCCAGCCTACCCATTGTCTTGGGATCATACATAATCACGACATCGGGTTTATCTGGCCTCATGGATTCTAGAAGTTCATCCAGCTCCAAAGCTCTCTGCACTGCTGGTGTGTTGGCTGCGACGAGAAGCGTTTGAGACGCCCCCGCCCTAAAGTCGCCCTCACCGCGAGAACTTTCAGCTTCATCCGCGCTCAAGGCAGAAAAGTGAAAACACGTTGCAACCGCAACCAAAAAGAAACCCACAACCCGCTTACTCAAAATCGACATGCTCTTAAGTCCCCATCACCTAATACCCAGTACAACAATGCCAGCTATATAGTGGAACGGGGACTTCATCAACTAATTATCGTTCAAGGCTGCGCCCGAAATCAGCGTGCAGGAGTGGCGGGCTGGCCTTGAGGTTCACGATTAACCCGAGGGCCAAAGGAGCCAGCGTCGCTGGTGGGTTCAGGTCGTTTTTTTACAGGGCGTGTGCCAAATAGCAGGTCACCAGCGGTTTCGAAAAACTCCGGATCCTCAGCCCTAAAAAATTCTGCAAGCCCTTCTGCTGTTTTGAAAAATTGCGAGGTTGGCAGACCAGTGACGGTGCCAAGCACGCGGGCAGGCTTCTCAATGTCCTCAATCTCCAGGTCCCCCTTCGCAGCCTTATCAACGACAGTAGGAAGGCCTAGAACGGCGGTAGGAAGATCCACCAGCATCGAGCCCATGAACCCATTGGCAGTCACCCCGTCCTCATCAATCGTCAACTCCCGTACAACCGGCACCCCGGAGATCAAGTCATTGGCGGCACCGCGTAATACAATTCCGGCTTTATCTGAAAGATCATCCTCGTCATCATCCAATGCACCTGTAGCCCAAGCCAGCACCATTGCTTGCACCAAATAAAGCTTTGTGAAGTTGACAGCAAATTTGGCAATCTCTACAGGGCTTTTGAAATCGGTATTCCTCCCCAATTCATACGCCATATTATTTTTGGCTATGGCTGTGGTGATAAGGTTAGTCCAAGCGCGAAAGCCCTCAGTTTGTCGGATCTTTTCGCTGACTGTGCCTCGTTCAATCGCGGATCTATCTGCGAAAGCTCCCGACCCTTGAGTTTTTACAACAACTAGGTCTGCGTAGAGGTTTGCTTTCTCAAAGTTCCCGTCAAACTCTTGCAACCCTTTTTGCTGTGCTGCCAACCAAGTGATCACATCCACAGCATGTTGCATTTCAGTTTTCACAATAAAGAACGTCTTGTGCGCAATTTCAGCAGCTTTTAGAGGAACAACTTTGCCAAGCAAGGTTTTATGAAATTCATTAAGAGCTTGAGTTTGATTTCTATTATAGGTCTCGCGACGCTCCGCGATAAGGGCTGACAAGCGTTCAACATAACTATAAGCACTATTTGGCCCCGTTAATGGTAGAGACAAAACTTTCAGCAAGCCCCTCATAGTATTCCGATGGCCCACCTCTATGGAAGTTTGTACGAGTTTTAGGGGTATCTTCGCCGCTGTGAAAAGGTCATACGCAGTCGTTGCAATTGTATACCCAGCACTTAATTTTCGCGCGGTCATTTCTGCAATGTGGTTAGCATTGAGTTCACTCGTTGCCACATCCACAAGCCACATGTTGAGCTGATCAATAGTCTCCCGTTTCCCCTTTTCCTCAAGCGCTTGTATCGTATCAGGGTGGTTGAGAACCCGGTAAGCATCAACCACTGGTTCGCGCATGGCGAGGGTAAAAATCAACCGCTCCACATGCGCCCGGGTAACACCAAGGTCTAGAGAGACAGGCCCCAGCTCAGTGCCCACGCCTTCCTGAGTGTGCCCACGCGCGGTCGTTGTTTCCATAAATTTGCCAGAAACAAAATCTTGCAAGCCCCCCCGGGTTTCTTTCTGAAAGCCACGCCAAGAAGAATCCTTATTCAGACTTAGAGGATAGAACCCTCCCGGAATAGTACCGTGTTGGGTTTGGATCGATACCGCTTCCACTTGAGTAGGTGCCACTCCCAGCCGGGCCGTTTCAGCTTTGGAAATTTCTGCCCAAAAGCTCTGGTGATACGCAAAAGTATCTGTCACAAAAGCCACGTCGCGCTTGTCTAGCGTTGCAATAATCGCATCAATTTGATGGGGCGTGAATTGCCCACTTTTAATCATTGCATCCAAAGTAACTTTATTGCCCGCATTAAGCGCAACCGACAAACGTTCCCCTTTAGACATTATGAGAGTTGTCCCCGGCACAATGGTTTTTGCCTTGGACAAGCCTTGTCTTTCTTTCGGCGTAAAGTGGCGTTCGTAAATGGCGTCTTGTGCTTTGATTTCTTTGTTTTTGCGCGGAAAGTAGATAGACCGCATCGCCTTATCGATACCGCCTTTAAGAGCTGTATGCGCGGCCCCTAAAAATTTCCCCCCATCCAAATCGCGCAACATACTATCAGGAAAAATCATCAAATATTTGAGACGGTTGGCACCCCACGCAACAGCATCATATCCTGTTGGAGGCTTGCCGATCGATCGTTTGGTGGCAGCAGATGCTTCGGTCAAATTCTCATTGATACTAGACACAACTGTCTCAACCGCATCACCCAACACCATTTGTTGGTCGCCCACCATAACTTGGTTCACCCGGCGCCCTTGGGTTGCGATCATCGTGACTGTGTCACGCATCATGCGGAGTTCGTTTAGCGTCAAATCTTTAGGATGCGTGCGTCCGTCAGCTTGCAAAATCGCCGTCGGAATATCCAACGCCGCACCGTTTTGGGCCCGCTCTGCCGCGGCCCAACGTTCCAACGAAATACGCTGCCCGTCAGCCTTACTTGGAACCAATTGATAGTTTCCCAAAATACCGGTGATCTGATCAAGGTATGAAGCACCAACACCTCTTAAATTCGCCCCGTCTTGATCTCCAAAAGCGGTTAAATAGGCAACGGCTTGTCTGGCTTCTTCCTGCGCTTTGGTGGCCTCCTGCGCCATGAAAAAGTTCATCACCTGACGCTGTTTCGATTTTTGCGCCCCAGCGTGATCGCCTTTGCCCAGCGCCTTGCGCGCGTCTTTGCCGTGGCGGGTTTGGGCACTTACAAATTGTTCAGGCGTCAAGTCGGAAACTTTCTGCCCCCCTAATTTCTCTTTAACCCACGTGCGGACCATGGCAATTGTCACTTTGCCACGCCCCCCCCGCCCTGCACTACCTTCCTCTACCGGCCCATCACGCAAAGCATTTAGCTCAGCGATCAACACCTCTCCGCGCGTATCGTTCTCTATCGCTTTTAACGCCGCAGCATAAGCTTGGCCTGGGTCGGTCATGTCACCATGTTTTACTTTCATCCGGGCATCAATTTCACTCTCCACCGCTTGGGAAAAAGGCTCTTTCTTTGACATATCCATCAACATTTCAGCCGCCGACCCATAGCCATAAATATCTGCAACCTGCTCTGGATCAACGCCAACTTCATCCTTTTGTGTGGTAAAAATCGCCCTGTCGCCAATACGCGGTAAGTTGCCCAGCCCATCAGCGCTGCCCAGCACCCTCTCAACATCAGCTTTGTTCAATCGGCCAAACTGCACAGAGGACTTGCCGCCTTCAGGCGTAGTGCCCTGAGCAAGCGCGAACAACACACGGTAAGCACGTTGTCCGGCAATCTCTTGGGTAACAGTCTCCCGGTGGGTTTCGCGTTCTTTCAGCCACCATGCTTGGCGGCTGCGCTCTACCTCAACCATGTGAGCTGTAAGCTGCGTGGCTTTTGCCTCATCCACCGAGCGAACTGTGGCTTGTTGATAGGCCTTGAACTCAGCCTCACTCACGCCCATCTCTTGAGTAGAGCCAAACAACGGCTTTACATTAAGCCGCCCTTCAGCCGCACTAATCTCCTCGTCGGTTGCAATCAAACGGTCCATCACTTGGCGTACTTCTGGTGAGAACGCGGTGTCCACCCCCTGCCCGCCATTCCCCTGTTTCATCGTGCGGTAAAGCGTTACAAGCCATGTTTTGAATTGACCAAAGGCACCTTGCAATTTGACAGAAGGCGCTTGGCCTGTTCTGAAGTAAGTTTCAACGCCGTTGCCCCATTGCGCATACATCGCTTGCACAAGGTGCCCGTTCGCCCCATTCATTTGGGTTAAGTCCCCGGTCTGCGCAAATTGCACAACCTCAGCGTCTGATAGCGCTTCAAGAGCTGCAACACTTGCCGTGTCGTTTTCCGCTTTGGCACGTGTAATCGCTTGCGCCCGCAGGTTCACAGAACTTTGGGCCCACCAATCTCGAACAGTGTTCCAATCCGCCCCAAATTGACTCACCTCAGAACCATAGTCGGTAGCATCTTTGCGCAACTGCTCAAGAAAGAATTGCCCACTTTTTTTGAGGAAAGTGGACGGGTCGCCCT
This sequence comes from Kordiimonadaceae bacterium, assembly GCA_016765035.1. GTDB lineage: Bacteria > Pseudomonadota > Alphaproteobacteria > Sphingomonadales > Kordiimonadaceae > Kordiimonas. The sequence continues at coordinate 18,599 of JAESQS010000197.1, read as the reverse complement.
GTGCACCCAGATCAATAAGTGTTTGGCCATTTGTAATCTGTAAGACACCGCCGTCACTGCTCCCAATTCGGCGCCCTTGAAGGGCCTTGCGAATTTCAGCGATAGGACTGTCGAGCGTCAGGCCAGCAGCTTCAATATCTTTACGAACACTTGCCAGATAGTCGGCCTTGGTTTTTCGGTTTTGTTTTTGTTGTGCCGTAAGGTGCTCTCCACCCGTTACTTCATTCTCAATCGCCTCAACAAAAAAGTGTTCCGGAATGGGTCTCATGCCGTCTTGTATCTGTTCATGAAAAAACCCGACGTCTCCCGCCGGAATGTCAGATAAGTGCTGCGCCCCGCCCTCCACGAAAAGACCCGGCGCCTGTTCCGGCCCAATGCCACGCTCAGCCAGTTTCCTCCCGATAGGACCTTCAGGGTCAACGCCTCCGCGCGCAATAATCGCGTCCAGCACCAGCGAGCCCTCTTGAGCTAAAACTTGCGCCATAACAGCGTCGGAGCGCAAAGCCTCTAATGTAAGGTTCAACTCACCCACAGGGGCTTGCTTGGCTCCCTTGGGTCCAACAATCGAAATATTGTCAGCCTGATAAAGCTCCTTGGCATCAAACCCGGTTTGATTGGCCTGCGCATTATACCGCGCCGCGATAAGAGCCGCCCCGGAAGCTGCCTCTTGACGACTATGCCCCGCCTCAATCAACTGCTGTTCAATGTCCGTTTGAATGGCAAGTATGCCCGGACTGCTTTGCTGCCCTTGTTCCGCCAAAATGGAAGAGTGTTCGTCCATCTCTTCTTTGAAACCCGACTTCAGGAATTCTTTTCCTTCTTTGGCATTCATCTCGCCGTTAATGCGAGTATCCTCAGCCAATGAGTTTTGCACGTCTTTTGGTAAGGAGGAGTATTGCTCAGGGGTAAAATGAATGTCACCACCCATTGCTTCTTGAGTTTCAAGCGACCCGTCATGCATAAAGCCATGATCGTCGGCCCAAGACATATCTTTGCCCGACTGTTGGTGAGCACGCAATGCGTCCGCCGGAACTGAAATCTTTTCAATGCCGTACTCTCGGAAAAGCCCCCCCATGTATTCAGCATATTTCTCTGGGGAACGCGCGCGCAGCGTTGACTCTTTATGGTTTGCTTGTCTAATTGCCTCAGCATTTGCTTCGGCTTGTTTTGCCCGGGTCGCTTGACGCACCATTTTCCCAGAAGTTGTAACAGTGCTGATAGATCCAGCACCTGCAACAGCACCTGCGGCACCCGCTAGCATTTGATCAAAAAGCTGGGCCCACTCAAAGCCCGCTTTGGTGCCAAGGTGGCTCCCTGTGTATTCAAATCCTTCCTGAAAGAATTCGGTTACCACTTCCTTGCTCGTGCTGATCCCAACTGTTTTTGCGCCTGAGGTTAATGCCGCCTTGCTAAAGCCCTTTGTGACGCTTTCAATCATCTCTCTTGATGTAGCCTTTGAAGAACCCATTCCAAGTATAGCCCTCCCACCAAAACGGTCCAACAAAATGCTGGCAATTGCAAAAGGTGCAGCGATGGCCAAATCTTCCTGGCTGACCTGCGTACGTCCCTCATTATTTGCACGATCTTCTGCAATTCGCCCCGTCATCGAGGCGAGCGCCACAGGCCAGGCAACGATTGCAACTGCCATGTCAGGCGCTGACACGAGAGTCTGTTCAATACCAAATGCGAGTAGATTTGCGAGTGGATCCTCTTTAACACTCTCCCATGAAGTGCGTTGTTTGTAGCCCAAATCAATGCTTTTGGGTATATTGTCTAGAACGATTCCTGCAAGTCGACCGCTAAGCAGACCAAAATCTACGCCACCATATGCGTTTAGTGGAATGGCAACTCCAAAGCCAAGATCAATGTCATACCCACCCAATCCATATGGAGACTTTCCACGTAGATCATCTTTCGTTCTTCCAAGAGAATCGGCAGTAACGAGCACTCCCCGTACCATCGTATAAGTTCGTTCTCCTATCCCTCTTACAATATTTTCTCCCCACGTCAGCTCATCAACACTATCGATCGCAACTTTGGCATTTTCAGGCTGTGAAATCCATTTAGACGTATACGGATGGTTTTTCAAAGCTGCGACCACTGCCTGTCTCTTGCGATGCTTTTCAATTTCCGGTGCTTGCAGCCTGACGAGGTCTATCGGATACCCCATTTCCATTGACAGCTGTTGGTATTGTGCTTCTTCATCTGGGTTTGCGTCTAACGCCACTTCAATCGCAGCATGAGTGGAGCCCTCCTCTCCAGATGCCACCAACTGGCTAAAAGGATTATCCACACCACTTACACCCGAGAGGTCTTGCACATCTCCACGAGTAAGTGTCGCTGGGTCTCTCTCAGCATTTTCGAAACGTGAGCCTTCGCCGTCTTCTTCACTCTCACCTTCTTCCCGGCCAGTTTCGTTGGAGGCCACAAGCGCATGGAATCCACTTTCCTTTTCATCCGTCAAAAGCGGTAAGTTTTCGGTCCCAAGGTCGCTCCCACCAGCTGCATCTGAATGCGACTCTGCTTCCTTCGCAGAGTTGTCTTCAGGGGAACCGTCCAACATTGCTCCAAAACCATTTGCACGTGCGGGGGCATTCTCTTCAGCAGGTTTTGCGTCAGAGTTTGGGAAAGCTTCAGATAAATTCATTGAATACCTATTGAAAATAGTAAGTTCACAGTGCACAGTCCCCCAACTTAAACGGGGGTGAGCATGGACTTGGATTACGGTATACTCAGGTGGGTTTGGCTTTTGAGCTTTCCACTCGTGATTGGCACGGGGACGAATGCTCTCATAAAGTGGAAAATGAAAAACCGCAGGCATGAGCGCGGCTTCATGCTTCGAACCAACGCTTACGCGGGGATTGTGTATTTCTTCCTCATCCTAATCGCCACATCCATCACCCAACCAGACTTTGCACGTACCTTGCTCCCTATCTTAGGGGTCCTATTGGGCTTCGCACTCATGTCCGCGGCCTTTTTGGTTCCCTCTTTCCTGCTAGACCTTTTTTGGAAAAGGCGAGACGAAAAAAAGATCACCGGTCTAGAAGTCAGGCAACCTCGTTCGGTCACCAACGACAAAGCCCCCCCACTTTAAGGAGAGATGAACATGGATTTCGGTATACTCGGTTGGATAGTTCTTTTGAGTTTGCCGGTCGCGATAGGCGCGGGCGTGAATGCCAAAATAAAGAAAAAAATGAAAAGCTACAGTCATGAGCGCGGCTTCATTCTTCGAACCAACGCTTACGCGGCCACGGCGTATTTCCTTCTCATATTATTCGCCACATCTTTTTCCCAACCAGACTTCGCACGTGACTTATTGATTATCTTTACGATCCTGTTGATCTTCGCCCTAATGTCAGCTGCCTTTATGGTTCCCTCTTTCCTGATCGATCTTTTTTTAAGAAGACGAGAAGGAAAAAAATTCACGGCTGAAGAGTTCAAGTAACTTTCAAAAATCCTAGGAAATGACATGGAAAACGAAGTACCTACTGGGCTTTTGGAGATGCTTCTCCCGTTAGTGCTCCCCATTGGCATCAATGCAATTATGAAACTTATAATGAGAAGCCGTAAGCATAAGCCCCATTTCATTCTCCGGACCAATGCATACGCTGGGGCCCTATATGCTCTCCTTATCTATGTCGGGCTTTCAATTTCTGATCCAGAAATTGCAGAAACATATTTCACACCCGCCACATTTCCACTGGCCTGCATTGCATTAGCTGCTTTTACGATGATCCCCTCCCTCCTACTCGATTTCATTTTGAAAGGACTAGGGAAAATATTGAGAGGACTAAAGAAGAAGGAAACTCCCAGCCAAGAAAGCGTGTAGCCTTCACAAACCTCCCCGTAGCACAAATGGGCTAATCAAAGGCCCACCGGAAGGCCCGACGCAACATCAAGCAACGCCCATCAGCCTGCGTACGCGCGGGCCATCGCCAACAGCATAAGCCCCGGCCAATTGCTCGATAAGCTCTCGCGTCCAACCCATATCTCTGCGTAACAATTCACTGGTAATGTCATCCAAGTCCCGCTTACTTATGCGGTCGTACGGAATGCGCAGCTCAGCTTTTTGCGTGTCGGAAAGGCTTGTATATTCTGCATTTCGCATCGTCCATGAACTACTGTGCCCAAAGGAGTCCGAAACACTCTCATACATCACCCGCGCAGACTCGCTGTCGACTTCGCTTTTAGTGGGTTTGCGGCCATGTTGTTTTTCAAAAACCTGTACAAAATCATTCACCCGGTCACGCACCAAGTTTTCTTCTGCTTTAATCGCGTTAGTATTGGTAGCTTCTCCCCAGTTCATCGGTGGTGGTGCCATTTTTGCCAACGATTTTTCAATCACCTGATGCATCTGCGGATCATCGAGCCGAGCCTCAAGCATTTTTCGCGCTTTGGCTTTTCGGCCAACTAAGGCGGCATGGTCCACATCGCTTAACCGGGGAATAAGCGGCGTCAAATCTGTTTGCGCCATCTCTTTGTCAGACAGCGCCAGATGCTTAACCAAAAGTCGCTCTTCACTAACCTCGGCATAACGGGAGCCGTACTTTTCAAGGTTCTGACGCATCACCTGCATCGACACATATTCCGGCCCCAGAAGACCTTTGACGTTAGGAGCAAAATCGTCCGGGTCGCCGCCCTTTGCAACATCGTTCCAAGCTGCCTGTTTCACGCTGACCACTTGTTCAGCCTTCTGCGCTTCTCCGGCTCGCGCAACTTCTTTCCATTCTCTATCGCTCAAGGCACCCGGCGGCACCCCAAATTCTGCACGTGCCGCATCGTCCCTTTGAGCCATTGCAATCTTTTCCTCGGGAGGCAACCCATCCACCATGGATATTGTAAGGCCTCGGGTCACCCTTCGAGTCAAATTTTCTTGATCGGCAATCGGTAGGCTGGATCCATAGATACGCTCACCAAAAGCGTTCAGAGTAGACAAAAGGACGCTCGGGTTTCCCCACACAGTTATTTTGGCCCCTTCAAACTCACCCACAATAGTTTCGGACTGGCGTTTATTCTGTTCGCTGTGTTCGGTTCTTGCGGCATTAAGTTTAGTTGGTTCGCGGCCTTCAGCAAAAAGGAGCGTGACACCGTCTCGTTGACTTTCGTCCACCTTAGCCGGGAGTTCTTTCGCAACTTTATCATAACCCAGCATGCTGGCCTTGGTGTAACCCGCAGCGCCCGGCCCCAATTTTTTCTTCAGCTCTTGCTGGTCCGCCTTCAATTTGGCTTGCGCTTCATTAAACTTGGTCATCGCATCGAATTTATCTATCTTTGCCTTTCGTCGAACCGCATGAGCATCCAAGTCCATCGCCCGGGACGCTTGAGGGGTCCCCATGGTTTGATTGGCCTTCGCCACCTTCGCCATCTGCTTTGGTTTGTCTTTCTCAACATCTCCTACCAGCTGCTCTTTTTGTTTCTCTTTATCTGCCTTGGGTTTTGTCTCGCCAGCTTTCGCCACTTTCCGTTTCTCGTGGGCGTGCAAATTCTTCGCAATATTCTGGCCCTTTTTGCCAAGCCGGTAAGCCGCATCAGCCACAGCCGTGCTGGAGCTCACCTTAATCACATCTCCGCCGGGCAACTGAGTGGCTCCTTGAATTCTATAGGGTTTTACCATGAGCTGAGCTCCCTTACTGTCTATCTAAAATTGGGGACAGCCTCCTTGGCAGGCAGGTGTCGCAGAAGTTGAAAAAGTCTTGGATGAATATTCTGATTGCCTATTGAAAATAGTAAATTCAGCGTGCACAATCCGCCACTCAAAGAGACAAGGACTTGGACATGAGTATATCACTCTTACTATTTTTTCTGATTATTCCGTTCGGGATGAACCTGGGCATAAATGCGGTCATAAAGAAAGTTTTAGAGAAGCGCAGGGACGAGTCCAGTTTCATTCTGCGAACCAACGCTTACGCAGCGATCTCATTTTTTCTGCTAATGGTTTTGGGGACTTCCTTTGACACTCAATCCTCCCCCAGAGTGGGCGTGGCCTCCAATGCCGGGTTTTACTTTGGATATATCTTCGTACCCGCTGTCTTAATGGTTCCCTCTTTCTTGCTCGACCTTTTTTTAAGAAGACGCAGAAATAAGAGGGCCAATACAGAGGTATCCACGTAATCTCATCAGGTCCCCAATCAAAAGGTCCCCGGCAACAAACGGTGTGCCCTAAGATCGCGATCCATAGGTGGTGGAGAGGCCTGTTGCGCCCTGCGCCATTTCTGTGAAACCACTTATGCAGCCCCCACTCAAGGGGACAAGGAATTGGATATGGATGTATCACTCTTACTATTTCTTCTGGTTTTTATGTCCGGGATGGGCTTGGGCATAAATGCCATCATAAAGACAATTATGAAAAGCCGCAGACATGAACGCGGTTTCATTTTACGAACCAATGCTTATGCAGCAGTTTTGCTTTTTTTACTTGGTATAATGTTCAGCTCAATTGGCGACCAATCACCATCCAGAGATAATCTCATCTTCAATGTCGGATATTATCTCAGCGCCATATTGACTCCCGTTGTCTCTATGATCCCCTCTTTCTTGCTCGACCTCTTTTTGGGAAGAGGCAAGGGAAAGAAAATCTCGGCGGAGGTGTTCAAGTAACCCGCATCAGGTCCCCAATCACAAGGTCCCCGGCAACAACCGATATGCCCCAAGACCCCTAACCAAAGGTGGTGTAGGCGCTTGTTGCGCCGTCTGCCACTTCTGTGAAACCATTTATATAACCAGCGGTTTTGGCTTGGCTGGCATTGGAGCGGGATTGATCGGCTTGGAAGCTGAAGTTTGAAATCCTCATATCTGCCCCGCGCGCAATTGCCAACACATCCATCTCAGATTCACGCACCGCATCATTCATCACCGCCGTAACCGTCCCCCCCCCAAGGCCCCCTTCGGCAAAGGCGGCGGATTGTTGGGCAAGCACCCGGTCTTGTTTCTCCCGGGTGCGTTGGATCGCAAAGCCTTTGTTCTGGGCCTCGATGGTGGCTTGGCGGTCATACATTGCGCCTTGCTGCTTGAGGGCATCAGATTGCGCCATACCGCCCGAAACGGCCGCCGTTGCACTCAGAATAGTTGATCCCACCATAAGGCCTATCATCACCGGTTCGCACATTACGGTTCTCCTTCCAAATTCAGATTAACAGCCAACAAGGTAGCTGTCTGCGTATTGTGAACCTCAAAAACAAGTTGGCCATCATCGGACCATCTGATCGGTGGGTTCGCATTATAGGTTTTGGTTTTCAGCGGCACGACGCCGAAGTCATCCCCGTCTTCAAACTGAATAAGTTCGTCCAATTGAGCTGAGCCATCAGGACCTGAAGTATCAGACCCCACCAACAGCGACCCGGTTTCATAAACAGAGATCAAAACATTATCAGGCCGCATGTGGCGCCCAAGCCCAGAACCATCACGCACTTGGCGCGGCGGCTTCAACAGTTTCACCCGGGTGGTAAACGGCAGTCCGATCAAAATTTTGCTCGCCGTTAAATCATTGGGCAACGATATACTGCCCCCGCTCACGGTGGCTGTGCCCAGAGACGCCCCATCCCCGTGAGTGCCCACCTCTTCGCCTTCCAAATAATCAAGGCCTGAAATTGTATGGGCCGGAGCGCCGTCATAAAGAGAGGCACAATCAAGGTGCCACGCGTCTTGGCGGTCGTCGCCATCAAAGGGGTCCTGCATCACTTCCAAAAAGCGTTTTGTCTCCCCGTTGATCACCCGCTTAACAATCAGCCAAACCTCGTCTTGGTCGCCCGCAGAGATAGAGCTGACCGCTTCCACCTTGCCGCCAAAAGTATGCCGGTGAAAGCCAAAGATCTTTTGCTCGCGCTCATAGGTAAAGCCCACCATGTCGCCTGCTGTGTCATACATCCACAAAATGGAGTCTGGGTATTCTTGGTAAGTGGCCCCGGCAATGCCTTCTTTAAGCAAATGATTGGAGAACGCCGATACGTCTTGGGAAATATAGCCGTTCACATCAAAGCTATAGACCAGCTCCAATAGTTTTTTGCCAAACCGGCCCAAATACAAAACCGTTGAACCCACACTGACAGGCTGAACGCTGTTGGCCCCAATCGAGGTCGTGCGTTTTTGCTCCACATTTTCAGGGCCAAACGCTTCGCTATTGGCGGTTTTGCCAATCCGGCGCACCGCTTGGCTCGTCCCACAAATCAACTCTTCGTCTTCTACCAGCCATTGAATGCCGTTCACTTCTTTGGACAAAATTTCCAAGCTCAGCGCATCCGACGTCAACAACGGTGTGGACTGGGTAAAGCTGGTAAAATCTTGACTGACGCTCATCCAAACCCCGGTGGGCTCTGTGTCCGTGGCCGCGAAAGCAAGACGTTCTTTGTAAAAGCTTGTGTGCGCGGGCCAACCGGTTTCGTCGCTCCATGCGCCTAAGCTCCAGCGGGTTGAGGGGGTGAGGCTGGGAAGCGAGTGCCCATGAATGCGCACAGTGACAACCGTACTTGAAACCCGCGTCACAATTTCCATAAACCGCGACACACCGTCATCGGCAACAAATTTAATGGGCCGCCCCACATCCGATGCGAGAAATCCTTGGTCCCCATTGATGCCGGTTACGGCAGACGCGGTCAGCGTAATGGGGGTTTGAAACTTGGCTGCCTCATGTAACCCAATTTCAGCAAGTTGAAATTGTTCACTATCCGCCGCAATGTCATAATAGCGGAAACGATAGGCTTGATAGGCAACCGTGTTGGTAAACTCAAAAAACTTGGCGTCGGCTCCAACCCAGTCTGTGATGGCTTCTTGACTGTCAAGAATGATCCAAGAGGTGCCATCAAACCCGTCCAACGTCCAACTAATTGGCGACCGCAAAGGCCGTCCCCCGCCTACAACAAAATAAGCATCCACGACTTTGTAATAGAATGAACTCGTATATGTGAAACTCACATTGCCGTCGGAAATTTTTGTACCCTTCAAAGTGGTACTTCGATTTTGGTCAAACAAATTCCAAGCATTACCCACGTTGGAGCCCACATCCCGCGCCGCCACCCCTTCGAAAGAGGAGGCGTCACTCGTCAAACGAGGAACAGCCCCCCCCGTAGCGCCCGGCGTCAAAGCGGTGCCCGAGAAGTTCTGCTCCAAATACGGCCCGTCTGTAATGACCAGCGCATCAATGGCCCAATTAATATCACTCGTCCGTAAAATCTTACGCGGCTTATGGGACCGGTGAGACAAAAACAACGTGTCGCGGTGTTGGGTGAAAACAACATCCCCCGCCTCTTCAATCGAATAGGGTGTCACCACTTCAACGCTGCCCACCCGGCCACCAGATTGATAGACCCGGAAATAATAATCCCCCATCTCCAGCATATAGGTTTGGGCTGTGGAGAATTGGAACGGGATCAAAACAGCGCCGTCTGCACTGTTCTTGACCTCGCCAATCATTTTGGTGCCCCCGCGCCGGCGCAAGCCGCCCCGTTTCAACACAACCGCATTTTCGCACTCAGCAAGCGATGAATTATAGGCTGTGAGGTGTTGGGCTTGGTGTAACTCAGGCCCAATTGCCCCCCGGCTAAATGTCGTTTGCGGTTGAAACGTCATGAATAAGGCCACTCCTGCTGTCGGGTAGAAATATAGTCAGAGGTTACGACGGGATCAGGGGTGCCCTGCATCGCATCCACCGAGCGCGCATCACTCAGCGCACCTTCAAAGGCACGGCGGTATTGATCAATCAACGACCGCTTACCGCTCAACACATGCGCCACGTTGGATGCCAGATAGAAAACAAACGCTTCCACAAACAGCGGATCCAGCAGGGCTTCGTTTTCAACGTCTTGCACATAGCGCAAATAAAGCGGGCCAGATTTATTGCAAAGAACCTTGCCCCCCTCAACTTCATGGTCAAGCAAGGCCGACGCGCGGCGCCCGTCAACAGTGGGCGGATACATCCGCATACAGTCAGACGGCAATGTGTAGGCATAGGACCAGTCAAACAGCGGTGCGACGCTATCTGCCACCAGGGCGGCTCTGGTTTGGGCAAAGTTCCACCGGTGCCGCGCAAGAACAGCGTGGCGCGAGGGAATATAATGCTTTTTAAACCAGCGAGAAGCCGGTGTTGGGTCATCAAACGATCCAATGCCGGGTTCTTTCACCAACCCCAGTGCCAAATTTGCGACTTCAATTTCAGAAGTAACTGTGGAGGTCATGGGCTAGCCCTCAAGTGAAGAGAGATAATCATCAGCCGCAGCGGTGTTTTCCATTTCCCGCCCGCTCAAATCTTCTGCCAGCGTTTTACGGTCGCGCCACGGCAGGTCTTGCCAGCCATCGGGAAGCGTTTCAACGGTCTCTTCTTCAGAGAACCCTGCCGCCTCGCCTTCTGGAAAATCCGTCACGCCGTAGTTGCGGCGTTGGCCGTGGGTCAAAGCTGAAACCGCCTGAGCAAGCTCTTCGCGCTCCTCGCGTTCAGCGTCCAATTGGGCCACCTTTGGCAAAATCAATTCAGCCAATCGGTCTTTGCGCTTGGCCATATAATCGGCATGCGCGTCTTGAGGTGAAACATCAGTCATAAGTCACCCTCCTAAATTTGGGGAATAAACGAAAGGTGGGGACCAAAGCCCCCACCCGTTTAAGCGTGTGCGTTACGCGTTGACTTCCAGAGCCGCAATACGAATGTTTTTACGGTCGTATTTGCGGTCCCAGTTGGTGGCCAACGCAAGTTCAGCATTTGTTGCCGCCATTTTTTTGGCCCGGTTTGCATCCAACCAAGACACACCGCGCGGGTGCATAAACTCGTGGCGGCGTGTGATGATGGTGTCTTTACCACCCCCATTACCGACCAAGGAGTTGCGGTCCATTTCAAGACCCATCACCCCGTTTTGGGTAGGCTCAGAGGGAATATCAACACTGTGAGACAAAGCGCCTTCGCCCAACAAGAAGCAGGTATATTTGCTGGAGTTGGAGCCCGCCGTTACCGGCATTGTGTCTGAGAAAATCACCATCATGCCTTGGTAGTACGGCACTTCGTGAGGTGTTTCCGAGGGACGACGGAAGCTGATTTGCTCGTCATTACGCAAAGTGTTGTACACGTGAGAGTGCATACAAATGACGCGGAAATCACCCATGCGGTCGCCCGCCGTTAGAGTGGCTTCATTGACCGCTTGAACGCCGATTTTATTGGCAGCCGTTGGGCTAGCAATATCATCATATACAGAAGCAATCATATCGCCGCTGTCATTGGCCCCATTGTCTGCCAACACGCCGGTGAGCGTTTTGATAAGGCGTTGCTCAGTGTTGTAGTGCCACCAATCGCCCATTTTATCCGCAATGTTGCGCATAGGATCATCGGCCACACCGGTAGACACCCACCCAGCCACTGTGGAGGCAGACCAAGACTTAGCGAGCGTGTGCTTGGTCATCTTCTCAACAGTTGAGGTGATTTTGTCTGGGGTGATTTCGGTGGCTGTATCATCTGGAATATCAGCTTCACCGCGTGCCAAATCTTCCCAATAAGGCGCGTCTAGCGTGCGCCCGCCGCCGCCAAGCTGTTTGGCAATCGCCTCGATAGGCGCCACCAAAACACCAGACTCTTGCGACAAAGCCAGCTTGTAGGGAATGCGTTCATTTTGGTAAGGAATAAAAACCGATGGTTCAATAACATCAGCAAGAAGTGTGTAAGACATAGGTATCTCCGTCTAATTCGACAAGCCGTACTTGGCAGGATCTTTGCCCGCCGCTTTAAGCAGGCTTGCCGCTCGTGAAGGGTTATCGCGAAGGATTTTCGTTTGGGCGGTCAGGTTGAGCGTATCTTTGGCAAAGGGGTTCACACTTGAGCCCCCCGTCGCCCCTAAGCTGTCTTCGGCAAACATCGCGTTGTTCACCTTGACCAACTTTTCCACCAGACTTGGCTTGAGGACTTTCCGGTTGCCATGCCCATCTTCTGCAAGATGACCCATCTCAACCATGTCCTCCATGATGCCCAGCCGTTCAGCCGCATTCACCGCCTTGCCAAGATTGGTCTCATAGGCCTCAGACCCCTTAGGCCCCCACGACCGTTGCAAAACCCGATTGGCCTCTGCAAGTTGGGTGGCTTGGTGGTCTGCTTGCAACGCTGCGTGCTCACCCATTTGTGTGTGCGCGCCCGCCATTTGGCCAACCCATTTATCGTGCAAAAATTGCGCTTGGGTCGGCGTTAGTTTTGCCTCGTGAAACCACCCAGAGGCTTCAGTTACAAAATCTTGATTGTAAGCAAAGTCGGCTGGCAATTCAGCCGGCATGGCATAGTGATAGCCATCCCCAGACTGGGGCGCCCAAGCAGAAGAGGCTTTATCAAAAAAAGCCGCCCGCTCCTCAGGCGTTGCATTTTCACCTGGCATAGTGAGAGAGGACCCCTGTTTCTTTTCAAGGGCGCTATAACTTTCAATCATAGCGTTGACCTTGTCGGGAGACGTCCATCCCTTCGCTTCGGCCACTTCACGGTTACCCTCAGAGAGGACCGATAGAAAGTCGCTCCCGCCCCCTGCACCCAACCCATTAGGCGCAGCAGCGGTTGAACCTTCCAGGTTGCCCGAGCTGTGCCCGGACCCTTCAGATACGTCTGTCATGTTGTGAATTTCCTGTTTGATTAGGCGTCAAAATAGGTTCCACACCCACGCCTAGGAGTGTGGAAAATTGAAATTTTCCATATACTATATATAGATTTGTTCCATCTCTGTCCTCATGCAGGCACAATATATGGTGCCGCGCGCTGTGGACTCTAAAGACGGAATGTGCTAGATATAAAAAACGCAGATGGGGGTACGACCCCATCTGCGTTTAACTTGAACGCCATCTGGGACGTCAGCTTTTGTATCTAGCATCTCTTTATGAGGCTATTTTTGTATCCTAGTCAAGTCCCGGATGGTCATTGTTTACTCTCAGTTATTTGGAGAAATTAGTGACTACCTTTTATATAAGTTACGACTTAAACGGACCTAGTCCATCTCACTATCAGATTGATAGTTTCATTCCCTTATTGGGAATGAACAGCAGGAGAGTGCTGGAAACGGTATGGCGCTTGGATTATCATGGAACGGCGGAAAACCTTCGCGATAGAATTATGAGTATCCTCGGTAAAGAGGACTCGCTTTTGGTTCTAGATTATCGTTTTGCAGCATGGTCAAATCTTCTACCGAAAAAATAGAAGGCCATCTTTTGCCTAATGTTACACCTCTGTCCGGCAAAGATGGGGGTGTAACTTCACCTAATTGAATACCCGGTTTGGCGATTTTCTCACCTCAAAATCTTCCTTACCCAAAATAGGCAATGCCCAACCAAGGTTCCTACTCTGAGCCGTCAAGCGTTTGCTTCTCAATCAGTTCAGCTCTCGCTGCACTTTCAAGATGCGCCCGCTCAGTCTGTGTCAACGTCAGCAGCCCGTGGATTCTGGCGTAGACATTCTTCATGCCGTCTGCGTAAGCCCGCTCATAAGGAGAGAGGTCTTGCCCATTGGCAGAATAGAAATTTGTAAAAACCGACAGGTCAGCCAACACCGCTTGGCCCTCGTCTGCTGTAAATGTATCGGTGTAAACCCGGCGCAATTCTTTTTGCCCAAGCTCTCCGCCCCGGTGTACGCCGAGCAATCGGCTAACAGTTTGCCACATGCCTAACCCTCCCTTCCTTCAAGCCCACTCAGGCCCTCAAGCCCGCCCAAACTTTCTAGGAGTGCTTGGCCTTCCCCGCCGCCCATTCCGCCACCCATGCCAGCCATACCTTGCAAAGCTTCCATGCCGCCTCCCATGCCCGCCATGCCACTCATGGCCTGCGCGCCGTCTTTGGCAGCTGAGGCACCCTGCGCCATCATCGCCATCTGTTGGGCTTGTTCTTGGCTCGCAACCCGTGCCTCGCGCAATTTTTTGCGTTCGTCTTCACTGCGGCTAATGCGGCGCGGTGCATCGGTAATCGCCATAGCCTCTGCCCATAATTTGTCGGGATCTAAATTGTCCAACACATCGGGGTGGGTTTGGGCTGTTTGCATCATTTCGTTGCGCACAATCTGAATGGCTTCCAGCTCACCGGAACGACGCATTTTGTCGATCGGGGCGGTGTGGCGAATGCCAATCTCTTTGCCCTCTGCCGAAATGCTCTGCGGCGTTTCAAGCGGTGAGCCTTTATCAAACGCCCCGCGCCGGGTGAGAATAGCAATCTCCCGGTCGGTCATGCGCGCCATCGCGGCTTGGTGGTTGGCCGCATTTGGCCCCACCATGTCTGACTTTTCCTGCGCCCGTTGCAACACTTCAGTTGCTGTGCGCCGGCCTGTGTCATTCATCAACACTTGCCACAAAGTGCCAAACATCATCTCCCGAAGCTGATGCCGTATCGTTTCCAGTGTTGGCTCGGCAGCTTGGGGATTTCCGGTGATGATTGGCCGCACCAGAAGACGTCCTTGCTCATCCAACATGCCAGGGTTATTACGCCCAGCATTCAGGTTGGGCGCACGTTCTTTTGCATGTGTGGCAGTTGGCGGACGAATAACTTGGTCGGCCGCAATGAGTTGATTTTTCGCCATTTTGTTGAGCGTCTTAATCGTCGCCATCACCATGGCAGCTTGGCAGGTGCCATAAGGCTTGGTGCCATAGCGGTGCCAATAGGAAACGATAAAGGGAAACTCAAAAAACCCGTGGGCGCGGATCACATGTTTGGCGGCGCGCTCATAATGCACGCTCTCAAACATCGATTTGCTCACATCATCGGTTTCCTTCAACCCGTCTTTCCGGGGGAAAACCGCATGCACAAACCAAAACTTTTTCTCTTGGTCCGTGGTCGAGCTGGCCGCTTTTTGAACCGCGTCAGAAACCCCCTCGCCGTATTCCCCGACAGCTTGGGCTGCCGTCAGTTCAAATTCCCAAAAGAATGTATTTACCGTGCCCCGGCTGTCACAACCAATATTGGCTTGGTGCAGCGGAATGTGGCGATAGAGAACAGGCCGACGTCGGTCCCGTGGATTGGGATTTTCTTCGACATACATAATGCCTGTGCCAAGTTTAACCGCACTTTCAATCGTTGCTCGGTTGGCCAGCGCAAACCCAGAGGTGCTCTCATAGCGCGCCCGGAAGAGATAGTTTTGCAACTTGTCAAACCACTCTTCCTCTTCATCCGTCGGCTCCTCTGCAAAAGCATCATCAAACCCAATCCCGTGCCAGCGCGCAGACTGCGGCGTGGTCAAGCTTTCCATGCCAGACGCCAACCGATCCGCCAAGTAAACCGCTGTGGGATCATAAAGCTGGGCCGAACGATCAGACACATGACTGCGACCAGACCCCCCACCTGATGTACCAAGCGCGCGGCCAGAATTTTGCCAGTCAAATCCATCAGACAGATTAGGTGCTGTCAGATGCACCAAATCCCGCCATTCCGAATGAGGCCGCTCAGCGGCAAGCTGGGTCAGTCGTTTTTCTAAATCGTCCGCAATGCCCATCTTACTGCCCCATCAATTCAACTTGTTTACGGGTGTTTTGGCCAAAGTCAGTTGCCCCCAGCGCTGAGGTTCCCAGCGTTTGTTTGGCGCCAAACCGACGTGCCCGCCGCTTAGCCAATTCGTCCTGCTGGTTCAGCCCAACTTTTTTGGGATCAATCGGCGTCGGCGTTGCCGGCGTTTCAACTTTTGGTGTGTTAAACATGCACATATGTCACCTCATCCTGTTTGCTTCTGCTCGCCCGCGTCAGCGCGTCCAAGCGTAAATGTCAAAGTCTTCACCGTTGCGGCCAAACGACTTCATGTGTCCTTCACAATTTGCCCCAAGGCCGCTCAGCCACTTGTGGCTGATGTCATGGGTGGACAGCGTGAAACACTGAACGCGCCGCACGGTGGTTTTCTCGATCACGTCGGGCATAAAGCTGTCGCGCAAAAACCGGGTAATGGCAGGCACGGCCCGCCGCATCCGCTGGGTGCCAAAGGCCCACGCTTGCCACAAATCAGGATCCGTGCCTGAAAACGGACAGGCCCCAAACCCCACCACAGGCTGGCCGTCTTCCAACGCCACAAATTGGCTATCCTCAAAGGACTGGCAATGGGCGTTGTGCGCGACAGTCTGGGGGTGCCAATTTTCATGCAGGCACGAAAGCTCAGCCACGTCGCCAGCCCGCATGTTTGCAGCAATGTAGGTTAGGTCCCGAAAGGTCGCGGGGACAATTTCAAAACGGTTCATCAAGGGCTGCTTGTTGGGTGAAAGAACGTCTATCTTTGACACGGCGAAAAGCTCCTTCGTCTCGTTTCAGCCAAGCGATCACCACCGCGTCGGCCTCATCTGGTGAGCCGCCTACCCGCGATTTAATGTCGTCTTTGCTTTCAATTTGAATTGATTGGTTGCGCAACTTCCAGCGAGGGGCGGCAAGCTGAGCTTTCAATCTTTGGGAGGGAGGCAACGCAATGCCGTCACCTGATTTAGGGTGCAGCGCCTCGCGCAACCGCCAATACATTTCAGCCCGCAAATTGATAAAGGGAATTTTGGACTCCAAAGCTTGTGCCCCCGACCCTTTGGAAAACACAACCTCAACGCAGGGAATATTTTGTTGGCGCGAGAGAAACCCCACCGTGTCGCCGCCCCACCCGCCTGTGCAATCCACTGCCACCAGCGCGTCATTGCGGCGCATGTTCACCACCAAGGAACCAACTTCCACCCCGTCGCGGGTATCTTTACCTTCCTTCACGGTGAGCGGTCCAAACCAGGTGCCGTGCAACGGCGCCAAGGTTGTGCGGTCTTTGCCGCCCTGCGCCACATCCACCCCAATCACATCCATGGGGCCTGGCGCATTCGGCGTCCAGCGGTTCATCGCCGCCTGTATCCAATCGGTCGGGATCACTTGATAATCATGGTCTTGATGGGAGGCCATAAAGTCGCCCGTCAAAAGCGCTGTGCGCATCGGTTCAGGCATCGCATCAATCGTTGCCCGGTATTCCTCGCCTAAATATTTATTGTCGCTCATGTGTGCAGGAATAAAGGTGCGGCTTTTAGGGGTCCGCATTTGCCCGTTAATTTCAACCGGCTTAGGGCCCTCGCACCAAATGGTTTTAATGTCATCATGGGTGCCGTCAAACACCGCCCACAACAATTGCCCCGGCTTAACTGTGTTATGGAGCGGGTGCAACGGATCAAGCCATGGCCCAAACCATTCCACCAAATAATCCCCGTCCCCGCCAATTGGAGGGTTAGAGCACAGCAGCGTGCGGCAACGCTGGCCCGGCTTTGTCGTCCGGTTCCAGCCCATCACAAACAAAACCTTCGCCGGGTTCATTTGGGCTGCTTCATCAAAACACTTCAGGTCGTGGTCTCGCCCCTGCCAGCTCTTTTCAGACCCCGGCAACGACAAATGCCCAAACTCAAATTTCTTACCGTCGGGCCCATCCCACTTTTGGGGATTGCCCGTCACCCGGCCCAAACCTGCTTGGCCCAGTATAATTTGCATCCGGTCAATCAAGCCGGTCATCTCGCCAGAATGTTGGCGAAACACACCCACTCGGTGATGATTGTTCAAACCTAAACCAATAATCAAATCCGTCTTGCCGCCCCCCGCCGCCCCCCCATATAAAATGAGATCAGCGTCGGAGGTATAGGCATCAGACTGGGGCCCGGCTTGCGGTTTCCACGGCTTGCCCAATTCAGCCGCAACCAGCCCCTCAAGCTCTTTACGCGCCTGCGGGGCCATCCGTTCAATTTGGGCCGCTAGGGTTTCAAGGGCGCTCGGCATCAGAGGTTTTCTGCATCAAGGTGGCAACCGCCACCGAAAGATCATGGGCCGACACATCTTCTGTTTGAATAGGTCCCCCGTCGCGCCCGGTAATTTCCTTGCGCTCCACAAACATGCCCAAGTGCTTGCCCATGTCCACCAAGGCCGCGCGCTTATCGAGCAGTTTAAACTTTGTCTTGTGCCCGTCCTTCACATGCTCCACCACCACTTCGCCAATCGCGGCGGCTTGGTCGCGGGTCACATTCGACAGGTCCACAAAGGCATGTCCGTTTTCATCCATGCGAAGGTAATCTGCCATGCTGGCAAAGCCAATTTTGGCAAACTCCGCCATCACCCTGTCTTGGGTAATTTTGGTACGTTCCGCCCGTTTACGCATCGCCATATCAATTTGTGCTTTCACATGAACATTGGCCAGCAACCGACTGCCCTGCCCATCGGCAGACCCCGCCGCATAGCCTGCTCGAATGGCTGCTTGAGTAGCGTTTAAATCAACAAGGTATTCGTCCACAAACATTCTTTGTTTGGTGTTGAGCCCCTGCTGGGTGTTGAGCGTGCGCCCTTGTGCCACCATTTATGACTTGCCAAATAGCTCAGGCACAATCAGCACATCGCACGTGCCCCCATCTGCCACCACCCGCACATTGCCGGGCCCGCCCATGTTGCATTCATACACACGGTCTTCACTAAACACGTCACCCGTTGGGCTCCACTTGTCGCCGCCCAGCGTGCCTTCAAGGTGCCCGGTAAAACCCGCGGTATTGTGGATTTGCACCGCCATGCGCCCGGTAGAGGCGGTTTTAGGGGTGCTGGTGTCTGTGCCAGTGGAATCGATAGAGTCAAATTGAGGCGCTGCCATGAGCTTCTCCTATTAAGATTTTGTGTCGCCACGAAGAGCAAAATAAATACAAAAGCCAAGC
>JAESQS010000196.1 GCA_016765035.1 Kordiimonadaceae bacterium | reverse complement strand
GTTTCTTCTTCCAGTTCACGAAGGGCTGCGGTTTTAATGTCTTCGCCATCATCTACGCCCCCTTGTGGCATTTGCCATGCGCCGGGCATGTCCAGCCGTTCAGCAGTGAAGATAAGCCCATCCTTGTTGAGCAGCATAATGCCCACGCAAGGCCTGTATGGCAGCTCAGTTCTTGTTTTATCAATCATATCAGCGGGGTATAGCTTGCAGGTTGGCAATCGATGTGACGGGTACCAAGACAAAGTCGCGGTCTTTCAGGCCTGCTGCCCAAACCTTGATAGCATTGAGAGTGACAGGGTAAGGCCGTGCTAGCCCCATAGCTGCGCCTTGAGCACGGGCGCGTTGCTCCAGCTTGGTCAGTTCAGCGGCTATTTCACCTTGGGCAAGGTCTTCGTCGATATAGCCGTTATTAATGGCGACGGGCAGGCCAATGGCACGGGCCATGGTTGCCGCGCGGGAATAAGGCGATGTACGGCTGTCTACAAACATCAGGCCACGCTTATGAATTTCTTCAAGCACCGGCTTAATGCTGTCACTGGCTGCAGTGAAGCGGGAACCCATATGGTTCACTACACCAACATACCCTGTCAGTTTTTGCATTGTTGCCCGCAAAATATTGTTATTCTCGCGGCGGGAAAGTTCTGTCAGCAGTGTCAGGGGCCCAGGGTCATTTTGCGGGTAGTTGACTGGCTCCATCGGCACAGTAAGAAAGACTTCGAAGCCAGCACGGCGGGCTTGCTCACCCCAGCCATTCAAATTGGGGGAATAAGGCGAAAATGCCAGCGAAACATCGTTCGGCAGTTCTGCCAGCGCGCGCCGGGTGATGCGGGACCGCATGCCAAGGTCTGTGACCATCAGAGCAATGCGGGCCTTTCTGCCAATACCCTTTGGTGTCGGGGCTGCATAGACTGTAAAAGCGGTTCTGCCGTCATGTGCTATTTTAGGGAGCTGCCCTTGCGGTGATTGCTCAAGAAGGTCAGGTAACGCAAGTGAAGGAATTATACGAGGCGCTTCAATGGCCACCATCGTTTTTTCGCCTGATGTGCCTACGCCTGATGTGCCTACGCCTGATGTGCCTACGCCTGATGTGGCAATGTCTGATCTGCTTGGGCCTGCATCTGCTGTATGGGGGGCAGGCTGGCCGGGTGCTGGCCTGCCGGTTATGCGGCTATCGGTTATGCGGCTATCGGCTGTTGCTGTGTGATCATTGTCGTGTGTGGCAGGCTGCGCTGCATGGCTGTCTGTGCCTGGCGCGTCATTGGTGACGTGAGCGTCGGGACTGTCATGCTGCTCTGTGGCAGCCTCAGGGTGGTCGCTATGGTCGCCCTCAGGGCTATAGGTTGCCTCCAGAAGAAGCACTCCCCCCACAGTGATGATCAGGCTTGTTGCCCATGCGATCATTAAAGCATTTATATTCGCCAGCACGTCGTCTTGTTCCTTTTTAACACCCCCATAGAAACTAAACGGAGGTTATTGCCGCACTTCTGCAACTTGTTCTTGCGGTAAGTTTGACATGTTCTTCAATAGCTTAATGGCATATTTTAGCTGCACGTCAACTGTTTGCTGCTCAGTCTCTGCTGTTTCCTTTGGTGCCGAAATGGTTTTTGGCTCCACAGCAGGTGTTTTTGCTGTGTGATCGACAGAGTCTTCTTCCCCTGCCTTGTCAATGCTTTGCTGGTCATTTTCGATGAAACCATTCAAGTCTGCTTCGCGGCGGGGGGCGTTGCGACGGCCTCGTCGCGGTAAGAGCAACTCAATGTCTGGCTCAACGCCGCGTCCTTGAATGGAGCGGCCACTTGGCGTGAAATAGCGCGCGGTTGTTAGGCGAATGGCGCGGTCACCTTTACGGCCAAGGCGGATTTCACTTTGCACGGTACCTTTGCCAAAGGTTTTGTCCCCAAGTACAACAGCACGCCTGTGATCTTGCAGGGCGCCCGCGACAATCTCTGACGCGGATGCAGAATAAGCATTGGTAAGCACTACAAGGGGTACACCGCTTAACAAGTCCCCTTCTGTCGCGTACCAGCGGTTGTTATTTTGGCGGCGACGACCACGGGTGGATACAATTTCACCCCTGTCTAGGAAGGCATCTGAAATGCGAATGGCTTCATCAAGCAAGCCGCCGGGATTATTGCGTAGGTCTAATATCACACCATCAAGGTTATCGCCCAGTTGGCCTGTGATGGATTTGATCGCTTTTTCAACCCCTTCGCCCGACTGCATATTGAATGTCGTGACGCGGATATAACCAATTGTTTCGTCTTCAATCCGGTGACGCACTGAGCGCACCAATATTTTTTCACGGATGATTTCTACATCAAAGGGTGCAGGCTCGTCTTCGCGCACAATAGTGATGTTGATCGTTGAGCCAATTGGCCCCCGCATCACTTTTACGGCTTCTGTCAGGGTTTTGCCAACAATGGCATCGCCGTTGATGTGGGTGATAAGGTCACCACCGCGAATATCGGCTTTGGCAGCAGGCGTGTCGTCGATGGGCGAAACAACTTTTACAACGCCATTTTCCATCTGTACTTCAATGCCAAGGCCACCATATTCACCTTTCATTTGCACGCTAATTTGTTGATAAATATCCGGGTTCATATAGGTGGAGTGCGGGTCGAGGGAGCGCAACATGCCTTGGATTGCAGCTTCAATTACCTCTTTATCATCGACTTCATCCACATATTCTGAACGAACACGTTCAAAGATGCGCATCAACAGGTCCAACTGTTCGTAAAACTCATCTTGGTCAGCTTTGGGTTTTGCCGCCTCGGCACTGCCAAGAGGGGCGATCAACATGATCGCAAGAAGCAAACCTGTCATAAGTTTCTGCATATTTGAACCTTTCTACTCTGGTTTCTTGGTCTAAACCCTTGGTGCTAGTGTAACGGGTCTTGTGGTCAGCACCATCTTATTTGTTTTTTGCCCATGAATTGGCAGCCTGCATTAACGGGCTTGGGCTATTTGTTTTTGCAGCCATGGCTCAGGGTTTATGGCTTTACCGCCGCGCCGTATTTCAACATATAAGTCTCTGTCATTACCCAATGCAGTCATTATGCCAACTGGTTCGCCGGTTAAAACCCATTGGCCAACTGCACCGTGTAAAGCGCTAAAGCCCGCCATTAAGCTATAGTATCCACCGCCATGCTCAATGATAAGCAATTGGCCATAGTCCCTAAATGGCCCGGCAAAAACAATTTGTCCGTCATAGGGGGCAACAACTTGGGCATTTGCCCTCGTTCGTATTCTAATGCCGCGCGCTTTACCGGCCTTTTCCCTGTCGCCAAAACGGGAAACAATTGCCCCGGTGGCTGGCTGTGGCAAAGACCCTTTTAATTCAAGAATAGGGCGACTATTTGTCCTGAAGCTACGGTTTGGTTGTAGTATGGCATTGGGCCGTGGCTTTTCTATGCGTTTGGCTGCACTTGTTAGTTTACCTAGTAATTCCCTCAGTGTCTGTGCATCGGCGGCAAAGCGTTTAATTTCCCGCTCAACTGTTTTCGCGCGTGAGCGGGCATTTGTCGCTTCACTTTTTCGTTTCTCTAACAGTGTTGCAAGGTTTAATTGATGTTCTGTTAAATCTTCCAAGGTATTTTTCAGGTTAAACCGTTCGGTGGACAAATCTGCCTGTATAGAAGCAAGTGTATTCAAATCCACCTTAAGAGCCTCTGCCTTGGCACTGATTGCCGGTACAATCGTGCCCATAAGCGAGGCACTGCGCGCGGTAGTAAGGGCTTCGCGTGGCTGCAAAAGGGCGAGGGCAGCCGGGCGTTTAGCCAGCCTTTCTAACGCAGAAAGTAATTCCAGAAGCTCGTCTTGTCGTGCGGAAAGGTTTTTATCCTTTTCCGCTGAGGCAGCTTCAAGGTCAACAATGCGTTGCTCAAGCCGGCTGGCATTGCCTTCGGCCATGCGAATGCGTTTGGCCGCTGACACCAGTTGGTGGGATATTTATTCTGCATCACTTTCAGCGCGATGAGATTTGCGGTCAAGCGCGGCTTTTGCTTTTGCTTTTTTTTCAAGCGTTGCTTCAACGGCCCGCAATTCTTGTGCGGTTTTTTCCCGGTCTTGAGCAATACTTGGGGCTGCCACCATAAATGATAGCCCTGCTGCAAGCACAAGGTTCTGCCATATATGTCGGGTGGCTTTAGGCAGAGTTACGCGCCTTTTTAGCTTCTGACACCAAATTCAACCCGGTCATTTCAGGGGGTTGGGAAAGACCCATAATATGCAACAAGCTTGGCGCAATATCTGCCAAGCAGCCATCGTTAAAGTCGGCTTCATGGTTTATAAGCAGGGCTGGCACATCAAAATTTGTGTGTGCTGTGTGGGGTTGCCCTGTTGTCTCATCTTTCATCATTTCAACATTACCGTGGTCAGCAGTAACAAGAAGGGCCGCCCCCGCATTTGTGGCAGCAACTTCCAACTTACCTATACAATCGTCTATAGTTCCAACCGCTTTGATAGCGGCTGAAAGAACGCCTGTGTGGCCAACCATGTCGGGGTTTGCATAGTTAACAATGATGGCAGCATATTGACCGCTCTCAATTGCTTCCACCAGCTTTTCAGTCACTTCTGGCGCTGACATCTCAGGCTTTAAATCGTAAGTGGCAACATCAGGGGAGGGAATAAGGATGCGGTCTTCCCCGCTGAATGTATTTTCTGTGCCGCCATTGAAAAAGAAAGTCACATGGGAATATTTTTCAGTTTCGGCAATGCGTAACTGGTTTAGGCCATTGTTTGCGATAATCTCGCCAAAGCTGTTGCTCACTTCCTCTGAAGGGAATAATGCGCTGAGAAATTTATCATGGGCGTTTGAGTAATTGACCATGCCAGACTGCGCTGCAAACCTGAGGGGCGCAGGGCGGGAAAATCCATCAAAAGCCGGGTCCACAAAAGCAGATAATATTTCGCGTGCACGGTCTGCGCGGAAATTGGCCATAAACAGGCCGTCTCCGTCTTTCATACCGGCATAGTCACCAAGAAGGGTGGGTTCGACGAATTCATCGTTTTCACCGCGCTTATAGGCTGCCTGTAAGGCCTCTGTGGCAGAATTCGCTGTAAAGGCGGCGATGGCAGAGGCAGTGGCCTTATAGGCCTTTTCTACGCGGTCCCAGCGCTTATCACGATCCATTGCCCAGTAGCGACCGCAGACAGTGGCTACAGACGCATTATGGGCGTTTGCAATGGCGGCTTCAAATTCTTCCAAATAGGATAGGGCAGATTTTGGCGGTGTGTCGCGGCCATCCAAATACGCGTGAACACGCACTGGTACGCCAGCATCCGCAATGATGTTTACAAGGGCAGCCATGTGGGTTTGATGGCTGTGCACGCCGCCGGGTGATAACAAGCCAGCAATATGCGCCGTGCCGCCAGAGGCTTTTAGAGCCTTGATAAAATTTAAAAGCTCAGGGTTCTCTGCTAGCGCACCAGAAACTATTGCTTCATCGATTTTGGGTAAGTCTTGCAGGGTTACGCGGCCACAGCCGATGTTTGTGTGGCCAACTTCAGAGTTACCCATCTGGCCATCTGGCAAACCAACCGCTAGCCCGCTGGTTTTTAACCACGCGCGCGGTACGCTGTTCCAAAGGCGATCATACACGGGCGTATTGGCTAATTTAATAGCATTATCAGAGGGTTGCTCGCGGTAGCCCCACCCATCTAAGATGCAAAGTATAATGGGTTTATTCAATTTTTTGGCCTCTATACTCATGGTGTATCAATTGCCTCGCTTTGCACCTTAGATAGCTTAAACGCTATTCAGATAAAATCTATGGCCTTTGTTTATAGCTATCATGCAGAGGGTGCCACAGTTTTCCGCAGGGAAGCCATGTTTACTCTAATCAGGAGGTGATAGATTGTATCTAGATCATATCCGCCCACTCCCCGCATACTCTCAGCCCCCAACCACCCGCTAGGACACACTGTGGGGTGGTTTGGGCCTGAGAGTAAGCGGGGAGTGGGCGGATATGTAACTAATAATAAGACGAATACAATCTAATCCCGGTGATACGGATGTCCCGTATTAATGGACCACGCCCGGTAAATTTGTTCTGCAATCATGACCCGCACCATCATGTGGGGCCATGTAAGCGTGCCAAGTGCCATTTTTAAGCGGGCCTTTTGCAAAATACTGGTGTCTAAGCCATCGGCACCACCAATGATAAAGGCAAGGCTGCGAAAGCCTTCCATTTGCCAGTGGTCAATTTTTTTTGCAAAAGCGCGGGATGTCAGGTCTTTGCCATTTTCATCCAACACAATCATCGCCGCACCACTTGGCACGGCAGCAAGCAGGCGCTCGGCTTCTTTAGCTTTGCGTTCAGCCACCGTTTTGGCAGGTTTTTTAATATCTATTTCAATGATATTTTTTTTCCAAGGCAGACGTTTAAGATATTCGTCAACCATGGTTTGTTCCGGGCCTCGCTGCATACGACCAATAGCGATGATGGAAATCTGCAATGAAGCCCCTTCGAAGCTTTCCAGCCCCGGTACAATTGGTGTAAATAAATATAAGCTGCGCTCAGGCGTAAACCTCTTGTTAGCGAATAATCAAGTGGGTTAGACGCCTGAAATCTGGAGAGATCTGGTGCCTGTTTCACCTAAAAATTAGATAACCAAAACGCTAGTTTACCAAATCTTGCGCTTCCAGATTTGCATCCCACATTTTGTCCAAATTATAGAAACTCCGCACTTCCGGGCGGAAAATATGAACAATAATGTCATTGGCGTCGATAAGGACCCAATCAGCTTGTGCAAGGCCCTGAACAGTGATGTCCTTGTGGCCAATTGCTTTAAGACCTTTAACCACATAGTCAGACAGAGCCGCAACTTGCCGTGCTGAACGGCCGTTTGCGATCACAATATAGTCTGCGATACCTGATTTCCCTGCAAGATCGATAGAAACAATGTCTTCAGCCTTATTATCGTCTAGGCAAGCATTGATCGTTTTCAAAAGCGCCTCTGGCGAAATCGCCTCGAGGTGGTCAGTGACGCTGGGCGTCTCCGATGAAGTGTGCAACTAG
>JAESQS010000195.1 GCA_016765035.1 Kordiimonadaceae bacterium | reverse complement strand
GTTAGCAAGCGCTTACCGCTGCGTTTTATGCCTGTACCAACAGGGATGGCGGGGTTTGGCTGTCGTACATCTGTTAAAGTTAGGCCCTTTTTGTCTGCCAGAGCTTTCAATTCGGGGATGTCATTCAGGCGGGCGTGCAGGCCTGAGGCGATATGAAGCCCTGCTTCCAGCGCGGCCTTAAACACCGGCAGCCAATTTGCAGGGATATAGCCGCCTTCATTGGCGATGCCGACCATCAAGGTTTTTGCGCCTTTGGCTACTGCTTCTACTAGCGACATTTCTGGCAGGTTAAGGTCAATCGTGCCGCCCTTAATCCTATGTTGACCGATGCAAGCATCTGGCCGCCAAAAAGCAACGCCAGATGCTGTTTTTGCATCTGACGCATTCGTTTCATCGCCAATAAAAAGCAAAAAGGGGTGTTCCATATGTGCCCTAACCAAATAATTGTACCCTATAGTATAATCACTACCTTAGCGGGTAGTTAAACATAAAACTGAGCGAATTTAGGATTGTTTTCCGCAAATTTTCCTAAATAAATTAATAAAACAGCATTTTCTCCTAAGGAACACTCAAGAGATTTTTTATTATTAAGAGGGGGTTTACGAGCAGCGCGGCTCAATATTGTACGGCAGAAAGCCACTTTGGGCTTTTGTCGCAAGCCTAGGAAAACTGCCTATATAAACAGGGTTTTTTGGCTACCCGTTTTTTCATGCAGCCAGTGTGTAGGGGAGACTTGTAGATTGATGGTGCACCGAGGAGGATTCGAACCCCCGGCCCCCAGATTCGTAGTCTGGTGCTCTATCCAGCTGAGCTATCGGTGCACACTATCAATCAACACCAACAAAGGCAGATGCTCTGCGGTGTGCGGCGCAACCTAATGAGATTGGTTTATGAATGCAAGAGGAAATCTCTTTTTCTTGTTTATGCCACAAAAGGCTTCTACGGTTGCCGCCTCTAAGGCTCTATCAATCGTAGGAAAAGACTAGCTTTTTATGGATAAACTCGGCTCAAAACACGTGATGCTATTCTCAGTTTTTTTACTGGCTGCCTGCGGTGATACTGCTGGGAATTGGCCGAATCTGGCTGATCCACTGCCAGATGCCTCAGGCCGGGCGCGGGTTGTAGACCGCGGCCAACCGGTTGCACCCCAAAACACCGGTGAGAAGCAAGACACAGCCCCCATGACCAAGTCACTGGCTTTCAAGTTGGTGACGGCTGTTGCTGCCGAAGTGAAAAAGGCCACAGAGGCCTATTTGACGGTTAAACATACTATTGAAACTGTGACCTCCGAAGAAAAGCCCACAGCATGGCGGGAAGCGCAGCTTATGCTAACCCGACTGAGTAAAACCACTGCGCGATTGGATTCCATCCTCTATTCAGAAAATATGAAGCATGAGAATATTTGGGCAGACGCAAGCCGCCTTCAGGTCACACAAGATTCCTATGTGGCATCCGAGCGGCAACTGCTCGCCAAGATTAAGCCTGAATAGCCTTTAAAACCGCCCTCGCGACACAGTCTGCTGCGAGTGTGCCAAGGATTGTCAGTGTTTGGGCCATATTGCCATTGGCGGTTGTTACGGATTGCGCTCCTGTCGACAAAGCAAATATTGTATCGCCATCAAAGGGGGTGTGAATGGGGCGAATCGTACGGGCAAAGCCATCTTGCGCCATTATCGCCAACCGTTTGCAGCCTGCTTTATCCAATGTAATATTCGTAGCCACCGCCCCAATTGTGGTGTTGGTGCCAACAAACCCTGGCGTAGGAATTTCAATCAACCCATTGTTTTTATTAGGGTTTTCTACTACCGATCCAAAACTATTCACTGCCACAATCGCACTAACCTGAAGACCATCTTCGGTTTCCAGACTAGCACAGGCTATGCCGCCCGGCTTATCCCCCGCTGTTGCGCCGTACCCCGCGCCCACAGGGCCTTGCGCGACTTTTGTACCAAGTGCAGCCAGCGCTTCTGTGCCCAAACGGTGGTAAGGTGGCACCGCTCCCCAGTCTTTATTGCCGCCGTTTTTCAAATCAAATAATATAGCAGATGGCACAACGGGAATGGTCCGAGGCCCAAACGGCAAGCCGATATTTTGCTCGGATAACCCCGCACAAACAGCGTCTGCCGCCGCTAGCCCAAAGACAGAACCCCCCGCCAGAACAAGGCCGTGCACCGTATCCACCAAGCATGTTGGGTCAAGCGCGTCCGTATCCCGTGTGCCAGGCCCACCACCGCGTACATCCACTCCCATGGCTACTGGCGAGGAAGGCACAATGACTGTTACGCCGCTTTTCACAGCAGTATCCTGCGCGTGCCCAACCTGCAAACCGGCAATATCCGTGAAACAATCCCCTTTTCCGGGCTTTGCCAAAATATTGACCATTCAGCTTTCCTCCCATGGCAAGCAGATCAAAAACACTGAACCTTCAGGGCCAGTTTTTTCAAGAGCGACTTGCCCGCCATGCGCCAAGATAATATCCTGCGCAATGGCCAAACCAAGGCCCATGCCCCCGGCCCGAGCGGAAGAAAAGGCCTTGAACAGGCTTGGCCGCACAGTTTCCGGAATGCCCGGCCCCCTATCTGTCACCCGCACATGCGTGGTACCATCTTCATCAGCATAGGCTGTGATTCGAATGGCTCCCTCCGCGCCCTGCACTTCCTGCGCATTACGGCATAAATTTAAAAATACGCGGTGAATTTGCTCAGGGTCCGCAAATATTTCAAACTTATTTGGCAGTGTAATATCAAAATCAAAGCTATCACTGTCAATCAACCCAAGGGACAACCCAACGTCCGTTACAAGCTCCGATAGGTCTATTTTTCTTTTTTCCGGTATAGGATCCTCGGCTTTTCCGTGGCGCATTGTGCTTTCGCAAAGGGCCACGGCGCGGCTAACCGCTGTCATCAACCGCCGTGAAATTTTCTGCACACCCGGGTGGTCCACCCGCTGCAACGCGTCTGAAGAAAGCTGCGCAGTTGCCAAAATATTTCGCAGATCATGATTTATTTTGGCCACAGCTTCCCCAAGGGCAGCAAGCCTGCTGTTTTGCTTTATATTATGGCGAATCTCTTCCTGCATCCGGCAAAGCTCCCGCGCAACAAGGCCAATTTCATCAGGTCGAAGCGTTGTTTGCATCAAGGGAGTGTGCTGCTCTGGCTTACGTCTGAACGAAACAATGCTGTCTTTAATTCGGCGCATTGGCCGCACTAACATCCAATGCAGCGACAAATACACCAAAATACCTGTAAACAGCGATATGACAGTAGAGAGTATCAGGATATTTCGAGAGTAATTTTCCAGCGCCAGATACAAATCTTCTTCATCCATCGTCACTTCAAGCATACGCACGCCGGGTATCATGGGGTCACCAATAACCCGTATAGCCCTGTCGCCACCGGCTTCAAGCGTTTCAAAAGCGTCAAAAATCAGGCTTCCCAAAGAAGGCTGCCGCATATCATAGGAAGCATCCACTTCGTCTGGCATTATATCAAAGCCTAACAATATGCTTTTCTCAGTCCCCCGCATGACCACCGCAATAACGCCCGATGTGCTCAGCAACCTTTCCTCAAGTTCGGGGCTAATGGCATTATTTTCAGCCGCTTCAAGCGCCAGCGCTGCAATCTGTGCATTACCCATCCGTTTTTCGAGGAAATCCTGCCGAAATGTAGCAATAGATGGCAGATACACGAATGCAGACACCACCATCACAAATAGGAAGGTGAGTATCAACAGGCGTGACCTGAGGCTAGAAGTTACTGGTCTATAATGCTCGGGCATAAATGCTTTGAATCCCATCCACCACAAAAATGCAAGTAAACAAAATATTAGGGCAACATTATGCACGCAGGCACCCTTGCCTCCCCTATTTTAAACATAGCTAATTTTGGGGCATGAAAGGAAGTAAAATCAAGGGGTTCCTTCCAAATTTAACTAGAAATTCATGAGTAAGGCGTATAGAATGCGCTCACGCAGTTGACTCGTATGCCGGACACGGCTATACAGCGCCTCGAAATTTAAGCACCCGGCTATTAATCAATCTGGCCCAGTGCATAGCTGGAGTAATTATAGTGAAACGTACTTTCCAACCAAGCAACTTGGTGCGTAAACGTCGTCATGGTTTCCGTTCACGGATGGCAACTGTTGGTGGCCGCAGAGTGCTGAATGCACGTCGCGCTAAAGGCCGTAAGCGTCTGTCTGCATAAGACAGCCTTTTGGTTAGGTGCCTAGGCACCGCACGTACACATTTGAAAAGCCGACCAAGATATTATCTGGTCGGCTTTTCAAGTTTTTAAATACGACCCTTTTTAAACAGCCCGGCCTCTTTAAAACAATCCAGCAGGGAAGCTTTCTGTGGAAGTACCAACTGCAAAATTAGCGCGCCTGACTAAACGGCCAGAATATCTGGCAGTGGCAAGAACCCAGCGCAAGTGGGTTACGCCCTCTTTTATCTTGCAGGCAAAATCTGGTGAAAGCGATTCGCCGCCTCGGGCTGGCTTTACCACATCCAAAAAGGTCGGAAACGCTGTCGCTAGAAATAGGGCCCGCCGCCGATTGAAAGAAGCAACCCGTGCAATTTTGCCGCAACTTGGCCAAGCCGGTTGGGACTATGTGTTCATTGGGCGGCAAGCGGCCATCAGCTATCCTTTTGATAAAATGAACAGCGATATTCGCTGGGCCCTTGCAAAACTCGCCTCGGGTGCCGATCTAGATAAAAGTAGAAGAAAGAAAACCCCCTAAGCCCGTTATAGGCTTAAACAAAGGCTTTACGTGACTCAGCAGTCGGATAAAAACACCACTAAAGCATCAGTCCTTTCATTTTTATTGAAAGGTCTAATCCGTTTTTACCAGCTCGTAATTTCACCGTACCTCGGGCCGCGTTGCCGGTTCCAGCCCACCTGCAGCAGCTATGCGCTGGAGGCAGTCCAGCAATATGGGGGGCTAAAAGGAGGGTGGCTGGCGGCTAAACGAATTGGCCGATGTCATCCTTGGGGTGGATTTGGTTACGATCCTGTGCCACAAAGCGCACGCAATAATAACGCAGGTGTGGAGAAACCCGACTAATCGGGCCACACCACTGACAAAGCGTTTCGATGAAAACTAATGTAAAGGCTGGCTTTAGCTGGCAAAAATCAGGGTGCTACACTGATGGGTGATAATAAGAACTTCTTCCCTTTCCTAGCTATTTCAATGGCTATATTGATTGGGTATCAATATCTGGTTGCCGGGCCAAAAAACGAAGCTGCACGCCTTGCTTACGAGCAACAACAAGCTGAAATTTCAGCTCGTGAAGCCGCTATGGGCCCAACACTGGCTACAGGTGACCTAACAGCTCCATCCCCCAACAGCACATTGGCCAGCACCCCTAATCGGTCAAACTCTATCGCATATCAAGCGGCTGGTTTTGTTCGTATTGAAACGCCTGAGCTTTCTGGTTCAATCTCGCTGCGCGGGGCACACTTTGATGACCTGACGTTGGTGAAACACAAAGAATCGATGGATGATGGCGCTGACAATGTGCGCTAGTTTGACAGTTTTTCTGCCGAAAACCCTTATTATGCTGACTTTAGCTGGTACGGCCAAACAGGCACGAAAGTACCAGACCTAAGCACGGCTTGGACAGCAGACAGCGACATCCTAACACCTGATAGCCCCGTTACTCTTGCATGGGAAAATGGCGAAGGCGCAAAATACCTGATGCATGTTGAGGTTGATGATCAGTTTATGTTCACTGTGACACAAAGCGTGATCAACACTTCTAACAAACCCCTTACGCTGGCCCCCTACGGTGCCATTAGCCGAAGCGGCAAGCCTGAAACTCAGGGTATGTTCATTCTGCATGAAGGCATGATTGGTGTTTTTGACGGCATTCTAGAAGAAATAAGCTACGATGATATTATCGATGACCGTGAGTTTAATAAACCAACAACTGGCGGCTGGATGGGCATTACAGATAAATTCTGGATGGCAACCCTTATCCCGGACGGCAAAGCAGAGCTAAAACGCGCGCGCCTCAAATACTCAGAGAAAAGCGGCAAAGGCACTTTTATCGCGGATTATGCACAAGACTGGCAAGTGGTAGCGCCCGGTGCAACATTGGTAACAACTAATCGTATTTATGCAGGCGCAAAAATTGTAAACGCTATCGACGACTATGCCGCTAAATATGAAATTACCCTGTTTGACCGCGCCATTGACTGGGGCTGGTTTTGGTTCCTGACACAGCCAATATTTGTTGGCCTGCATTATATGTTTGAGCTGACAGGCAACTACGGTGTCGCCATTTTGATGGTAACAGTTGTGTTGAAGCTGTTCCTGTTTCCGCTCGCCAATAAATCCTATGTGTCTATGAGCCATATGAAAAAGGCCCAACCGAAAATTAAGGCGCTGCAGGAAAAATACGGCGACGATAAACAAAAAATGCAGCAGGAAATGATGGCTCTTTATAAAAAAGAGAAAATCAACCCCATGGCAGGATGCCTGCCCATGATACCGCAGATGTTTATTTTCTTCTCGCTCTATAAAACGCTGATGGTTACCATTGAAATGCGCCACCAGCCTTTCTTTGGTTGGATCACAGACCTTTCTGCGCCAGACCCGCTAACACCAATTAACCTGTTTGGCCTTATTCCATGGGACCCACCAAGCATGATTGCTGTCGGTGTGCTGCCAATTTTGATGGGTGTGTCTATGTACTTGCAGCAGAAGATGAATCCACAGCAAGCAAGCATGGACCCTGCCCAGCAGAAAATCATGAATATGTTGCCGTTCATCTTCACTTTCGTCTGCTCAACCTTTAGCGCTGGCCTTGTGCTCTACTGGGCATGGAGTAACACCCTCGGTATAGCACAGCAGTCTGTTATCATGCGCCGCGAAGAAGCAAAAAATAGCTAAATTATGACTGAAGAAGCACCTTATACCGACGAAGACCTAAACCGAGGCCAGCTGTTATTTGCTGGCCCGGTAAACTTTCTGATGGGCGCAGTAGCGCTGGATGGCCTGCCCGGTGCAGACCGCCCAGAAGTAGCCTTTGCTGGCCGTTCAAACGTGGGGAAATCAAGCCTTGTCAATGCGCTCACGGGGCGCAACACATTGGCACGCACCTCAAACACGCCCGGCCGCACGCAAGAGCTAAACTTCTTCACCATGGGAGACGAAGTTGACCAACCTGCCTATCTCGTCGATTTACCCGGTTATGGCTACGCAAAAATTGAGCGTAAAAAAGTCCACGCATGGACGCGACTTGTAAAAGACTATTTACGAGGCCGCCCAAACCTGCGACGCATCATGCTGCTAATAGACAGCAGGCACGGACTGAAAGACAATGACCGCGAGATTATGGAAATGCTGGACGAAGCAGCAGTAAACTACCAGATTGTGCTGACCAAGCTTGATAAATTAAAAGTAGCGGAACGGGAAAAAGCCCTTTTAAAAGCGCAAGCAGACACCAAAAAATTCATTGCCTGCCACCCAACTATTCTGGCAACAAGTAGTGAAAAAGGTTGGGGCCTTGCAGAAGTGCGTGCTGAGATAGGCCAGCTAACCCGGTTTTAATAACACTCAAACCAATCGCCGGTTTTCCGCATCCGCAAGCTTAGATCGTGCTTAGCTTAATGACTTTAACGTTCATGGCTACACAGAAGTATAAGCAGAAAGATACGGCTTCGCTCTACTTCAATTTTACTGCTGCCAAAGCGGCCTCTGTTTCAACAACCACGTCATCAAAAAGGGCCAAATAGCTATTCAATACGTCTTGAGAGCTTTGAGTTCGCACACCTTCTTCAATCATATTGCAAAGATCGCTTAGCCGCATGGCGCCAAAACTGCCAGCCGCACTTTTCAGGGCATGAGCATACAGGGCTACTTTCGCCATATCTTCCAACGCGGCGCATTCTTGAAGTTTTACATATGTATCCGCTATTTCGGCCCGCAAACTAAGCAACAGCGACGTCATGGCTTCTTTGCTCACGTCATTCACCAACTGATTTAAAATTGCATGGTCCAGAAAAGGAAGCACCGCTTCACCTTTCAGCTTACCTTTAGCCTCCATTGCCATTGGGGGCCTCCGTTATCCCTAAATCAGGGCAAGCAGCACCTGTGGGCTGCGCAAGACGAAAAACACCTTTTAAGCCTTCTGGCGGAACGATTTTGCGCTTCCGTATAAAGACGAGTTGCCCTTCACCGTGTAACGCTGTTGCCTGTTGACGGATTCGTGGCAAATACTTGCGCCAATCTTCCTCACCAACAGTTAAAGCTTGGGCTATATCCCTTGGTGCGACAGACGCTTTTTCGGCTGTTTGCTTCAAAATTTCGTCTCTTATCTCGTTATCTGCTGCCATTAGTTTATCAAATCCCGTTAAGGCGGTGTTTCTTACGTTTTTTGCTTTGCCGCGCTGCTTTCAACAGCTACTGTCCCCTCGAAATCATAAGGACACAAGAAATGCATAAAATACTGAAGGCATCCGCTATTGTTCTGACCCTGGCGCTAGCTGCCTGCGGCGACACTAACACAGAGAAAGACACTGCTACCATGAGCGACGCTAAAAATACATTTAAAGAAGACAACATCGCATATCTTGAAGAAAACAAGAAAAAAGATGGCGTTCAGGTAACAGAAAGCGGCTTGCAATATAAAGTTATTGAAAGTGGCGATGGCAAAACACCAACAAGCAATGACATGGTGACAGTGCATTACGCTGGCCGCCTCATTGATGGTAGTGAATTTGACAGCAGCTATAAGCGCGGGGAACCTGCAACTTTCCCTGCTGGTCGCCTTATCAAAGGCTGGACCGAAGCCCTGTTGTTGATGCAGGTTGGCGACAAATGGGAACTGACCATTCCAGCAGAAATTGGCTATGGTACAGCCGGTGCTGGTGGTGCCATTCCGGGCAATGCAACGCTGGTGTTTGACATTGAACTGTTAGACGTTTTGTCTGACGAAGAAGTATCCGCCAAAGAAGATGCAGCAGCAGCAGAGCAAGCTGTTGCAGCCTCTGCCTTTAAAACAACACAGCAAGAATACCTTGACGAAAATGCCAAAAAAGACGGCGTTATTGTGACGGAAAGCGGGTTGCAGTACAAAATAGTTGAAAGCGGTGAAGGCGAAATAGCAACTGCAAGTGACATGGTTACTGTGCATTATGCTGGCCGCTTGATTGATGGCAGCGAGTTTGACAGCAGCTACAAGCGTGGTGAACCCGCAACATTCCCTGCAGGACGGCTGATTAAAGGCTGGACTGAAGCCCTGACCATGATGAAAGTGGGCGACAAATGGGAATTGACTATCCCTTCAGAAATCGCATACGGCGCTGAAGGCGCTAGCGGGGTTATCCCCGGCCATGCTGCGCTGGTGTTTGATGTGGAACTTTTAGACATTAAATCAGAGGCGGACGTAATGGCTGAAGAAGAAGCTGCACAGGCTGCTGCGCAAGAAGTAACAGACAATGCAATTGCCAAAGAAAAAGTCTATTTGGACAGCAATGCCAAACAAGAAGATATTGTCGTTACTGACAGCGGCTTGCAATATCGGGTTATTAAATCCGGCGATGGTGACGCACACCCAACGTCTGCATCTAAAGTAACTGTACATTATGCTGGCAAGCTTATTGACGGTAGTGAATTTGACAGCAGTTACAAGCGAGGCGCGCCAGCATCCTTTCCGCTAAATGGTGTTATCAGCGGCTGGACAGAAGGCGTTCAATTGATGAAAACAGGCGACAAGTTTGAGTTTTTCATTCCGTTCGAAATGGGCTATGGCGCTCGTGGTTCCGGCGGCGGCGTACCGCCTTATGCAACATTGATTTTCACAGTTGAGCTAATCTCAATCGATAGCTAAATCATAGCTGCGTTAGTTAGTTACATCACCGGCCCACGCCCCGCTTACGCTCTGGCCCAACCACCCACAGTGTATCCTAGCGGGTGGTTGGGCCAGAGCGTAAACGAGGCGTGGGCCGGTGATGCTTATTAAACAGATACGCGCTAGCCCTTTTCTATTGGCAGAGGGAGGCAATCTCTTCACAGCAGACACAACACGCCATAACAACTGTCCAGCGCATGGCGAAAGAAAAAATACAGCGCAACATCCAGCAGCGCTAGGCCACCAAGAAACGGTATTATTATATATTTCATCGCCACCAGCAGCGCACCAAAGGTTAATTTGGGCGGCGTAATATGCCATCCCATTATAGTCTCTGGCTTTATACTCTCTGGCTTTTTTATCTTTCTGATCATAAAACAGATGCTAGCAACTGTAGGGCTTTTTGCAAATGGCGAATAATCAGGTTTCCTTAAAAATAGGCATCGTAAACCCGGCAGACTGGCTGGACCATGATGAAAATACCCCTTTGCCTCTCCAGCAGCACCCCACTTACGGGCGGGCGCTTGAAACTTTTGGCGCTACGGCAAAACAAGTAACATTTTCCGCAGGGGCAACAGTGGTTGGCCATGCCTTATTGATTGAACGGCGCTTTTTTGGCCTGATCAGCTTCACAACAATATTCCGTGGGCCTGTATGGCGTGACCCCGCCACCCCTGACGAAGTGAAAAGCGCCGCCTATACAGCGTTAAAAAAGCTTTCATCCCCATGGCGATGGAACTTTATATGTGTGATGCCAGAGCAACCCCATTCTGATAGTATGCAGCCTTTCATGCAAAAGGCAGGATACCGGCGGGTGATGTCTGGCTTTTCTACATGTTGGCTGGACCTCAGGCCTGAACCAAAGGAAATCAGGGCAGCTCTCAAAGGCAAATGGCGTAATCAGCTTGTGAAAGCGGAAAGCTCTGGGCTGGACATTAGTTTCGGTGGCCGAAAAGCTCACCAATATACATGGCTTCTGGAAAAAGAAGCCGAGCAGCGTAGCAAGCGGCGCTACCAAGCAACGCCTTTGGGGCTGGTCCCAGCATTTGTCAGGGCGGCTACACCCAAAAGCGCAAGCGGCGTAATGGCTGTAACCGCGCTTAAAGACAAACGGAAAATTGCTGGAGCCCTGTTTTTAATCCACGGCAACAGTGCCACCTATCACATTGGCTGGGCAGGCGATGATGCGCGCAAACTTAACGCTCAAAACCAGATTTTATGGGAAGGCATAGGAGCGCTGAAAAGACAAGGCGTGCGCTTTTTGGACCTTGGTGGCCTCAACACCGCAGACCTTGCCGGTATTGCACGCTTCAAACTTGGCATGGGAGGCACGCCCCTTACGCTGGCAGGAGCCTTTGTATAAGCAAGGGAAAGCCTGATGATGCCCTAAACTTAAAGTTTATTTTCAATATAGCGAAATAAACATAGAATTAGGCTAGATTTCCATAATGTGATAATATAACTATACGTAAAATTCGCACTCTAATAGATGATGGTAAGACACTTTGCTAGACTATGCCCTTATATTATCCGTCCTTCTCCTGTTGGCTGCCCCGCTGCTTGCCAAATTTGTGGGCCGTACACCTACCCTGAAAAGCGGCCTTGATGGCTTTGTGCTGGTAACTCTCATTGCTCTGATTGCCACCACCCTGTTACCTGAAGCCTTGAACCATACTGGGGGCATAGGCTTAATGATTGCCATCCTTGGATTTATACTGCCATGGATCGGCGAAGCCTTATTCCATAAAACCGAGGAAATGACCCACCGTATAGTAATGCTGATCGCTGCTCTTGCGCTTGTAGTACATGCTGCAAGTGACGGTGCTATTCTTGCTTTTGCCCGAGACACCGCTGGTGGCACTTTTGTAGCATCTGGTGTGCTCCTGCACCGCGTTGGTGTAGCCATTGCTGTATGGTGGCTGCTGCGCCCCATTTTAAGCACCACAGTTGGTATGCTAGTACTGGCTGCCTTAGGCGTTATGACAGTACTAGGCTACTTTATGGTGTTACTTGCTGGCGAATGGTACAATATTCCGCTTATCGGCTATTGGCAGGCCTTTGCAGCAGGCTCCCTGTTCCATGTGGTTATGCACCCGCTCGATGTCCATAATGCTGCACCAAAGGATAACACCGTAAAAGCCCACCGTGTCGGTACAGGCTTTGGCGTTTTATTTGTTATTGGTCTTGTGATGACCCATTACTGGCAGCACACGCCCGAGGTTTTACCAATTTTCAAACATGCTTTGCATCATGATGTAGATATCATTGCCCTAACTGGCCAGTTGCTGGCACCCATATTATTAACTGTGGTAGCAACGGCTGCTGTTTATGGACGCCTAAAAGATAGCACGCTCAGCGCTGCCTATAAAAGCGTCCAGTCTGCCGTGCCCTGGACACTGGCGCTGTGGCTTGGTGCAACGGTTACAGAAATACTCTCCCCCGGACTTTTACCTGTACCAAAAAACGGCCAAATACTGTTTGCTGTTTGGCTAGGAGTTGTGTCTGGTGTGCTGGTTCACACAGGCGCGCGGG
>JAESQS010000194.1 GCA_016765035.1 Kordiimonadaceae bacterium | reverse complement strand
TTTGCGACATGGCGACCGGCCAAGCGTTAGGCGTTTGTATGGGGCCAACGGCAGTTTTCCCGACAGACACCGGATGGGTTTCACTGCCACGAGGTAAGTGGGTTGCTGCTTTTAAGGTTGGGTAGAAAAGCAAAACCCCCGCACAAGGCGAGGGCTGTAGTCTACGTCATGTCAAAACTTGCAATCGTTAGCGGACATGACGGCCCTTGGTAGGGTCTTAATGCGGATACAGAGTAGAGCCGCTCTCAACGAGAATATCGTACATTATAGATGATTTGTCAAGGTTGCGAGGCCCAAACCTTTTAGTACACATGCTCGAATTGACCGTAAATCATTGTCTGAAATAGGTTCTATACGATAAATTCTTTTTCCTGTTATGTCCTTGCCGTTGCGTATTAGTGATAGCCGCTCGAAACTTACGGCACAAACCATATCACATTTAACCCATGCTTCAGTAGCATCGAATTTTTTTGATAGCGGCGGGTCAATTGTCAGCCTGTAGTGATAGGGCATTTCTGGCATAGGGGGCGATGTGCTGATAGGTACTACCGTAGCGAGGTTTGCTCTTACTCTTATAGGGGGACTAATAACTATAGCCGGTCTTGTTTTGCGCATTTCGGGCACTTTGAAACCCTCGTCATAATTACACATTACAATGGTGCCTATAGCAGGGTGAAAATCTATCGCCATACATGTCTCGCAGTAAGGTTTTAATGAATAGGGTTTATTCGGATAGCCGCACGCCGGGACCGCCTTGGACCATTTCGCCAGAGGCTTGAAATACCACGCCTTGGTCTTCGAGAGTTACTTTTACTAGAGCCATGGTGGCGGGCTTCGCTGAACCATTTTCGGCTTTGCTTAGTGTATTTTTATGTAATCCTGTAGCTGTTGCTAGGTCGGTATTTGACCAATTCAAAAGCCCTTTTGCTGCTCGGATTTGTTCAGGGGTTATCATTCAATAGGTTCCTTTTCTTCGGCGATAGTAAAATATCACAAAAAAAGTGTCAACTACACATTTAGGTGTTGACAATGTGTGCTAATAGCCCTAAATATAGGTTATTGAAACACACAGAGGGACAGCGTCATGATTAACCGCAGCGAAATATTTAAAAGAGCATGGGCACTGGCAAAGATGAACAAGCAGTTTGCTAATGCAAAAATCACTGACTTCGGCAAATGGTTAAAGCTTGCATGGAAAGAGCTTAAAGGTGGCAACACTGAGTTTTGGGCAACGAGCCGGCCGACACAGACAGAAGCTTTAGCGACAGAAGTTCACACACTTCAAATGTCAAACCGCTTGGGCATCGCCGGTGTGCAGCGCCTGAATGCCCTACAACGCAAGTTGGCGGCGTAAGACGATGAAAACAGCAGCACACTATTTGAACGAATGGCGCAGCACAGAGCGCGCCGTTTGTTCTGATGAAACCGGCGACCGTTTTTTCGAGGCCGAAGAACGCCTTTTGAAAGCCCCAGTACGCAGCTTTTCTGACGCTATGGCCGTGTTAACCGTAAAAGCGCACCAACTCGGTGACGCGCAATTAGATGCCGCAGTGGCACAAATGGGAGTGTTCCAGTGAATAATATAGTGTCATTCGATTTTAAGGGCCTGAATGTCCGTACAAACACCGATGAAAATGGCGAACCGTGGTTCGTGGCTTCAGATGTTTGCAAGATACTCGAAATTAGAAATACGAGTGACGCCATAAAGCGTCTAGATCAAGACGAAGTTACCCTAGATTTAATCGAGGGTAGTCACAGACAGACAAATCTAATCAATGAGAGCGGTTTATATGGTTTAGTTTTACGATCAGACAAACCAAACGCCAGAAAGTTTCGCAAATGGATTACATCGGAGGTTTTGCCTGCCATCCGTAAAAATGGCAGTTATGGCAGCGTCAACCTTTCTGATCCGGCGGCGTTACGTCAAACATTATTGGGTTATACTGAAAAGGTGATGGCGCAGCAGAGAGTAATTGACGAACAAGCGCCGATAGTAGCAGCGCATGACAGAATAGCGAACTCTGACGGCCTAATGTGCATTACGGATGCCGCAAAAACACTAGGCATTGGGCCTCGGCAGTTGACAAACTGGCTCAGTGGTAAGGGTTTGATTTATAAAAGGGCAGGTAACGCGCAGTGGATTGCGTACCAGCAATATATTCAGCAGGGTATTTTTGAACATAAAAGCTATACCTATGAAAAGGTAGACGGGCTGCAATACACAGCAACGCGAGCGCTTGTTACACCTAAGGGCCTAGCAAAATTCGCTGAAATTCTTAGTAAAGAGGCTGCTTAAGGCGCTTTATCGGTTGCAATAGTACGTGTTCTTTGTATTAGATGTTCCCTCACACCTAAAGGGGGAATTTATGACTAAGACGTTATGCGCAATCGGTTTTCTATTGATAGCCACAGCCGCACAATCAAGTGATGGTGGAAACTCAGGAACAGATGTAAAATCGGAGATTGTTGCTCGCTGTAAAGCGCAAATGAGTGAATATGGTCATGTTTTGGTCAAATCCTGCATTGATCAGGACATTACTGCGTTGAATGAGATCAATAGTTTTATGTCGTTAACAAAAGAATTGCCTGAGACGGATAAGACTAAATCTGAATACAATGCAATAACATCTAGATGCCTTGAACAAATGCGCTCTTATGGGTTTGCCCTTGTGAAGTCTTGTATAGATCAAGATGTAAAAGCTTATAAGGCTATTGAAAGTTATTAATCGAATTTCAGCAATTAAGCCAAGGGTGTTTAGTCCTTGGCTACGTTCTCAGCTTCAAGGGTTTTGAATTTAACCTCTGATGCTTTGCGGTCGATCTCGTATCCAAATCGTTTCATACACCAGACCATAACTACTGCGTAGCCACCTTCGGTAAAACTTGTTTGGGCGTATTTGTTTTGGCACCATAAAACGTCACGATCCCAGTTTTCACTAGGCGAATGTCCGACTTGCAGTACTGGCTCAAATTGCCCAACTGGTGTCATCTTGCATCCCGGCAGAAGTAGCACTGCGGAAATAACAACTAACATTTTCATACATTAACCCCTTCACCGTTGTTTGCACTTAAAGGCGAACTTGATGGGAAGTCAATAAACAATGAGCGGCAATTGGCCGTGCAGGTATTCAACTATGTCCAAAATTATTAAAACTGCTGCATTGGTTGCAGGGATTACGGCGCTCACGGTATTGTCAGGGGGAACATTGCCGGGCTTCATTGGGGCACTCTCTGGCTCTATCGGGGCGGCATTAGGTGTGGGGACGCTCGCCGCTGGCGCAATCGCTGGCGCAGTGCTCGGCGCGGGCCTGACTGTAGTGTCCTCAGTACTTACCCCCTCCATCGGTGATGTGGCTGCGCAGGCAGGCCAAAAAGTACCAATCACAAATGCGGTCGATACAAGAAAGCTCGTCTATGGCCGGGCGCGCATCGGTGGCGCCGAAATCTTCATCGACGAATACGACAGCAACGCAGGCGACGACACACCCAATGACACGCTCGTCTTTGCACGGGTTGTTTGTGATCGGCCTATCGAGGGTTTCGAAGACC
>JAESQS010000193.1 GCA_016765035.1 Kordiimonadaceae bacterium | reverse complement strand
CAGTATATCCTAGCGGGTGGTTGGGCCAGAGAGTAAGCGGGGCGTGGGCCGGTGATGTTTTAAACGTAGCTTTCACGCTGAAACTCGTGCAGCAGAAGCATCGGACGGCAATAGCTGCTCTGGTGAAAAACTTGCGGGAGCATTCGTGTAAAAAAGAACAGCTTGCGTGCGGTTTGTCACACTCAATACTTTGAAAATGGCGTGCATATGCGCTTTCACAGTGCCTTCAGCAATAGAAAGCCGCGCAGCAATTTCCTTGTTTGGAAGGCCGCCGGCCGCCATCGCTAATATTTGTTTTTGTCGGTAAGACAAACGCCGTAATTCACTGGTGTCACTATGGTCGTGTTTGGGGTCGCCAGCACCCAAGGTTTCATCGCGAACATGGCTTCGCAGGTCTGGGCCTTTTGGGGTGGCAGGGTTTTTATCGCCGGTTGTTGGCAGATGAAGCGCTTTTCGCAGAGTTGAAACCAATTGGTCAACACTGACATTGCGCGCTATCTGGATTGTGGAGCCCAAGCTTTCATCTGGTAGCTGGTTGGCCGGCATAATAGACACGATGGCTGCTTCTGGGTACAGCCTGCGGACAAGCTTTACCCAATCGCTGCCTTCACTGCGCAGGCTTTCCGGGTGTAAAACCACCAGCGAAATGTTGGCGTGTTCAGCTGTCTTTGCCAGAAAATCACGCTCTGAAGTGACTTCAATCACCTCAGAAAAGTTTCCAGAAATGATAACAACTTCTCTTAAGGAAAGTCTGAATAATTCCTCGCCGTCAACTATCAGTGCTTTCATCGTTTTCCCTCGCGACCTTTATGAAAATTCCAAATATGGACAGTTTTTTTATCGTTTTTGTCGTGACCCGGGGTTTTTCTGAAATTATATTTGTCCCGTGCATAACCTTGTAAGGGTAACGGTTGAAGGCGGGAAATATTTGCGCCGAAATGAGCGTTGGATGCGATAGCCGGATGTAATTCTGTGGAAGTAGCCCCTTGCTACGGGGCTACAAGCTAGGCGGCTCTAGTAAAAATCGCCTATTTGCACGTATCAGTGAGGCGTGAATAATATGGTATTTAAATGAAATAGCAGGCTTGTTAAGTTCTTTTCACTTAATGCAGTGTTATATTCAGCCTGAAATTAATATTTTACGTGTGTATGGTCCTGCGTGTGAGTAATGGATGAATACCATAGGACGTTTGGCAACAATGAAAAGTGGATTTATGCCACTGTTGGCAGCGTATTAATTGAAATGACACAGGTGGCATGGTTCTTAAATTAGGGAAAAAACTACTAGGGGAAAGCTGCGAAAAGGCGCTGGCGCTTATTGATGCACGCCAGGATGAAATGGTTGCTACAGTTGAGGCATGGTCCTGTATTAACAGTGGTACCCACAACTCTGTTGGCTTGTCCAAGATGGAAACACTTATTGTTGAAGCCTTCGCACCCCTTAAAGCAGAGATTGAGTTTGTGCAGTTGGCTGATGGCGACATTGTCAACAGCGCAGGAGATGTTGAAACCCTCAAAAATGGCAGATCCATCAGAATTTTCAAGCGCCCCGAAGCAAACCGCCGTGTCTTAATGACGGGGCATACTGACACTGTCTTTTCCGTTGATCACCCCTTTCAGAAGCCTGTTTGGCTTGATGGCAACACATTGAATGGCCCCGGTGTAGCGGATATGAAAGGTGGCATTCTGGTCATGTTAAACGCGTTGCTAGCGTTTGAGAAAACCGATTTGGCTGCTGGAGTAGGCTGGGAAGTGCTGCTTTCCCCTGATGAAGAAACCGGCTCACTGGCTTCTGCTGCTGTGTTGGCGGAACGCGCTGCTGCGGCAGATATCGGCCTGACCTATGAGCCTGCGCTGGCAGATGGCACCTTAGCTGGTGCCAGAAAAGGCAGTGGTAACTATACTGTTGTGGTGCGCGGCAAAGCAGCCCATGCCGGGCGAGAATTTCATGAAGGCCGCAATGCTGTTGTCGCTTTGTCAAAAATTATTGGCGAACTGGCATCCTTAACGGATGGCAGGCCGGGCCTCACAGTAAACACTGCGGTTATCGAAGGTGGTGTTGCCCCCAATGTGGTGCCTGATATGGCTTGGTGCCGGTTTAATGTGCGGCTAGAAAAGCCTGAAGATGCCCCATGGTTTGAAGCTGAAGTGGCCCGCATTATTAAAAAAGCGGATGCTGCTGAGGGCTATAGCGCCATGCTGCATGGTCGCATTAGTCGCCCACCAAAAGCGCTAACAAAGGCTAACATACTTTTGATGGATGCAATCAAGGATTGTGGTCTTGAGTTGGGGCTTGATATAAATTATGTACCAACGGGTGGCTGTTGCGAGGGGAATAACCTTGCGGCTGCAGGATTACCCAACGTGGATACACTCGGTGTCAGAGGTGGTATGATCCACTCAGCTGACGAATTTGTCCTTGTGGACAGCTTTTCGGAAAGGGCGAAACTCTCTGCCCTTGTTCTGATGGCTTTTGCGAGCGGTCATTTTGATGCCGTTCTTGAAGCCAAGGTCTAACCAGACCAACAGGCAACCGGGGCCCTTCAGTTGCCCGGACGCTAAAAGAGGAAAATCACATGTTTGTGGTTCGACCCGCTCGATTAGATGATCTTGATGGGCTGCAGGCGCTTGCAAAACAAGCAGGCAATGAATTAACGACCCTGCCAGACCATCGTCCAACACTTAAGAAAAAAATTGTATCATCCGTTCACGCCTTTTCCAGTAAACCTGCAAAGACAGAAAAACGCACTTATCTTTTGGTGCTTGAGGATTTGGCA
Source organism: Kordiimonadaceae bacterium (assembly GCA_016765035.1). GTDB lineage: Bacteria > Pseudomonadota > Alphaproteobacteria > Sphingomonadales > Kordiimonadaceae > Kordiimonas. The sequence goes on along the minus strand of JAESQS010000193.1, from coordinate 4,023 downwards.
ACCGGCGCTATTGCTGGCACCAGCGCCCTTGTTGTTGGGCTTGGGTATGATAAGCCGTTTTATACGTATCGGCTCTTGCACCAAACGCAGGTGTCTTACGTCCCAGACATGCGGGTAGACACAGAGCTGTTGCAGCTTTCTAATGATTTTTTAGGGGCTACTGAAGTTGCGACGCTGTTTTTAGCGCCGGAATATCGCAAGGGTAAGCTTGGGAAATTGCTTTCCAAGGCGCGCTATATGCTTATGGCGGCCCATCCAGACCATTTTTCAGATACGATTATATCCGAAATTCGCGGCTGGCTGGATGAGAATGGGAATTCTCCTTTCTGGGAATCTATTGGTCGCCATTTTTTCGGCATGAATTTTAAAGAAGCTGACAAAATCAATGGCCAAGGCAATAGCCAGTTTATTTCTGATCTAATGCCTAAATTTCCGATTTATACATCTCTTCTGCCAAAAGAAGCGCGGAACGTGATTGGCAAAACCCATGATATGGCGACAGCGGCCATTCGCTTGTTGGAACGGGAAGGCTTTCGTTTCACGGGGGCCGTTGATATTTTTGATGCTGGCCCTGCCATGGAGGCTCATAAGAAGCTTATTTGGACAATACGAAAATGCGAGGTGGATACACTGGGCGGTATTGTCGAGGGTGTTGGCAGGACGCCAACACACCTAGCGGCTAATGGCTCGTTGGATACCTTTAGAGTGGTGAAAACAAACGTTATTGAAGGGGGTAGCGGTTCCAGTGGCACGTGGTTGCCCAGCAAAGCTGCAGAGGCTCTTGGGATTAAGGTAGGGGATCCAATCCACTATAGCCCTCTTGAGCAAGTTTCAGATGATTTTGGTGTATAGGAATAACGCGCATGACACATTTTATTAACGGTGACTGGCAGCAGGGTGCTGGTCAGGAATTCACCTCAATTGATCCTTCAAACGGGGACATTTTATGGGCGGGGAAAGAAGCGAATGCCGGACAGGTTTCCGCCGCTGTTGAAGCCGCCGAAGCCGCCTTTGATAGCTGGACTATGACACCGCTTGAAGGAAGAATGGGCATTGTTCGGCGGTATGCAGAGCTGTTGACAGAAAAACGGCCTGAACTTGCCAAACTTATTGCAAAAGAAGCCGGAAAAACCTTGTGGGATGCCACAGGTGAAGCCACAGCCATGGCGAATAAAATTGAAATCTCTCTAAAGGCTTTTGAAGAGCGTACAGGCACACGTGAAGCGGTGAACGGGGTCATAAAATCGCGCCTTACGCACCGGGCGCATGGTGTTATGGCTGTGTTTGGGCCTTATAATTTTCCGGGACATTTGCCTAATGGCCATATTGTACCAGCGCTTATTGCAGGCAATACAGTGGTGTTTAAACCCAGTGAAATTACCCCGGCAGTGGCTGAATTTATGGTCAAAACATGGGCTGAGGCAGGCTTGCCCGCTGGTGTATTAAATTTGGTGCAAGGGGGGCGTGATACAGGCGCAGCACTGGTTGCGGCAGACGGTATTGACGGGCTTTTGTTTACAGGCAGTGCGCAAACTGGCCTTGCAATTTCTCGCCAGCTTTTGGACCGACCACAGGTTATTCAGGCGTTGGAGATGGGCGGCAATAACCCTCTTATTGTTCACGAGGCGGAAGACCACACAGCGGCAGCAGTGCTGACTATATTGTCGGCTTTTGTAAGCTCAGGCCAGCGGTGCACGTGTGCGCGCCGTTTGATTGTGCCAGTAGGCGCAGAGGGTGACGCGTTTATTGATGCCCTTGTGGTTGCGATGAATAAAATTACCGTTGGGGGCTGGGCTGATGAAACACCAACTTTCATGGGGCCGGTGGTTAGTAAGCGCGCAGCCGACATGGTACTTGCCGTGCAGGACACGTTGATTGCCTCAGGTGCCAAGGCACTGCGGGCTGTGAAAAGGCTAGAGCTTGGGGATGCCTTTTTGTCGCCGGGTCTTTTGGATGTAACAGGTGTTAAGAATAAGGTGGACGAGGAAGTATTTGGCCCCCTATTGCAATTGACCCGTGTTGCAGATTTTGAAGCGGCAATTAAAGAAGCTAATAATACTAAATATGGTTTGGCCTCTGGGTTGATTTCAGATTCAGCGGCGCTTTATGAAAGCTTTTACCCGCGTGCGCGTGCGGGTATCGTAAATTGGAACCAGCAGTTAACGGGTGCGGCCTCTACAGCACCATTTGGCGGCATTGGCTGGTCCGGCAACCACAGGCCAAGTGCCTATTATGCTGCGGACTATTGCTCCTTTGCAGTGGCGAGTATGGAGCAGGCCGAAGGCAAAGTTGCTGTTGCTGCTATGCCCGTAGGGCTTGATTTGACGGAGGGTAGCGATGGCTGACAACCTCAATGCAACACGCGAAAAATGGCAAGAAGTAAATTTTGATGGCTTGGTGGGCGCTACGCATAATTATGCGGGGCTGTCCTACGGTAATGTAGCGTCAGCCAAGCATAGCGGTATGGTTGCCAACCCACGGGAAGGCGCATTGCAAGGCTTGCAAAAAATGCAGCATTTGCGCTCGCTTGGGCTAATGCAAGGTGTATTGCCGCCCCATGACAGGCCGCATATTTCAACTTTGCGTGCGCTTGGCTATACTGGTAGTGATGCAGAAATATTAACGTCCGCCTACCGGTCTAACCCTGAGCTTGTTTCAAATGTTTCATCGTCAGCGACCATGTGGACAGCGAACGCTGCCACTATCACCCCGTCGCCGGACGCCGCTGATGGTAAAATGCACTTTACGCCTGCCAATTTGGCAGCCATGTATCACCGCTCGCTAGAGGCACCAACAACAGCGCGTGTCCTGAAAGCCATGTTCCCTGAAGGGGACCGTTTTGCGCACCATGACCCTATTGCTGGCGGCATTCATATGGGTGATGAAGGCGCTGCAAACCATAACCGTTTTTGCACAGATTATGGCGAACAGGGTGTTTCCCTGTTTGTCTATGGGCGCGGGGCGTTTGAAAAAACCAGCCACTTGACGTATCCGGGGCGGCAATGCAAAGAAAGCTGCCTTGGTATTTTTGCCCAGCATGGAGTGGCACCAGAACGGATGCTTCTTGAGCGCCAAAATCCGGCAGCGATTAATGCTGGCGCGTTCCATAACGATGTTGTGGCAGTAAGCAACAAAACCGTGTTTTTCTATCATGAAGAAGCTTTTCTAAACCCGGCAGACCTTGAACAGGCCATACAGCGCGCTATGATCGGTGCGGAGATGCAGTTTATCAAAGTCTTGTCCTCTGACGTGCCGTTGGCTGATGCTGTTTCCTCCTATTTGTTCAATAGCCAGCTTGTTTCAGTGCCGGGCAGGGATGGCATGACCCTGATTTTGCCGGTGGAAGTTGAAGAAACACCCACTGCCAAAGCGTATGTTGACAGCATGGTGGCGAACGGTGGCCCTATTGCGCGTTCTGAATATATGGATGTGCGAGAAAGTATGCGGAATGGCGGCGGCCCAGCCTGTTTGCGGCTGCGCGTTGCTATGTCAGACAGCGATATTCAGGCAATGGGCGCAAACTGCATCATAACGGATGCTTTGCTTGAAACATTGCAAGGGTGGGTAAAGAAGCATTACCGCGATAGAGTGTTGCCTGAAGATTTAGGGGACGTCGCCTTGATGGAAGAAAATTTTACAGCGCTTGATGAACTTACCCAGCTTTTAAAGCTGGGCAGTGTTTATGATTTTCAACGGTAGGCGAGGGTGGGCGGATCTGTCACTATCTACAACGGATGCGCTCTAGGCTTTCGTGCTTGAAGTGTTGGGCGTACCACCGCCAATATCTATATAACGGGTTGTGACATCTTGATCAAAAGGGGCATCCGGATTGTTTAGTGTGTCAATATTCAAGGGCATATGTTCGGTGATAAGCACCCCAATAAAAATATTGGCCTTGCCTGCTCCATCTAACAGCGGAAAGTGAAGTATTTTAATCCGATCTTCGCCGCCGGAAGGCCTGCGTAATGTGCGCTCAAATATGCCAATGCAGGGTTGATTGGTTAGATTATTGTAATATTCTTT
>JAESQS010000192.1 GCA_016765035.1 Kordiimonadaceae bacterium | reverse complement strand
GTAAACGCATGAAGTAGAGCAAAATACTGCGGTGTACCCAAGGTAAGACGCAGTGGAAAATACCAGCAAGGCATTGAGTTTAAAAGAAATGCAGGCTCTGTAAGGTACCTTCCTAGGACAGATGAAGACGTTTCATTTAAAGTGTCAATTTATATAAAATCATAATCAATAATTTCTATATAAATTGTTTACTTTTCAAATGAAATGTTATACAAAGATACTTGGCATCAAAAATAGTGTTGCTATGGGTTGTTTTGGGGAACGACAGTGTTTGCCTTTTTCCATAATAATCATGGCGATTGAATGCCTTGCGGCCTGTGTGGTCTGCCTGTGCGTAAATGTTGTGTCTATTGGTTGTTTTGGGGAGCAACAGTATCTGCCTTTCCCCCCTAACGATTGGTGATTGAATGCCCGGTGGCCTGCGTGGCCTCCTCGTAGCTCATGCAATGTGAATTTAGCAGTTCAAGCTATGCCCAAGTGTCAGTGATGCTGTGCAGAGCATGAACTTCATATTTTGGCGACAGTAAAAAGCTGTCTATTTAATGAGGAAAAGATAATGACCAGTGTTTTTCCATCCATGGCCGCTTTTGGTGGCACTTCCGGCTTGCTGAGTGAAAAAGGGGCTGTTGATGACAGCCGAAATGAGGGTGAGACGTTAGGTGATTTGAAGAGCGGTAATTTCCGCATGGTTGATACATATATATACGACTATAAAAATATAACAGCAGGGAACCCAAAGCCGTTTGCAAAGATCAATGCGAATAACCGGGTGAAAATTGCGGTTATAGGTTCAGGGTTTGCTGGCGTAACAGCGGCTTATGAATTGTCGCGCGCTTTTCTTGCAAATAACAATCAAGCGAATATGCACAGATTTCTTGATATTTATGAGGGGAACGGGCGTGCGGGCGGGCGTGTATTTAGCCCAACCTTTAAGGATGGTGACAATACATACGTTAATGAAATGGGGGCGATGCGTGTTCCTAACAATTCTAAGCTCTTTTGGAATTACCTCGGTGAGGTAGGTGTGGCGGATGACGAAATACAACCAATATTTCCAAACCCGGGCGTTGTTGCCACAGACATATATTACCGTGGCATACGGTATAGCTGGGGGCCGGGCCAAGCTTTCCCTATACCGGCGGACCCAGCTAATCCAGATAATGTGGATTGGGAGAAAGTCCACAATGATATACGAGCCTTCATTGGGTCGCTCAATTTTGATGGGAGTAGCGTTGGTGATATCAGTAAGATCCTAGGGCAAGACGCCCCTTTGTCTGACGAGGATAAAGCAAAGGTCAATGGGTATTGGGCAGAAGCCTTAAAGAAGTATGATCGTGTTTCTTTTATTAGTGCCGTTTCAGAATTTGTTATGAAGAAACCATACAACTGGGGGCCAACTGAATTTAATATGTTTTCCACCCTAGGGATGGGGACGGGTGGTTTTGGGCCGCTGTTTCCTGTGGGCTTCCTCGAAATTTTTCGTCTGTTTATTTGGGAATACCAAAATGAGTATTCTCCTTCTGTGCCTTTGCAGCAAATTGTGCATCGGTTTATCAATAAAATATACAGGGGTGTGCCGACAGATGCTAACCCAGAGAGACATTTGAAGAACTTTACTGTTGTTTATGTGGGCTTAGATGTGACTGATAATAAGCCTGTTGTTTTTTATGCTGATGAAGGCAGTAGGGTTCGGTTTGAAAAATATGATTATGTCATAGTAGGGACTACATTGCGTAGTATGCAGGCTCGTATGAATCTAGATTCGACAGTCGTACCTAAGGAGTTTCAAGGTTTATATAGAGAACACGGTGGTAGATTGAAGCCTGCTTTTGGCAGAGGCGATGACAATATGCGGCGAGAAGCCATGCGCATTCCGCATATTATGAATTCGTCCAAGCTTTTTGGCCTGTTGAAAACAAAACCTTGGGAGGACCCTAAGTATAGGGACAAATGGCCCACTTTTACCCACGATGGTACGAAATTTCCTATTAAGTGTGTTTTAACGGATACGCTGGCACGGCAAATGTATTTTCTTGATCCGGCAAATACAGAAGGCTCGAATGTGCTGATCAGTTATAATTGGGGTGATGATTCTGTAAAAATTATGGGAATTCTCAATTATGACCAAAGTCAGGTTATCACGCCTGATTCTAACCCGGACTTTAATTTGAAAACAGCCTATACGTTGGGCATTAGTTCTGCTCTTGCGGGACCGAATGCCTTGGAGGGCAATATAATATCAGAGGTTTTGGGGGCGGAAATTCCATTAAGGTCGCCAAGCACTCAGCACGAAAGCTTGCAGTCCATTGTCTGGCAAACAGAAGCTCTGTCATTTGGTGCTTTTAAAATAGATTTCCCAGAGCAATATTATTACACCAGCCAAATGGTGTATCAGTACCATGATGCGAAAAAAGACCCTACTGGCCGGAGTGCAAGAAGAATTTTTGTAGCCAATAATAATTGTTCGTTTCAGGGTGGTTGGATTGAAGGTGCGATGCAATCCGGTGTGAATGCAGCAGCCGCTGTGCTTACGGTAATGGCCGCAAAACGTGAAGCGGGTCACTTGCGAGACGATGTGACGACCTTGTTTGAGAATGACCCATTTGCAGGGGTTATCGAAGAGCTTGCGCCTAAATATGAACTGCCGCAGGCCGAGGACGTTGGCTCTGTTGAGGCCGCTGAATAAGCAATCTAAAGCGTATCTGGTTTAGTTAGGTGCAGATCCGCCCTCGGCCCCCGCTTTTTATTTGGTCAAGCCACCCCGTAGAGTATTCTCGCGGGAGGTTGGGCCAGAGAGTATGCGGGGGCCGGGGGCGATGATGCATAGTAAAGCAGATAGGCTCTAGTTTGATGGGGTTACTTGGTCAAAACTTTTGACGGCTTGAAAATGAAAATCTTGGGCTTTCAAAAGGTGAATATCTTGCACCAGATGCCGGTGCTCCATTCTTACGGAGCCTCTGGGGCTGTTATATGCAAGGCCATGGCTGGCCTTTGCAAAACTGTCAAGGGACAGGCTGTTGCTTGTCACGCTGATGTTTTTAATGAATATCAAAGCTTCATAACAAGACTCGCCCAAAGATGTCAGCATGGGGCCATTTTGTGTGATGGCGCTCTTATACTCTTCAAGAAATACTGTGTTTTGGGCATTTGCGAGGCCAGTATGGTAACTGGTGGCGGCATAAATCTCATTGCTAGCTGTTGAACCAATGGCAAGCAAAGTGTTTTCTTCCATCAGGGGGCCAAACCTGATGATATGTCCCATGTCTGGGGTGTCATATAATTGCCGATTAAAGGAGATGGCATCGTCACCAACCAGTGAAAATAAGACAATATCGGCCTTTTCTTCCCTCATTGCGTCGATATAGGGGCTGTAATCTTCCGTGCCAAAAGGCACGTAATGGGTGCCTATAAGCTCAGCCTGCGAATGCTGGTTTATATAGTGCCGGGCAGAGGCATTCAGGCTGTGAGGCCAGCAATAGTCGTTGCCAAGCAAATACCATTTTTTTGCGTTGAGAGTTTCAATGAGCCAAGGGATAGGGTCCTGAAGTTGCTGTTTTGGTGTTTCCCCTATCATGAACATCGCTGGGTTTTTTTCATTACCTTCATAGGGCGATGTATATATATACGGAATTGTAAGAGTAGTATTTTCAAGGATAGCGCGCCGGACATCGCTGTCATGTAAGCCTATAAGGATATCAAAAAAGCCGTGTTCGACGAACATTTTGATGTTGTCAGCGACGATATTTGGTTTTTGCCCGCCATCAATAAAAGTAGTTTCGATGGGTTTGCCCAAAAGGCCGCCTTCCTTGTTTAGCTTTTCAACAGCCAAATGAATACAACTGGAGCAGGAAGGCCCGTAAATGCCTGCCGTTCCACTCATAGGAACAATTATACCTATTTTAATTGTGCTCATGCTCATTAGTGATCTCCCCAGATCCGTAATGGAATAGTAAGCGATTATTATTTCAATTTACAATGCTTTATCTATTAACTATCACTGGTCTTATGGGATCTGGAAATACACATAATATGCTTATTGCGCTTACGCAGGCCCAGCGGCTGTTATCTAGCGAACTTGCAAATGACATTAAGCCCTTGGGTATTTCGGTTGATATGTGGATTACACTTAATGCGCTGGAAGAAACGCCGGGCTTGGCAATGACCAAGGTGGCGGACAAGCTGTGCCTGTATCTACCCACAGTTACTAAACTGATCGACCGGATGGTAAGTGATAATTATGTTTACCGTAAACCTCACCAGACAGACCGGCGGCGTGTTTTGATTTTTCCTACAGACCGTGGCCTTACTGTGCTGCATGAAGCGCGGGCTATTGCTGCTAAATTTGAAGAAAAAATTATTCAACATAGCGACCTGCCCAAAGAAACATTGCTTACTCTGCTGTCTGACCTAAAGGGTGCTGTACAGTCATAAGGTGAGGCTAGATCGGATACGCTCTAGTAACACAATTTTGGCCTGTCTTTGGCCTTTGGCTGATAAGTTCATGTTGGCTGGGACGTGCCAGTTTTATGCCTTCCCCTGTATCCTTATATTTAGATTAAAAGAATAAACTTGGTCCCTGGGCATCTTAGGTTTGGGGCCTCTAGGCGATGCTTGGGACTTAATTCTGGCAGGAAGCCCTTGGTAGCTAACTGGTTGATTGTAAAAAATAATATCAGCACTAATGAAATTAAATTCTAATATATAAGAGTAATATGGATTTTAAATTCTAAAGCAGTCAATGCTATACGGTATGGTCCCTTAATATATGCTGTTGCTAATGAAACACAGGTGGTTGAGTGCTTGGTTTTTCATGGCCTTATAGGATGGAGCTTATAAATCGTTAAAAAAGCCTTTATGTTTCAGGCTCATGGATGAATAAATTATTCCTACGGACTTTGAAGTAGTAGAGCGTTAGAGCGCTGTTTTCATGTAATACGGTCTATAAAATAGCAGAAAACATGCATTTCAACTGGTTTAATTAGTACTGAAATTTGACTTTCGCCCTACGATAGGGCCTGTTGAGCAGGCGCTTTGTTCACAATGATATAAGCTATCTTCGATAGGCATTTAGCTTATAGCTTAATGTGGAAGTCACACAACTTATGGGCGCGTCAGTGTGTTATAAATAACACTGTTATGGCATAAATTGATACCTCCTATTCATTTATGCCTTGAACTCACGGTAAATTGACCTTTCTCTTTGTGGCGGGAAGGACTGATTCTTACGGGTCGGTTGAGAACGTGGGAATATCTTTAAAGTTCCGGCAGAAACGATTTAAAAGGTAGTGAGAATGAAACATTTTAATACCATGTTAACATCAACGGCAATGGCACTGGTATTTGCTGTTGCGGGGAATGGGGCAACGGCTGCAGAGGAAGCGGTAACTGAGGACGGTGCTTCGTCGGCAGAATTGCTTATTGAAGAAGTAATGGTTTACGGCACAAAGCGGTCTTCGGCGGAAAGCGCACAACGCGTTCCTGGGCAGGTTGCCGCTTTTGGTGCCCGCCAGCTTGCAGCACGTCAGGTGATTACGCTGGAAGATCTTTCCATGGCGACACCGAATGTATCGCTGGATGATGTTGGTACATCGCCAGGCGTTGCAAACTTCACGATCAGGGGTCAAGGTATCAACAGTTCTATCCCTTCTATTGACCCGACTGTAGGTGTGTTTGTTGATGGCGTTTACATGGGCGTTATCTACGGCGTTGTTACAGACATGTTTGACCTAGAGTCTGTAGAAATTCACAAAGGCCCTCAGGGCGTTTTGTTTGGCCGTAACGTGACTGGTGGCGCGGTGCTTTTGCGCTCAGCACGTCCAAATGGCGAAACAGTGATTAAAGGTAAAGTGGGCATTGAAAGCGGTTTGCAATATAAAATTGGCATTTCAGTAGAAGGGTCACTTATTGAAGATAAGCTGGCGGCCAAATTTGCCATTCAATATAAAAATGATGACGGTTTCTTCGAGCATCCAACTGCTGGCCGCGATGTTGGTATTGAAGAATCATACGTAGCTCGGTCAACTTTTGTATTCACACCTTCTGATACATTTGATGCTACAGTTATTTGGGAACATGGCGATAGGCAGGGTGATAGTGCCATTGCGCAGAATTCTGCTGGTGGCGATCTACTGTCACCTTTTAAGCACTTTGAGACAGTAATTGATAATGTTGGCTTCCTTGACCTGACGTGGAATCAAGTGACACTTGAAACTAACTGGGAAGTTGGGAATGGTCAGATTACCAATATTTTTGGGTATCGTGATGTATCAAATAGTGCTGCTGGTGATATTGACAGCACAGCCTTATCTCTTTTCCATATTGTTTCATCAACAAAGCAAGACCAGATTTCGAACGAGTTGCGCTATAATGGCCAAATGACGGATGAGTGGGAACTGACAACCGGTCTCTATTATTTTAAATCTAATTTGGTTTATGAAGAAAGCCGTTCATTGATTTTTGATACCACGCGCATTGGTGGTGGTGGTGTGCAGGATCACCAAACTTGGGGCGTATTCGTCAATAACAATGTCGCAATAAATGAAGATGTGACAGTGCAGCTTGGTGTGCGTTACTCTTCAGAAAAGAAAGATGCTGTTGTGCACCCACTCGGTTCCTGTACTTTTGAACAGGTTTGTGGGTCAGGCAATCCAGATAATGATAAGTGGACCAATTGGACACCAAAAATTGGCGTACAATGGGCAGCGTCGGATGATGTTACTGTTTATACACATTTTGCCCGTAGTTACCGCGCAGGTGGGTATAACTTCCGGTCACCACTCCCTAACCCAAAGGCCTTTGACCCAGAGCGTGTAGACAGCCTTGAATTGGGTATGAAGTCAAAATGGTTGGACAACCGGCTTCGTTTCAACACGGCATTCTTCTTTAACAAGCTTGATAATATGCAGCGTGAAGTGAACTTGGCAGACCCTGTTGTGGGTGTGTTCCAGGATATCGCGAACACAGCTTCTGCTGAAGTGAAGGGCTTTGAAGCTGATGTGGTGTTCTTGATAGCGAGCAACTTTGCAATCAATGCATCTGTTGGGTACCTAGACGGTGACTATACCGAAATATTGGTCGACCTTTCTGGTGACAATATCATTGACGAAATCGACCTTGGTTTGGAACTGCCTCGTTTGACTAAATGGACAACCACTATCGGCTTTACGTATGATATTGAAGTATCAAGCGGGACAGTCACTGCTCGTGCGGATTATGCATACCGTGCACCAGCAGCCTATACAGACAGAAACCACAGCTACTTTAATGCCTATAACATGGTGAATGCAGGTTTGGCATTTGAGCATGAAAGCGGCAATTGGTCTGTGTCTCTATACGGTAAAAACCTTACCAACACAGTTATGTTGGGTGGCGTAACGGTTCTGCCTTTTTCAAGTTTCGGCGGAACATACTTCGCGCCTATGAAAAAAGGCCGTCGTTGGGGTGCTGAACTGAGCTTCAACTTCTAAAGCGCACTTTTAGCTTAGATAAAAGGCGGCATGTCCCTAGCGGATGTGCCGCCTTTTTTTAGGGGTGAATGTCAACCTGCAGGGCTTTACTCTTCACTGAATGTTTGGCGAATGATATTGAGACCATCCATCACTTCAGTTTCAGATGCAGAACCATAGCCAAATACAAAACCTTGTGGGCTGTTTGTGTGGCTATAATAGTCACTGAGCGGTGTGGCGTTAACGCCCTTTTCGAGTAAGCGTTTACTATATATTTTATCGCTATACATATGGGCCATGCTGTTTTTGAAAAAACCAACAACATGGGTGCCTATGGGGTCTTCCTTAATCTCTAGAAAACCACCAAGAATTTCCCGGCTAGCCTTGAGAAAAAAGGCCATTTTTTTATCATATAAAATACGAGACCGCCTGAGGTGGCTGATGAAGTGCCCGTCCTGAATGAAGCTGGCTAAAACAGGCTGCATAATAATGGAGGGGCATAGCTCTGTGTAGGAGCGGATGGTTTTTGCTGGTTCGACAAGCCTTTGCGGCAAGACGAGAAACCCGATGCGCAAAGACTGAAACAATATTTTTGAAAAGGTACCCACATAGATAACATGGTCGCCGGAATCCATGGACTTGAGTGCAGGCTGTACGCCGCCTTTGTGTCGGATTTCTGCGTCATGATCATCTTCAATAACCCACGCACCGGCCTTGTAAGCCCAGTTCAGCAGTTCTTCTCTGCGCGCCATTGATAATACATGCCCTAAAGGGTGCTGGTGTGAGGGCGTGATGAAAACGGCTTTGGCGGAAGGTGCTTTTTCTATGCCTGAAGTTACATGGATGCCGTCTTCGTCCGTGGGGATAGGACAGGCAACGGCCTCAACAGACTTTAAGGCAGATTTGGCTTCCAAAAAACCCGGCTCTTCCACCCAGCAGGTATCTCCTTTGTTTAGCAGTAACCGCGCGAGAAAGTGCAGCGCTTGTGTGGTGCCTGCGGTGACCATTATTTGCTCTGCGCTGCAGGCAAGGCCGCGCCAAAAGGATAAATGTTCAGCTATGGCTTGGCGTAGGGGTAAATGCCCCATGGGGTCTTCATCGCGTATAAGAGCTTCTGATGGATTTTTCCATGTCTTGCGATAAATTGTAGCCCACAAATCAAATGGAAAGCTGGATACATCCGGCTGGCGGGAAAATGTATGGCTTTTGGCATGTCTTGAAGGGCGTGCAGTTGCCATGGTGTGGAGATAGGCAGAAAACTGCGGCTCTGTATGGTCTGGTTTATTTTTAGTGCTGGTTTTGGCGCTGGTGTTTTGGGGCCTATCTTGGTGTGGGCGTTCGGTAATGAAAGTGCCTGCTCCGCGGCGGCTGAAGATATAGCCTTCCGCATCCAGATACTCAATTGCGGTGGCAACTGTGTTGCGGGAGCATTTTAGGTCTGCCGCCATTTGCCGTGTTGAGGGCAGTCGGTGGCCTGCCGGAAGTGCCCCTGATATGATCATCTCCCGCAGGCGGGTTGCAAGGCGGCGGTATAGAGGGCCGGTTTTTGGGCCAACCTCTTCGGGCAACTCAATGAAAGGGCCTTTTGCGGTGCGGGCCATGGCGGGCAGTCCTTATGCTCGGTTGGAAAGGGTTTGCCCACAATTTATCAAATATAGCCGCGTGTAAAGGCGCTTTTCAGCCTTACACGCGGAGAGTTTTTGTCTTTGGCCCTTGCTAAGAGGCGTCTGCCAATTCCAATGCTAATTTCGCAGCAACCAAGTCTTGCAAGCCGACGCCCGTGCCATCGAACACAGTGATTTGCTCATCACTAGTACGTCCGGGGCGATCACCGACAATCACATTACCAATTGGGGTAATAGCTGTTTCAGGTAAGCTACCATCTGCGAAAGCGTGCTGGCATTCACCAATGGTAATTGCCTGAGCAATTTCATCAGTAAAAGCGGTTGCTTTTTGAAAGATATCTTGGGCAACTTCTTGCTTGCCTTTGGTGTCAGCACCCATGCAGGCTATATGGGTTCCGGGTTGCACCCAGCTAGCTTCCAATATCGGTGCAAAAGAGGGTGTCACTGTGATAATCACGTCAGACTGACGGGCCATTTTTTGTATGGGTTCAATCGTGATTTCTACGCCTGTATCAGCAAGGGATGCTGCAAGTTTTTCGCCTTTGTCTCTAGACCGTGCGGCAATGATTAACTGCTTAAAATCGCGTTGCTCCAGTGCGGCACGAATTTGAAATTCAGCTTGGCCTCCTGCACCCAAAATGCCAAGTGTGCTGGCATCTTTTCGGGCAAGATGTGCGATTGAAATTGCACTGGATGCAGCAGTACGAAGCGCTGTTAACCTGTTGCCTGAAACCATAGCTTCACAGCGGCCAGTGTCAGGGTCAAACAAGATGATGGATGATTGGTGGTTCATGATACCTTTTTCAAGGTTATGAGGCCAATAGCCACCTGCTTTCACGCCCAAGACATTGCCAGCCCGGTCAAAGCCAGATTTAAAGCCAAAAATTGCGTCCGCATGTCCGAGGTTTTCCCGTATGACGGGGAAATTATAGGCATCGCCTTTGGCCATAGCCGCAAACATATTTTCAACGGTATCAAAAATTGCAGAACGCGTTACCAATTTGGCGACATCGTCTTCACTGATCATTTTTACTGAGATGGTTTGCATGATAGTTCCCTTACCAACCCCTTATGCGCGGCCAAAGGCCGATGCATTGGTTATTTTCTATGATGGTGTATTTAGAATATTGCGCAGCAGTTGAACAGGCATGATTAGGTAAAATGCGTACTTTTGATCCAATTGGGAATTGGCTGAGGTCGAGCGCTGTTCCATCCCGCTTTGCAATGATGCCATGTTCTTGATTTGCCGAGACAACAATTAAGTCATCTATTAAAATTTCACCATTAATGCCGCAGACAAGGCCGTACCCTTGGTCCTTTGATTGTGCTTGCGTCCCTCTGTCGCGTGACATGGCCATCCACCCAGCATCTGTTATTACCCAGTTTTTAGATTTTTGGTGCCCAATCACTGTGGCTAAAACCGATAGGGCGATGTCGCTTTCCTGACAGACATTTATGCCTGCCTGAAACAAGTCCTGGAAGATAAACACACCAGCGCGTATTTCGGTTATGCCTTCCGCACTTTCCAAATATGTGGCGGTTGGCGTGGACCCGACACTCACATCGGGGCATGTAATGCCCGCTTGCCGGATACTCTCTGCTGCTGCCACAGACCGAGCGCGCTCCTGCTCTGCCATGACGCGGATACCTTGAATTGAAGTGCAATTGTACGAGTCACCAGCATGGGTCATCACACCAGCAAGCTTGATGCCTTCTGTTTTATCAATGAAGCGTGCGATTTCCAGAAGAGCCGGGTCTGTCGGTGTAACACCGGACCTGTGACCATCAACATCAAGTTCGATAAAGACGTTGAAAAGGGCTTTGTGTTGTTTCCCGTGGGCTGCAACAATCTGCGCTGTTTCAATGTTATCAAGCACAATCGTCAGGTTGGTTCCTGTTTGCATAAGGCGCACAATGGCGTCGAGCTTGTTGGGTGCTATTGCAACGGCATACATGATATCGGTGTAGCCGGCCTCGCTGAAATATTCAGCTTCGCGAATTGTTGAAACACAGATTTTGGCTGTGTTTTTATCCTCAAATATGTGGGCCAGCACATTGGCAGATTTCGCGGTTTTAACATGCGGCCGCAAGCTGCCGCCAATATGGTTCATTTGCTGGCGCATCCGCTCAAGGTTAGCGGTCATTTTTACCCTGTCGAGCAACAGGCAGGGGGTGATCAACTGGGTTAGGTCTTGTGCGGGCATGTTAACTTCACTTGCTACGGATTGCTGGGTTATGTTCAGCCGTTTAAAGTCTGGCGCAGGTAACAGGCAAGGGCTTTTCCTTACATAATGCGGGTATGACAGTAGCCTGAACATACTGAGATGACAGTGGTTGGAAATTTATTCGGTAGGCCCCTGTAGAACAAGGGCCAGTATGGTGCTTTTAAATGGGCCACTGTGCAGCAAAGGCATTACAGATTTGGGGTATGTTACTGGCAAATTGGTTTCTTTTTGCCACAGGCACTTTGCCCGAATATTGGATGCGGGAACTGAATGAAACCGGATTAGTTTAAATTCTTTACGGTAATCTGGGGCCAGTAAAAATCTTGCTGCCGCTAAAAACACGCGCTAGGGTTTTATGCAGTTGGCGGAAGTTATAGCCGGGGAGGGCTCAGATGACATCAAAAAACACCAGCGTCACATATAGTAAAACCGATGCGGCCTATATGGAAAAGCGGGGATTGCGACGATACGCAGGCAGTTGGTCTTTATGGGCGCTTGGGGTAGGTGCTGTCATATCAGGGGATTTTTTCGGTTGGAATTTTGGGCTTAGTGTTGGGGGCTTTGGCGGCTTGCTTGTTGCCACAATCATTATCGCTATCATGTATATCGGGCTTTGTTATTCTATTGCTGAGATGTCACCGGCTCTGCCTCATACGGGGGGTGCCTATTCTTTCTCGCGTACAGCCATGGGCCCTTGGGCTGGTTACATAACTGGGCTGGCAGAAAATATGGAATATGTACTGACCCCGGCAGTGATTGTTGTGGGCATTGGTGGGTATATGGGGTCTATATTCAACAGCATGTTCGGGCTGGAAGTGGCCGACCCTGTGTGGTGGCTGGTTGCTTACACGCTGTTTGTTGGCATCAACATCATTGGCGTGGAAGTCACTTTTAAATTTACCGTGGTTATTACCTTTTTAGCATTGGCAATATTGATTGTGTTTTGGATAGGGGCCGTGCCGCATTTTTCTTGGGAACACGCGCTTAATATTGCGCCGCAAGAAGGGGGCAGCTTGTGGTTTCCAATGGGCTATTCTGGCATTGCAGCAGCCTTGCCGTTTGCTATCTGGTTCTATCTGGCTATTGAGCAATTGCCACTGGCAGCCGAGGAGGCCCATGACCCCGTGCGGGACATGCCGCGTGGCTTGCTCTGGGGTATTCTGACCCTGATTATTGCTTCTTTTTTAACCTTGTTTTTAAATGCAGGTATTGCGCCTGGGGCTGAAAAGGTTGGTACTTCTGATGAGCCATTATTCCTCGCATTCAAAACCATATTTGGGGATGGCATGGGCGCTTCACTGTTGGCACTGGTGGCGGTGGCAGGGCTGATTGCCAGTTTCCACAGCATTATTTATGCTTACGGGCGTAACATCTATTCGCTCAGTCGTGCGGGTTATTTTCCCAAGTGGCTTTCTGTCACACATTCAACACGTAAAACACCGTATATTGCCCTGATTGCAGGGGCTGTTCTTGGGTATATAGTTGCCCTTATTATACAATATGGTGAAAGCTTTTTTGGGCGTGTGCCAGTTGGCGCTGTGCTGTTGAATATGGCGGTGTTTGGCGCAGTGATAGCCTACATTATGCAAATGCTTGCATTTGTAAAGTTACGGGCGAAACCGGGCATTGAACGGCCCTATGTCAGCCCGCTTGGTAATGCGGGGGCAATTATGGCAGGGCTGATAGCGCTGGTGACACTCGTGTATTTATTTCTCAATGATGACTACCGCGTTGGTGTTTACGGCAGCGCTATATGGTTTGCTTTGGGCTTATTATATTTTGCGCTATATGCGCGGCACAGAATGATATTGTCGCCGGAAGAAGAGTTTGCGATGAATTTAGGGACGGGGACGGCCAGCAGCGAGAAAGAACAGCAAGGCTAATAGCTGGCCTACACTATTGTAAAAGCCCCACTGCAAAAACTGTATGCAGTAGGGCTTTTAACCAGCCACGTTCAGTCTGGTGTAAAGGAAGCTCAGATAGAGCTTAGAACCTATATTGTAGGCTAACTGAGGCGTTACGCCCCGGCTGGGTAAAGCGGTTAATGTAGCTTGTGTCTGCTGCATAGCCGCGGACATCTTCCCACAGCCAATATTCCTTATCCGTTAGGTTGAATAACCCTGCACGAAGGGTCAGGCTGTCTGTAAGGTTGGCATAACCGCTAACATCAAAGAGCGCATAGCCACCGGGGGCAAAATAGCCAGTGCCACCAATGGTGTCCTCGTCTTTGCCGCTGGAGAGCGTTACATTTGCCCCAATACCCCAAATGTCATCTGAACTGTCATAGGTTAGGCCCATAACCAGTTTGCGCGGGGCGATGGAATTGATCGGTGTTTCAATGCCGTCTTGCTCGGTTTCACCCTTGGCATAAGCAAAGGCAGCTTGGAAGGCTAAGCCTTTTGGGGCGCCAAGAAGTTCGTCCAGCCATATTGAAGCGCGGGCTTCAATGCCTTTGATGGTTGCTTCGGCATAATTGTCATATTGAAACACGCTGATGCCATCAATGACGTCAACGGATTGCTCGATAAAGTCATCAAAGCTGGAGTAAAAACCAACAAGTTCAAAGTTACCAATTTTATTGCCGGCTCTGAAGCCAAGCTCAAAGGAATTGCTTTTTTCAGGGTTAAGGTCTGGGTTTGCC
This sequence comes from Kordiimonadaceae bacterium, assembly GCA_016765035.1. Taxonomy (GTDB): domain Bacteria; phylum Pseudomonadota; class Alphaproteobacteria; order Sphingomonadales; family Kordiimonadaceae; genus Kordiimonas. The sequence continues at coordinate 6,428 of JAESQS010000192.1, read as the reverse complement.
AGTGTGATATAGCCACGGTAAATGGAAGTTTGATCTTCCCGGTAAAGCTGGGACAGGCCCGGTGCCTTAAAGCCCTGACTGAATTGTGCAAACATGGAATATTCTTCAGTAAATTTATAGACAGCACCTGTGCGGAAAGTCACTTTATCGCTGGTGTGTTCTTCTAGCTCAACTGTATAGCGGTCGTCTGCTTGTGGGGTGGCCTTAAAGCGGTCGTAACGCAAGCTAGGGGACAGTAAAAGTTTGCCACTCAACAGTTCGATCTGGTCTTGCAAATACACGCCAATTGTATTGCCTTTCACGACAGGGGTATAGCGCGCGATATCTGGGTCGAGGCCACCATCGAGGTAGAATTTATCTGTTTTATTTTCCTGACGCGCGTGTTGATAAACAAAGCCATAGGTGAAGTGGTGGTTGCTGGCTTTTTTGTCAAATTGGGCAGACACCTGAATGTCTTCTTCATTATGGCTATAGTCTATTAGCCGGTGGTTATAGCCGAAGGCGGCAGTGAAGTTGCGTGTTTCTTCTTCGGCTGAACTTTTTTGCCAGTCAACTGTCCAGCTCATATAATCAAACAGGGCGGTGTCTGCTTGCCAGTCGTGCGTCAGGCCAATGTGTTTGCGTTCAAAAACATCGTCTCCGGTATAGTCCGAATAGTTGAAATAGGCGTTATATGTTGGGCCTTCTAGGGTCAATAGATCTATGTGGGAACTGGAGCGGAAATATTCGCCAGTAAGCCGGATTGTGTGGGCATCATTTGCGGTGAACACCAGTTTCGCCAAGATGTTATCGCTGGAAGAACTGTAGGGGTTTGGCAAATGGCGCTCATCGCCAATGCCACCCGCATAAGACTCGCCAAAGTTTTCCGTTTCGTTGCCGTCTCTGCGGGTATATTGCACCATGCTTTCCAGTTTGCCGGTGCGGTTTGCCAAGGTCAGGGTTTCGGCATAACTGTTATTGACACTATCAAAAAGAATCTTGGCCTGCCCACCAGTGTCATTGTCGGTAGCATCAAGGTATGCCGACGGGTTTTTTGTTGTGAAAGATACCACTCCTGCAAGGGCATCACTGCCGTATAAACTGGAAGCAGGGCCACGGAGTATTTCCACTTGGGCAAGCACATCTATATCAATGAAATTCCGGGGTGAGTTCAACCACGGGCCGGAAGAAAAGCCTTTTGACTGCTCGGTGCCATCGATCAGAATTTTGACCCGGTTACCTGAAAGGCCACGGATATTAAAGCCTGAAAGGCCAAATCTTCCTGAATTTGTTGCTTCAACACCCGGCTCATAGCGTAGCATGTCACGGATGTCGCCCGACAAGGTGGCATCAATGTCATCTTGTGTAATAACGCTAATGGACGCAGCAACATCCACGAGTTTTTTCTCCGTGCGTGTGGCAGAAACCACAATTGTCTCAAGTGAGAAATCGCTGGTAGATCCTGTTGCCAAGCCCTCGGCTGATGCTGAAAGCGCTAGGGCAGTTTGGGATACACCTGCGGCCAGCAACGTTATAATTATGTGTTTACACATTGAAAATTTCCTAAGCCTGAGGGCTGTAATTATTTAATAATAATAATGATTCGCAAAATGTGTACGCCTAGCCTTTGGGCAGGTCAAGTAATTAAGAATGATTCTGATTTTCAGTTGCATTAGATGTTTATAGAGAGTAGGTCTCTGTGAGATTCTGAGCCAGCAGCGGGCTGCTCTATCGGGTTTTTCTATAGGAGATTTTAGGTGATCCGAATTCTTGAAGATCTTATGTACCAAGTGTCAGACCTTTTTCTGGCACCTGTTCTATTTATGCTTGTTGCTTTGTTTTTTTATAGTCTTTTTGCGCTTGGGGCTTTCACTATGCAGGGCGTTCAGCGCCGCCGGGGCAAGGCGGGGTTTCATTTGCTAGTAATAAAAGGTATCTCGTCTGCGGAGTCGAATGAAGTTCCTAAAGGATATCCATTGGCGGCGCTTGCAGCAGGGGAACCAGATATCAGTAAAGATGAGCTGGATGTCGCGGCCCTTACTGAGCTGGACGGTGTGCGCATGGTTAGCCGTATTGCGCCAATGCTTGGCCTTATCGCAACGATGATTCCTATGGGGCCTGCCTTGAAAAGCCTGTCTGATGGTAACGTGCAAGGCATTAGCGAGAATTTAATTGTCGCTTTTTCAGCAGTTATTTTTGGTCTTGTTGTGGCGTCAATCACCTTTTTCATTGCCAGCACCAAACGAAAATGGTTGGCACAAGAACTAGTGGCCCTTGCCCCACACTTGCAAGCCGAGAAACCGCAGGCATCCAATGTGAAGGGGTTAAACCGTGAAGCTGCTTGATGACGATGAAGGCATAAACCCTGCGCTGTCGGTGGTGAACCTTGTGGATGTTTTTTTGGTGCTGATCGCGGCATTGCTTATTTCGATTGCACAAAACCCCATCAATCCGTTTTTGGATGATGATGTGATGGTTATCAAAAACCCCGGCCAGAAGAATATGGAAATCACCATCAAAAAGGGTGAGAAAATCGAGCATTATAAAAGCACAGGCGAAATTGGTGCCGGTGAAGGTGTGAAAGCTGGTGTTGCTTACCGTATGGCAGATGGTTCGATCATTTATGTGCCTGATGAAGGTCTTTCCCCCCAAGACACTACCTCTAATACCACCCAATAAATTTAATATAATTCAGAGACTGTATTATGCGTATTTTGCTTCAATTTTGTCTGGCTTTTGTTCTTTTCGCTGCTTTTGGCGGTGCCTCTTTGGCAGAGGGTGCAGAGCAGAAAATATTGTATGTCTCTGGCTCACACAGCAACCCGGCCAAAGTAACAGTGCTTAAGGGCTATATCGCGAAACATTCGGTTTCCATTGAGCGCATTTCAGTGCGCGATCTGGGCGATGCAATGCAAGCACAGGTAAAGTTTAGCGGGTATGATTTGGTAATTTTAGATGATGCCTCCGCCCGTAGCAGCAAACAATCATTTGAAAAATACCTACCGGCTGCGCAGGCATATCAGGGTAAAATCCTTGCTATTAAATGGCTGGAGGAAAAGCGTTTTACAAAGGGAATAAGCAGCGCAGAAGCAAAAACACTACATGACTATTATGATAATGGCGGTGCTGTGAATTTGACACGTATGGCTGACTTTCTGGCGTACCAGATATTGGGGGATGGTAAGAGAGTGGCGCTTGACCCTGTCGTCTACCCGGAAGTGGGTATTTATGCCCCAGATTATGAAGATCTGATTTTTGCGGATGTTGACGCCTATTTGAAATGGCGCGGCATAACGCTTGGGGAGCAACCTGTTGTTGGGGTCTTGCTCCAGCGAGCCTTGATCGAATCTGTAAATACGACGGTTGTGGATGCTGCCATAGCCAAGTTGGAGGCTGAAGGCGCTATTACTATTCCCTTCTTTTTTGAGCTTAGCCCCGCAACCAGTGATTATGTGCCCATGCTGCAAAAAGACGGCAAAACGATTGTTAATGTGATTGTAAACTTCCGGGCTATCCACTGGGCGGCCAAGCGGCAAGCGGAATTTGCACGCCTTGATGTACCTGTAATGCAGGCCCTGACATATTATGACGGCAACCAAGCCACATGGGAAGCTGATGTGATGGGCATTTCACCGGGCATGACCCCCTTTGTACTCGTGTTGCCGGAAACAGCAGGTGTGATAGACCCTATTATTGTTGCGGCCACTCATGAGGAAACAGGTCAGGCTGAAGTGATTGACTACCAGATGGACCATCTGGTTGCGCGAGCAATTAAATATGCCGCCCTTGGCAGCAAGCCAAATGCTGATAAAAAACTGACTGTTTTGGTATGGGGCGATAAAAATATGGGGGCCTCTTTCCTCAATATTGAAGAAAGCCTGCGCACTATCAGCGCCGGGTTGAACAAGGCGGGTTACAGTGTAGAGACTGTTGGAAGTAGCTATTTTACAAAACCAATAGACCGTATTTTAAACCCCTTTTACCGCGACTATGAGCTTGGTTCTCTGATTAAGGATGATCTGGCTGAACTGATGCCAGTTAAAGAGTATCTTGTTTGGTTTAACAGCCTGCCGAGCAGTGTAACAACGCCGATCAATGATTATTGGGGGCAGGCAGATACGAACTTTATGGTTGCACAGCATGAGGGCGAACCGCATTTTGTGCTGCCCCGTATTCGCAATGGCAACATGCTGGTGATGCGTCAGCCCCCGCGCTCGGACGATAAGGACGAAGATAAACGGATTTATCATAAGGGCAGTATCCCGATGAATCACTATTATCTTGCAGCCTATTTTTATGCACGGACCTATTGGGGGTCAGATGCAATCATCCACCTTGGAACCCATGGAAGCCAAGAGTATCTGAGTGGTAAGGAACGCGGTTTGTCGCGCTATGACGAAGGTAATTTGGCTGTATGGGATACACCGGTTTTTTACCCTTTCATTATTGATGACGTTGGCGAAGCCATGCAAACCAAGCGCCGAGGAAGCGCCACTGTGCTTGCGCATATGACACCGCCCTTTGCAGCGGCGGGTCTTGGAGGCACTACGGCAGATATTCACGAATTGATGCATCAGTATAAATCAATGGATGATGGTGGTGTTCGGGAAAAAACCGGTGCTGAAATCAAGGCGCTGTGCATCGCAGAAAATTTCTGTGAAGATATGGCTTTGGATGACGCTGCCATAGAAGCTGATTTTACTGGCTTTTTGGAACAATTGCATAGCTATCTTGAGGAACTCTCCAGCATGAACCAGCCGCTGGGGCTGCATTCCTATGGCGAATTGCCAGAACAGCGGCTGGTAATTTCAACGGTTGTGCAGATGCTGGGAACAGATTTTATAGAATTGGCGCGTGCGTTTGAACGCGGCGCATATGATGCAGAAGCAATATCTGGCGCCGGTGTAGAAAACGCAGTGCATATGGGCAAGCCCAGCGGAGCGGTTGAAGACCTTGCAGGGTTTAAGACAGTGCGGGATTATGTGGTTGCTTCCGGTGCATTAGGGGATTTGGGGGCCTCTCTACAGGCGCTTGTCGAAACCGGGCGTCGCTATTTAGCCAACATGCAAAACATCAAGGAACTGCCGCATTTGCTGAGTGGTTTAAACGGGGGGTATATTCCGGTTAAGACGGGGGGTGACCCCATAAGGCACCCAGAATCCCTGCCAAGTGGATATAATCTGTTTGGGTTTGACCCCTCTCGGCTGCCAACAAAAGCAGCGTGGGAACAAGGCAAGGAGCTTGTGGAAGGGGTCATTGAGGACTTTCGTAAAAAGCATGGCCATTATCCGGACAAGCTTGCTTTCTCGCTTTGGTCCATTGAAGCCATGCGCCACTATGGTGTGCTGGAAAGCCAAGCCTTATATGCCATGGGCGTAAGGCCTGTGTGGAGCCCGGATGGCCGGGTGGTCGGGACTGAAATTATTGAGGCTTCTGTGCTTAAACGCCCCCGTGTTGATGTGGTGCTTTCAGCCACGGGTCTATACCGTGATGCGTTCCCTAACGTTATGTTACGGCTAGCTGGGGCAGTTAAAAAGGTTGCAGAACTGAAAGAAGCCAACAACTCCATTTGGGACAATAGCCAGCGCGTAAAAGCAGACTTGTTGGCTGAAGGCTTGAGTGCTGAAGATGCTGAGTATTTCTCGACAGTACGGATATTCTCTAATGGTTCAGGGGGGTATGGCTCCGGCATAGATGATGCAGTTTTCGCCAGCGATACGTGGGAAACAGATGCCAAAATTGCGGAAAATTATATGTCCAAAATGGGCAATGCGTTTGGCACAGATCTCAGCCGTTGGGGCGCAACAATTGAAGGCGTTAATTTATACGGCAAACAGCTTTCTGGTACGGATGTAGCTATGTTTGCGCGGTCTTCCAACATTTATGGCATGATCTCAAGCGACGATCCCTTTGAGTATTTTGGCGGGTTGGCACTTGCTGTTCGGAACTTGGACGGAAAAAGCCCTGATATGGTGATTTCTAACCTGCGGGATGCGAAAAACCCAAGGGCAGAAGATGCTGCACAGTTTCTTGCCAAAGAATTGCGGACACGGACGCTGCATAAGCGCTGGGTAACTGAAATGATGAAAGAAGGATATTCTGGCGCAACGACCCTGTCTGGTCGGATCAATAACTTTTGGGGTTGGCAGGTTGTGGACCCAAACCTTGTGCGGGATGATCAGTGGCAGTCATTTGCGGAAGTTTATATTGAAGACAAATTTGAACTTGGCATGGATGAGTGGTTTGAAGAAGTGAACCCCGGCGCACAGGCAGAAATGATTGAGCGTATGCTGGAAGCTGTGCGCAAAGGTTACTGGGACGCCAGTGAGGCCACGAAAAAGATGCTGACGGAACGGCTTGTCGAGCTTGTGAATAAATATGACCTTATTGTGGAAAATGAAAAGCTGAAAGATTTTGTGAATGGGCAAGCCGCAGGCTTTGGTTTATCT
>JAESQS010000191.1 GCA_016765035.1 Kordiimonadaceae bacterium | reverse complement strand
GGGGATAGAACCGTGAAAACTGTTGTTGGGTGCCAGTATAGGAACAGATCATTTACACGTCATTGAGAAATCCTACCGCAGACTGCCGTGATTACTGGTGCGGTCGCCCACGTCACTACCACGCTACGCTTGAGCAGTGACTTGTGCGGAATCCACATTCTATCGCTTGCAGCAGGTCGCTATCGAACAAACTCCCTCCCACTGCAAGCATTGGAATATGTTAAACAGTAATTGCCGGAATCATGTTCCAAACCTTGCCTTCCAGCTTTCGGCCATTGGCTTTCTTCGACCGCTTAACGCCATCCTTCCCCCATGCACCCCATTGCTTAAAGAAAAAATCGACATTTGATCTTTCACATTGTTTGCGAATGCTCACCGCCCATTGCTCTTTCATTGGGCGTGCCTTTGCGCCGGACTCGCCACCTACAATAACCCAGTGGATACCAGCAAGTCGTATGCGACCTAAGTCTTCCAACAAGGGCTCTATAGAAAGAAAGCGTGTTTTTGCTTTTATTTTTTGCAAGTCGGCGATGCGCGGTTTACCGTATTGCTGATCTTCCACCGAAACCCCCAGCCAAGCGTTATCAGGCACAGCGCGCGTTTGAAAATAATCGCGCATAACGCCACTACGTTTGGTGAGAATTTGGTAAGTATGCCATGGCGTTTCTTCAACAACCTGAAAGACTTTGTCGATAAACTCAAACGGCACGCCTTCCTGAAACAAATCACTCATTGAGTTCACAAAATACATTGTTGGTTTGCGGCGCTGGTGGGGTTGGCATAATCTTTCCGGCAGTAAGCTCAATTTAAAACCGTTCTCATAACCACGCGCACCCATTGCTTGTAAGCGTTTTGACATGGTTTCCGCGTAGCAATGCTTACAACCCGGCGAGACTTTAGTACAGCCAGTTACAGGGTTCCAGGTTTGCTCTGTCCATTCTATTTTGCTCATTTTACCACCTCAATTTAGGCTGAATTTGAAAAGTGGCTTACCGCTCTGACTATCTTTGTAATTAAGCTTAAAAGCACCTTTTCTTGCAGCTTTGTTTTTCACTAAGTCATAAACATCTAAAACTGAACCATTCTGCCATCGCCTAAAGATTTCGTTAGCATGTTTTGGCAAGAACCCTAAACTTAATACAAAGCCATATAACTCAATATTCGTCTTGCTAGATCCCTGTAAAAATTGTTCCAATTGTTTCTCAAGACTATTTTTCTTTTCCGATTCCAAGAAAAAATCGTTCTGATTATGCCCTGAAAACTCTTCACCCTGCTGGGAGTCCAACCCCCATTTTACTTCAATGATTTTTTCAAGGCCTAATAGATTTGGTGTAATGAAAAACATACCGTAGTAATGCCCCGTATGATTTTTGATCGCATAGGATGTAGTAAATAAGGTCTTACTAAACGCGAGGGCTTGGGTGAATGCCTGAATAAACTCTTTCTCCGAACTAATTGAAGAAACATCCAGGTCAAACTGACCTACAAACTCTTTCAATGGCTGATATGACTTTTCAACGACTTCGTCTATAGTCTTATTTCGGAAACGATACATTTGCTCAATAGGAAGAAATATAATCACTTCCGTTTTGCCATTTATCAAAATACCTTCGAGCACATCCCGCTGTATTGCCTTGTAGCCGTAAGGATCGATGAATACCAGATTTCTAACCTTCCTGTCTTGTTTTTCAAAGAGGTTAGACAATTCAGCAAGTAGGCTAAAAGCTTCATAACTTGAATAGCTTATTCGAAATTTTTTATCTTCAGACATCCTACTATCTAAACAAGCTCTTAGCTTATCAATCTTCCTTCCATCAAGATCATTTAGATGTAAATTGATCGGCTTGCATCGTTCATTCGATGATTCTGCCTTCCAAATTGCATCAACAGCCCTAACGGCACTACCAGTCTTGCCATCTGAATACACTCCCTCACCGCAAAACATATCATATATGTTGATTTTCTCTACAGGGCCAGCCCTTAACAAAATTTCTAAATATCGCTCGAGATAGCGAGTGTAGAACTGCAATTTCGCCTCAGTATGTGGCTTTACTTTATTAGCGGTGTCCTTCTTCGGCATATTTCGATATCCCCCTCAAACATAAAACTGTACATAAATACAGTATAGTGACAGTCAAACAGAAATCAACAATCAAACAGGCACCAAACTAACCGTCGCCGTATCGTAAACGTATTGACTGATTGTCCCGTCCTTAATCCTTTCAACCACTTCATCAATGACAAACAGTGGCACCAGAAACCACTCCCTGGGGATTACCGGGTTGCCAAAACGGTCGTTAATTTGAATATCGAGCTTTGAATTCTCGAAAAACCTGTGCAGCAAATTTTCGAGTTTTGTTCTGTTGATATTAAAAAGCTCATAACTCGCAACGACTTCTACATCGGCCATCAGAAATGTCGCATCTAAACTGGCACCCGCTATACGCCTATCAACACTGCCACCCGTCACACCAATCTTGTGAATGATCTCTCTGTTTTCATTAATGACAGGATGCTCAGATTTACTGCGTAAAACATAGATAGTGCCAGAAGCAAGGTCTTCATCATCGGCCAAACCAGCAAATAATGGCCCAGCGGCAATATCAACAATACGCCGACCCGCGTCATCCCGGTTAAGGGCGCGTTGCAAAGAGCGCAGCAGTAAATCGCTTTCAGTGCCGTTGTCGTAAATCACGCGCAAGCGGCTGTCCTTGCGGTCATAGTCGGTGACAAACTCATCACCCACCTCGGCAACATAAGCCTTTTGACCGAAGAGAATAAACAGATCGCCCTGCTCAATCGCGGCATTACGGGTGAGTAGCTTCGCCTCGCGCAGGCCACTGGCAAGCTCACTTTGCACAGCGTCAAAAATAGGCTTAAAGGTTTCAAAATCTTCACAGGGTTCACGGCTGGCAATCTCTTCCGCCGCCCTCACTTCGGCACGGGATTTAACATGCTTCAATAAAGTCACATCGCCCTCAATCGGTGCATCTACGCCAAGCTCGGCTAATAAGGCTTCATCACTGTCATATTCTGCGGGTGATTCAGCGACACCGCTTACAGGCTTCAGTAGCCCCTGATGATCTATATCCAGCAGCAACTCTCGGCACTCTTCCTGTTCGCGAATTTGCTCTAGCCTTGTTGCATACAAGCGCTCAAAAATATCATTCTCTTCACCATGGGCAGGCAGCCTTCCCTGCTTCTCTACAAAATCCTGAATTTCTTCAAAACCGGCAATAATCCGCTCTTCGCGTGGCGAGCGAGCAGCCCTTTTAACAGGCTCCGCTTCAATACCCAGTTCTGCAAGTAGATCCTCATTCGATTTGTCAGTCATTACTTTGCGCCGCTACTTTGCGCTGCAAAAAGGCAATACCCTCAGCCATGCGCTTCTCCCAGGGATCGGCCGAGGTTAGCTCGGGCAAGCGACCACGCTCAGTTTTGAATTTTAGCGCCCGCTTCACCAGGTCTCTGGCTTCTTCCTCAGTGAGCGTGGCTTTTTTCCCACTGATCACCGCCGCCACCTGCTTCAGGCTACTCTCGTTCATCGACTTGGCGAGAATCGCATAGGCTTCGCTAAACGGGTTGATACGGTCAATCAAGTCGATATCAAGATCCGTCACGCTCATGGCAAAACGCCTGACGCCATCCACAAATGCCGTGCTAGCACTCTGCTGCGCATCAACACCATCGCTGGCGCTTTCTTTGCCAAGCTGGGTGAGATTTAGCGCCGCTATCGCGTGTTGCCTTATCGCCTCATGGTCTTCTTCATCCAGCTCGGGGTATTTGTCTTTTACGATTTTGCCCATGCGCACCTGAGTCAACTCCTCTGGCACTAGCTCGGTATCAAACAGGCCGCGCTCAATGGCATTTTTATCCTGCACGAAAGCGGTGATCACTTCGTTCAAGTCCTCCTGACAAATACGCTGGGCATCTTCACTTTTTGGCGCAACCAAACCCTTAATTTCGATTTGAAGCTGCCCGCTTATTTCGTTAAAACCAACATTCGTACCGTCCGGCTTATAGCCTTTCTCACCATAATCAAAACCCGCTACCGGCCCGCTTTGTGGATTCTTCGGTGTAAAATTAAATTTCGGCGCAAGCACCTGCTCCATTAACAGACTGGCAGCGATGGCCTTTAAAGTGTCATTCACGGCATCTACCACCGCTTCTTCAGAGGCATCCGGTTCGGCAATTAAATTAGTGAAACGAGCGTGTGTTTTACCCTTCGCATCACGGGTGGCTCGGCCGATGATTTGAATAATCTCCGTCAGGCTGGAGCGATAACCAATGGTCAGCGCATGTTCGCACCAAATCCAGTCAAAGCCTTCTTTGGCCATGCCCAGGGCGATAATAATATCGACATAATCCCGGTCGTCATTCAACGCAGGCTGGCGCAGGGCTGTAGACACTTTATCCCGTTTTAGCGGGTCATCATCCACCAGATCAGCAATCTTCAATACCCGCCCATCTGCTGCTTTGACCAGATGAAAGCCGGTAGCAGCATCCGTGCCCTGCCACTCACCCAGCTCCTCAATAATGTGCTCGACCTCTTTTATTTTATCTTTGCTGCTCTCCCGTGAATTCACATTGGGAATATGAATAATGGTTTTTTCCTCAGAGTCGAGCACCTTTAAAATATCATCCGCATAGGAGCCGGAATAAAAATAGTAGCCAATATCCAGCGCCTTTAAATACTCATAACCGTTGAGCTGTTCGTAATAGGTATAAGTGACCGTATCAAAATTGGCTTCATCGCTTGGTGCCAGCACGGCCTCGGCATCACCGCGAAAATATGAGCCGGTCATGGCGACAAGATGCACTTTGTTGCGGGCGATTAATTCACCCAACTGGGCACCCAGTTTGTTATCCGGGTTGGCACTCACATGGTGAAACTCATCCACCGCAATTAAGCAATCGTCAAAAGCGGCAATGCCAAAACGATCTATCGCAAAGCGGAAGGTGGCATGAGTGCAAACCAGAATACGATCATCACCATCGAGAAAGGATTTAACGGAATTCACCTTGCCGCCATCTTCACCGGGGGCATTACACAGGTTCCATTTTGGCACCACCTGCCAATCTGTCCAAAAGCCGAAGTCACTGAGGGGCTCGTCATTAAAACTGGCACCAATGGCTTTTTCCGGCACCACAATAATCGCTTTTTTTAAGCCCTGGTTGTATAGCTTATCCAGCGCGACAAACATTAAAGCCCGGCTTTTACCCGATGCCGGCGGCGACTTAATTAATAAATATTGCTCACCGCGTTTTTCGTAAACCCGCTCCTGCATCACCCGCATGCCCAATTCATTGGCATGCTTTGAGCTGCCATTACAGGCATAGGTAACTGAAATAGAGGGAATGCTTTTACTACTCATGCTTTTTATCCTTGCTTGTCTCTTTGCTTTTTTCTTTTAGTTGCTGCTCAAGTGCTTCCAATACTTTTATATCAGCGGCATCAGCGGCTAGTGCCTCGCTTTGCCGTCGACTCTGATCAAATTTCTCATAGCGTTTCTGTACCCTATGCTTCATTGACTCATGGCTAACAGCGCCCGCCCCTTCCAAAATAGCTTGATCGTTAAACGTCAACATCCGGTCAATATTACCTTGCCAAAACTCAAGGCTTAAATCATTTTGCCGTTTCACCCGCAGCTCGGCTTGTTCCAGAAAAATCACCACCAGGCGATTCAATGTGTCGATTTCATCCGTGCTGAGATAGTTTTTGGCAACAATCACATCCTGCTTACGCACGCGAGCACCTTTCCACGCGGTGAGCGCCATATTGGGCTTGCTGGCATCAGCTCTATTTATCACCAATTCAGCCGCTGTATGGCCCGTAGCCGCATACAACAACTTGTTTTGGGCTTGGGCAAAAAACTGTTGGGTTTCTTGTTCACGTTGATGGTAATCGCCGCTCAGGGCAAATAGGTCGCGTACTTTCTGATAAAAACGCTTTTCTGAGGCGCGAATATCACGAATGCGCTCCAACAGCTCATCGAAATAGTCCCAGGGCTCTGGGTTTTTCAGGCGCTCATCATCCATGACAAAGCCTTTAAGCAGATACTCTTTCAGATTGCTACTTGCCCACTTGCGAAACTGAATACCTCTAGGCGAGCGTACCCGGTAACCAATGGCTAGAATTAGCTCAAGATTGTAGAGTTTGGTACGATAATTCTTGCCATCGGCAGCAGTTGTCAAGGATTCCTTGACAACTGAATCCAGTAATAACTCACCCTCTTTAAAGAGGTTATTGGTATGCAGCGACACATTCTGTTTGGTGATTTGAAACAGCTCAGCAATCTCTAACTGGGTTAACCAAACCGTTTGGCCTTCCAGCCGTAAATCCAGGCGGGTGGTGCCATCTTCACTGGTATAAAGTACAACATCACTCATGCCTGCTTTCCTTGCTGCTGTTTTTCCCTGGTGGTCATTTTGGTGTAAAGATCAAAGAGCTTTTCAAGGCGTTCAGTATCATTCTTAAAACGGCGACCGATATAGATGCGTTCCAGCACTTCATCATTACGCTCGTGGGCATGACGCAGGTTTTCGGGCATAGCATCAGGTTTGTAGAGGTCGGCAATAGTCGCGGGAAAATGGGCTTCGCGGGCAAGCAGAATATCTTCGGCGCAGCAGCTTAGATCGGCTTTGTTTTTTTCGGTGAGTTTGGGAACGGGGAAGGTGTTCCAGCCGAGGGTGTTTGAATAAGAGAAATCAGTTCTCATTCGAACACAGACTGTGCCGATCCATACCCAGTGAAGGCGGGAAGCGATTAGTGCCATATTCCAGAGAGGGGCATCGTAAAATGCAAAACATTTATCGGATATTATTGTCCCGCGCTCCATTAGGATAACCGGGAGGTAAGGCCGGTTTTCGGAACTTACTCTTGGCACCACTATCAGAATTTCCTCGCCCGTTTGGCGCACTTGCTGGAATGCATGGGGGTAGGTTGCCGAGTCACGTGTTAATTTTTTTGGACTCTGTAACCTTGAACTCGCAACTGCATCAATTCTAGTTTTCACTGCTGAGATGCTATGAGCTAAAGCCTTTGTTTGCTCATCAATCCAAAGACAATATCGAAGCTTCCCGTTTATCGCTTCGGTAGAACCGACAAACCGTCTTAACAATGATTCTTGCTCTTTCCCATGTAGCAACAGGCTTTGAACCTCTTCAGGCTCTAGCAGGAGATGACCTCCATCAACAGGCTTGTTTCCATTGTCCATTTTGGTGGCACCACTCAATACCTTATCGGATACCTCAACAAAAATATTGTCACCAGCCACTAAATAAGCGTTGATATTAGCCGCATCTTTTAGAATCGTTTTTCCTTCATCATCCAAAGAAAATAGCCTAACCACTGAACCTACTTGATTGAAAATCCCAACAATAACGACCGTGACACCAGCGTTGTGACTGGCCAAGTTGGCCCATTTAAAACTGGTATGGGCAAAAAAAATCTTATGCCCAGAATCAAAAATCAGTGGCCACAAAATCGGCACCTGTTGCCCCTGACAAATAGAATTGGTACTCACAAAAGCACTGGCGGCATTGGTGTGGGTGCCGTAGTCCGCTGCTTTCATAAACCAGCCGGCGACATAATCCAGTGACTTCCAGCTTTTTGTGCGGCCTTTAAATACTTGCTCCAAATCGGCCTTTTGTTCTTTGGATTGCCAAGTGCTACCCAAATAAGGCGGATTCCCACAAATATAGGTTTCACCCCCTTCATTTTCAAAATCAATTTCCGCCTGATCCAACGGAGTTTCAAATAAATCGTCCGCTGCCAATTTCACCGCTGTACCGGTGGGCGGACAAATAGACAGCCAATCTAGCCGCAGGGCATTGCCACAGGTGATCCAGTTTTTGGCGTTGAGTGGCAGGAATTCAGCGAGGGCATCTTTCTGGCCACGGTAGAGCACATCGCACTGGTATTCGGCAATAATCAGGGCGAGCCGTGCTATTTCGGCGGGAAAGTCTTTTAGCTCGATGCCGCGAAAATTGGTCAGGGGAATATCTGAACCCAGGTGTGTTTCCTGTCGCCGTTGGTTGATTTCATCTTCAATGATGCGCATCTCTTTATAGGCGATCACCAGAAAATTCCCGGAACCACAGGCGGGGTCAAACACGCGAATTTTGGCGATGCGTTTTTTAAGGTTAAGCAGCTTGCGTGGGTTATCTGCCGCTTCGCCCAACTGCTCTCGCAAGTTATCGAGAAATAGCGGGTTAAGTACTTTGAGTATATTGGGCACGCTGGTGTAGTGCATGCCCAGCTCACCGCGCTCGTCATCGTCGGCCACGGCCTGGATCATAGAGCCGAATATATCGGGGTTGATGGCTTTCCAGTCGAGGCTGCCGGCGTGCAGCAGGTACGAACGGGCAATGCGGCTAAAGATGGGCGTTTGGTGACTGCCCGCAAAAAGGCCGCCATTAACGTAGGGGAAGGTGTCGGCCCAGCGCGGAAGGTTGGCGGCTGCGCGCTGGTCTATTGGCGTGTCCATTGCGCGAAACAGTTCGCCGATAACATGCCCTGTGTTGCCAGAGCGGCTATCGCTCATTTGTTCAATGGTGGCGGTGAACAGATTGTCGCCACTAAAAATATCGGTATCTTCGGCAAAAAAGCAGAAGATCAGCCGCGTCATAAAGTGGTTCATGTCGTGACGGCGTTCGTCAGTCGCCCAGTCTTCGTTGACTCTCAACAGTTCAACGTAAAGCCGGTTTAAACGACTGGTGGCCTGAATGTCGATGGGGTTGTTGCGGATCTGTTTAACGGTGGTGATACCGGCCAGCGGCAGGAAAAAGCCAAAGTGGTTGGGAAAGTCTTTGTAATCACAGGCGACTGTTTCGCCGGAAATCAGGTCTTCGGCCTCCAGATAAACACCATCGGTAGCCAGGGCAAATTTGGCTTTTGCTTTGCTGGTTGCGGGACTGGCTTTGAGATTTTTCAAGGTGGCTGCCACTCCACCTTCTGCACAAACGACAATATGTATGTTATTGCGCTGCAGCACGCCGTCTTCAATATCGGACGCGTTCGACGAGCCACTTTTGAGACGTTTAATGGTGGTCGCTTTATTGCCAAAGGCACTTAAGAAAGCATAGGGGAAGTCCGCCGTGTCAAAGTCCTGTTCGGCTAAATCGCTTATTGCTTGTTCTATTTCAACGGCGTTCAATGCTTACTTCTCCGGCAACACTGAGTTTCTGACATTTGGTGCCAGGGTAAGGTTGGTTGTTCTCTAGCATGGTCTATGTGATGCAGGTGTATCAGGTATAGAGTGGTGATGCTTATCCCTGCATCTGAGACGCTGGCTGCCAGCGATGAATTTTGCTGATTTTAGCGCCCATCTCAATTTTGGCTTTATCCAGGTCAAAAGCCTTTTGTAAATTCATCCACAGTTCTGGGCCCGTACCAAAGAACTGTCCAAGCCGTAATGCCGTATCTGCTGTGATATCGCGTTTTCCTCGGATAATTTGGGAAATGCGGTTGGGTGGCACGTCGATCTGGCGCGACAATTCAGTTGCTGTAATCTCAATTGCCTCCAGTTCATCAGCGAGAAATTCACCAGGGTGGATCGCTTCTTTAGCCATAATGTTCTTCTTTAACCTTTCTATTCACTGACCTAGATTAAATCAACAAACTCTTTCAACTTGTCGGCCGTTACTGGCAGCCTTTGCGATGCCAGAATTTCAAGATAGGCTTCTGCGCTAATTTCTGGGTTTTTCAAACGCGCTCTTACCCGCTTCGCGCAGGCAATAACCACTCCCTGGCTTAACCCCATTTGGTGTTCAATAAACTCATCAGGGTGCATTGGCTCCATGCCGTAGCCAGCAAGAATATCTGGCGGGAAGTCTTTGAGGTTATAGGTGACAATTATTTGTGCGTTGCACTTAATGGCAGCAGCCAGCACATGCCTGTCGTTTCGGTCGGGCAGATTGAGGTTATCGATAAGCGACTCGAAGTTTTCAACCAAAGCATCAGGCACTGCTTTGTCCATCAATACCCTGGTCTTTTCCAGCCTCCCTTTAAGCTCTGGCCGATCAGCTAACAAATTCCTCATCCACTCATCGTGAATAGTTGTTGTCCACTTGGCTGCAACCAACTCTGAAATAGCTATTTCCAGCAGTATGTCTCTTAATGGTGCCGGGTATAAGACACAAGCATCGTAAAGTACGACAAAATTCATTAATAACCCATTTCATGCTCTTGTGCTTGCTCAACCAACTCATCCATAGCTTGCGCACTTTGCTGCTTAAGTTTCTGCTTGTATTCCATTAGATCCTCAAAGCGAATACGTCGATGAGTGCCGACTTTCGTAAAGTTCAGCTCACCTTGCCCAAGGAGCTTGATTAGGTGAGGCCTGGAAACGTTGAGAATATTGGCTGCTTGCTGGGTAGTCATCTCCGCATGCATTGGGACAATGGTCACGGCACTACCTTGAGCCATGTCTGCTAGAAGGTCACGCAACAAGCTAATTGCTTGACGAGGCAAGATCATGTTGTGGCCATCCATCTTTACGCTGGCTCTATCTGCATCAGGTTTTTCACTTAACAATCTGCTTAACTCAGATGCACTGGACCGTGCTAATTGAGCAGCTTCCTGGTTGGGTAGTTCTTGATAGTCTTTTAGGGTTCCCATAACTTCACCTCACTTGAAGGGTCTACGCTAGAGGCACCTTCAAAATTCACCTCCGATACTTTGCAAGAATAGACCTATCCTGCTTTATTCGCAATAAACGAAACACTCAAAATAAACGAGTTTATTTGTCGCATTCTTTATTTTCGCGCCAAATAAAGTGGCGCGATCGAGTAATTGCGCCAGAAAGACCTATACCGCACTTGCGTGAGATTTGCGTGACTTGTTGTGAAAAGTAGTGCTTTGTTCTGCTAATTTGCTGTGGGTGACGAAATTAAAGATAATAAAATCAATTAGTTACAAATATCCAGCCAGTTTCATAATGCTGGGGTCGGCGGTTCAAGTCCGCCCATAGCTACCACTTCTTCTATAAGTCATTATTTTATTCAAGCTTTCATCTCTCGAAGTAT
>JAESQS010000190.1 GCA_016765035.1 Kordiimonadaceae bacterium | reverse complement strand
TTCCGCTGCAACCGCCGGAGCGTCGGGGCGTGGGCGGCGATGCTCGTTGTTACGGTCACGGCGATGGCGGCCATGACGCTCGCGCTTGTCGCCTGCGGTGAAAACCAGCAAGCAACAGATAAAGCCGAAAACACCGCAGCACCTGCCGCAGAGCAAGCCACAGTGCAAACTGAAAGCCAACGCTATTATACGTTTGTAGAAGACGTATTTCAAAAAGCCGTGTCACGATCACCCATGTTTCAGGCCTATCTTGGCATTAAAAAAGACACTGAAAATGGGACGATAACTCTGAAGCCCGTACAATCGAGAACTACGAAATTGAGCAAGAAAATTTAGCCAAACTTGCAGACATAAACTTCGATGCGCTTGATGATGCTGCTAAGTTAAGCTACCGCCTGTTCAAAAAAGAATCCGAGCGGAGCATCCGAGAATTTAAGTTTCGCGACCATAGCTACCCTGTGAATACAATGTTAGGGGAACATACCGAAATCCCAACTTTCTTAATCAATTATCACCGGGTAGACACAGTTGCAGATGCAGAAGCCTTCATCACACGATTGGAAGGTATCGGCGGCCAAATCGACCAACTCCTTATCAACCTACAGCGCCGCCAGGATGCTGGTGTGATGGTGCCTAAATTTGTCTTCCCGGTGGTGCTGCCTGCTACACACAATGTCATCACAGGTGCCCCTTTCGCCAACGACGCTGACGACAGCCCCTTATTTGCGAATTTCAAGGAAAAGGTAGCCAAGCTCAAGCTTTCTGAAGAAGAAACCACAGCGTTGGTGGCAAAAGCATCTACAGCCCTCACAGGTTCCGTCAAACCAGCTTATGAAAAACTGATTGCCTTTCTTGAAACTCAGGAAAAAATAGCCACAACAGATGATGGCGCGTGGAAGTTCCCTGAAGGAGAAGCCTACTACGCAGCGATGCTAAAACGTTTCACCACCACAGACCTGACAGCGACTGAAATCCATCAAACCGGCCTTGATAACGTTGAGCGCATCCACGGCGAAATGCGGGCCATCATGGAGCAGGTGAAATTTGATGGTAGCTTGAAAGAATTTTTTCTCTTCATGCGGGATGACAAACAATTTTACTATGAAACAACCGACGAAGGCAGAGCGGCATACCTAGCCGCAGCTACAGCCGCCATTGAAGCTATGAAGGGCAAAATTCCCGAATATTTTGGCCTGTTGCCAAAAGCACCAGTGGAAGTAAAACGGGTGGAACCTTTCCGCGAAAGGTCAGCAGGCAAAGCCTTTTATCAACGCCCCAGCCCAGATGGCTCTCGGCCCGGCCGCTTTTACGCGAACTTGTATGATATGGCGCAAATGCCAAAATATCAGATGGAAGCCCTAGCTTACCATGAAGGCATTCCGGGCCATCACATGCAAATCGCCATCACGCAGGAGCTTGAAGGCATCCCCATGTTCCAAAAGTTCACCCGATTTACAGCTTTCACTGAAGGCTGGGGTCTATATTCTGAACTGCTCAGCAAAGACATGGGGTTTTATAAAGACCCCTATTCCGACTTTGGTCGTCTTTCAATGGAGCTATGGCGTGCTTGCCGCCTCGTAGTTGATACGGGCCTGCATGACAAACGCTGGACACGTGAACAGGCCATCAAATATCTAGGTGATAATACACCAAACCCAACAGATGATAATGTAAACGCGATCAACCGCTATATTGTTATGCCCGGGCAAGCCACCGCCTATATGATTGGCAAAATTAAAATTCTTGAATTGCGGGAATGGGCACGGCAGGAATTGGGGGATGCTTTTGACATTAAAAACTTCCACGATACCGTCCTACGCAACGGGCCAGTGCCGCTGAGTGTTTTGGAAGAAAATATCCAGAACTGGGTGAAGACAGCCAAAGCCTCCTAGATCGTATCTGGCTTAAACCGCACAGCATACAAAAAGGGGCTACCTATTTGGCAGCCCCTTTTTACTTGCTCTCGTTGCTTTGTAATAAGTCTCCTAAGGACGAACTTATTTAAGCATTTTTTCCACTTCCTCTTTTAGCACAGCCGCCACATTACCAAGGCCATCAGCAATGGTCTGAACTTCACCAACACTGATAGCTGTACTTTCAATGGCTTGTTGCACTTCGGTGATATGCATTGACACTTCCTGAGTGCCGGTAGCGGCCTCTTGCGCATTTTTGGCAATTTCGATGGTAACAGTATTTTGTTCTTCTGATGCCATTGCAATGGAACTAGCAATTTCATTCACTTCGCCAATCACAGTGCTAATTTCACCAATCGCGCTCACCACATTATTGGTTTCCTGCTGAATAGCGCTAATTTGCTGCGTGATATCCTCTGTTGCGTTGGCAGTTTGGCTTGCAAGAGATTTCACTTCACTGGCAACCACGGCAAATCCGCGCCCGGCTTCCCCTGCTCGGGCTGCTTCAATGGTTGCGTTCAGTGCAAGCAGGTTAGTTTGGTTCGCTATATCGCTAATCAACTGTACAACTTCGCCAATTTTACTGGCGGCACCTTCCAGTTTTTTCACTTGCGCATCTGCTTCTCTGGACCGGGCAGCTGCTTTTTCGGAAATTTCCGCACAGCGATTAATCTGGCTGCTAATTTCTGAAACTGAAGCATCCAGTTCTTCTGTTGCAGCCGCCATTGTTTGTACGTTTGCTGTTGCCTGCTCAGAGGCTACAGAAACTGCTGAAGCAATTGTCGTGTTACGCGAACTATCATCTGCCATGGTAGTTGAATGCTGCTTCAGTGCATTACTATTGTCGAGAATACCCCGCACTGCCTCAGAAACAGTTTCTTCCACCGCAAGCTGGTTTGTTACAATATCCCATGTGGCCAGCGGGCCATAATAGGACCCATCGTCCCCCATAATCGCTGATATGTTTAAATCCAGCTTTTCCGGACCAACAGAAATACGGGCTTTCCATGGTAAGTTCGCAGGGTCACCCAGCAGCTTTCGTTGATGCTCTGGATTTTTATGGAACACATCAATACACGTGCCCACCAAGTCTTTTGCGTCAACTGGCAAATATTCCTGCAAACCTGTCAGTGTTTGCATACTGCTTTCATTCATATACGTAATTATAAGCGTTTCCGGGTCACACATCATGGCATTGATCGGCATTTTGTCGATCATCTGCTTTAACTTGTTTGCTTGTTCTTCAAATGCTTGGCTTTCAGTCACCACATTCCACGTGAGTGCCAGAGCAATATAATCATTCTGCTCGTTGAACACCCCTTCAATGTGCAATGACAGGCGTTCCCCACCCAAGGCGATAACAGCATCATGTGGCAAGTTTGCAGGGTCTGCCAACAAAGCACGTTGCATAGCAGGGTTCTTATGAAAAATATCAATGCAGGAACCGACAGCATCAACTGCTTTAATGGGCAGATGCTGTTCGATGGATGTTAATAATTCAATGCTTTTTTTATTGGCATATGTGATTGTCAGATCATCTTTGTCGCACAGCATAGCGCCTATTGGCATATGCTCTATAAGGCCCTTGTACAAGGTAAGGTCTGATGCGTTTTTCTGTGTTTCTGGTTCTAGCTTTTCTTTAACCGCCGTTTTACTCCGCCTACCAAATTCGAACATTGTGCATTTCCATTTTTTCCGACGACCCCACCTTGCCACTATGAAACATCCAATCTATGTTAGAAAGGTTAAACTAGAGTTAAAATTAAAATAGTTATATTACAATGACTTACCTTATTAACGAGCACGTTTAACGTGTTAATCTATAAATCAAACTCTATAATTTCACCATACCTTCAGGAACCACAGCCACTCTAGTGCTCTCACAATTGAGCATCAAAAATTGCAGGCTTTTACGCCTCCTAAAGCCGCCACTGACCGCACGGTAAAAGCGCGCCTATAAATTACAAATATCAACTACCAACATACGTTATCTTCCAGACACAGCCGCCACTTTTTGAACTGGTAACATAGAGAGAACCATCCGCAGCTTCTGCCAATCCAGTTGGCCTATGTTTGACGCTCGGCGCATCACCAGCAGCATCCGCGCCTGAAAAGCCGCCTGCAAATGTAACCCAATCCCCCACCACGACACCTTTTTCATCCATTGGCACAAAGACGACCCTATATCCTTTTTGCGCCAATGGCACTTGGTCCCTAGCCCCATAAAAAGCGATAAACGCGCCTCTGCGATAGGCCTCTGGCAACATATTGGTGCGAGGAAAGAGTAAATCATTCGGTGCCCAACGAGCCGGAAAAGCAACAACGGGGTCTTGCCCTTTATCAGAAATTTGTACTCCATCACCTCCATATTCAGGCATGATCATACGCGCCGATGCAATGGGGTCGTAATAGCTATAGGGCCACCCCAAGTCTGCCCCTTCTGCCACTTGGTGGAATTCCTCTGCTGGGCGTTCAACACTTTGTTGTTTGGTAAAATGGTCTGGGAATAATTCAGCAAGTTGGTCCCGCCCCCGCTGGACAATATAAAGGCTGTCTACTACCGGGTTCCAATCAATAGCAACAGCATTACGGATGCCTGTCGCATAGCGCTCGCCGTCTTGACTTTGCTCTTGCATAGTACGGCTGGCATCAAACTTCCAAACGCCGCCAAACTTTTTCAGTATGGGGCACGGGTCCATGCCCTTTGAGCCTTTGGTGCGCTGTTTTACCATACACGCATTTGAAGGTGCGCCCACATTCACATAAAGCCCGCCTTTACCGTCAAGCGCGAAGCTTTTGGCAGCGTGCTGGCGTTTTTCGCCAAAGCCGTATGCAATAAGCTCTGGCTTGCCTTCAGGCACACCACCTGCCGCAGGCAACTTCCAGCGAAGGATGCTAACATCCGTACCAAAATATAGATGTCCGTCATAAATACCCAAACCGGTACCACGGATGCCTTTGGCGAAATAACGGCGCTCGTCTGCGACACCGTCTCCGTCTCTGTCATATAAAGCGACTGCGCCCTTGCCTTTAACGCGCCGCCTTAAGGCGCCATAAACCCAACCGCTTTTAGCCGCAACAACATGACGAACCTGTCCTACTTTATCCGCAAAAATTGTTGCCTTAAAACCAGCCGGCAGCCGAATACCCACATCTGTATCAACTGGGGTACTATCATCTACCCCCCTTAAAGGCGAGCTGGCATATAGGCTTGGCCCAGCAGTTATGGCACCAATTATCGTAGAAATAAGAAAGATGACTTTGAGCACAATTTTCTCTCCATGCCCCCTAAAACACGTTATAGACTATGCAGGGCCAGTAAATAAAGTAATTTGAGGTAATATCGACGTGTCTGAACAAGAATTTAATACTCCCGATAGCAACACATATGACCTTTTGATGGCGCGCCGCAGCATCGTAGCCCACGAAATGTCTGGCCCTTCCCCCGATGATAAAACCATCAGAAAAATCCTTGCCGCGGGCATTCGGGTACCCGACCACGGGAAGCTGGCGCCCTGGCGCTTTCTTGTATTACTTGGCAACGAACGCGAAAAATTCGGCGATATCATTGCAGAAGCGTTGGTGGCAGAAAATGTGTCCAACGCCAAAACCGCAGAAAAAATGAAAGGCTATGCCACGCAAGGGCCTGCCCTTATCATTGTGATATCCGCTGCAAAAGAACACCCGGCCATACCGGTTTGGGAGCAAGAATTATCAGCCGGGGCTGTGTGCCAAAATATGCTCATTGCTGCCACTGCTCTTGGTTTTGCCAGCCAGTGGTTAACAGGCTGGAGCGCCTATAGCCCCACTGTTGCAAAACGCCTTGGGCTGGCAGAGCACGAGTGCATCGCAGGGTTGATGTTTTTCGGCACCCAAAAAACACAGCCGACAGACAGAAAACGCCCTATACTTGAAGACCATATCACTTGGGGCATTCCGGCACATAATGGTGCTGAAAATAATGAGGCAAACGATTAATGTCGATTGGACCCACCTATAAAGCGGACCCTGCCTTCCTAACTTTGGCTGATGGGTTCGCTGATGAAGTTGCCGCCGCGCAATTTCCGAAAGCCACTTTGCGTTACAGAAATGATCGGGCCGCACAAAGCATCGGGCTAGACAGCTTATCTGAAAAAGAATGGCTGGCACATTTTGGGGCCTTTAAGCCCTTGCCAAAAAACCTAAAAAAGCCACTGGCCCAAAAGTACCACGGCCACCAGTTCCGCAATTATAACCCTGACATTGGCGACGGGCGTAGCTTTTTATATGCACAGATGCGGGACACGAATGGCCGCCTGATGGACCTTGGCACCAAAGGCAGCGGCACCACCCCCTATAGCCGTGGGGGCGACGGAAAGCTGACCCTTAAAGGCGCAGTCCGCGAAATTTTGGCAACAGAAATGCTTGAGGCTCTGGGTGTCAACACCAGCAAAACTTTGTCGGTTATTGAAACAGGGGAAAGCCTGCACCGAGGCGATGAACCTTCCCCTACACGCTCGGCTGTGATGGTACGCTTGAACCACGGTCATATACGTATTGGCACCTTCCAGCACCATGCGTATTTTTCTGACGCTGCCCGGCTTGAAAGCCTGATTGATTATTGCCTGACACACTATTTCGACATTACGCCCACCGGCAGCGTGCAAGACAGAGCACTCCAGTTTTTAGGGCTAGTGGGCGAACGTGTAGCTGTGCAGTCTGCGGAAATTATGGCAGCCGGATTTATCCACGGCGTGCTCAACACAGATAATATAAACATCACAGGGGAAGTCTTTGACTTTGGCCCGTGGCGGTTTCTGCCAACAATGGACCTTACTTTTACCGCCGCCTATTTTGACCATTCGGGGCTGTATAGTTTCGGAAGGCAGCCAGAAGCCCTGCACTGGAATGTATATCAACTAGGCGGTGCGCTCGCTGATGTGGCCGAAGAGGCCGCCTTGAAAGAGGCATTGGCAGATTTCCCACAACTTTATCTTGATGCAGTCGGTGAAAAATTACTGGCCCGGCTCGGCGTAAAACCAAAAAGTGCCAAAGAAAATGGCGAACTATTATCAATGGTGAATGATTTTCTGCTCGGCGAAAACTTCCCTTATGAACGTTTCTTCTTTGACTGGTTTGGTGGCAGCGCGAGCGAAAAACGTGCTGCAAAAAGCCCCGAAGCAGAACGCTACAATCATGACGCTTATAGCAGCATGAAAGCCGCGCTGTTGCAGTATGAGCCTGCCAATACCAAAGCATTGGATGCTCCCTATTTCAAAGGAAGCGGCCCTTGCACAATACTGATAGAAGAGGTTGAAAGCCTCTGGGCTGCCATTGACAAACAAGATGATTGGCAGCCGCTTTATGATAAAATCGAAGCGATCAGAGAAATGGGTGAAGCCCTGAATTTATAACAGGCTCCTCCCTAACCGTTAAAGTGGGGGTTGGGTACAACAGACTTGTCAGCCCTATGGCCAGCCCTTACACCTGAAAGCATCAGAACGTGTAAAGGGCGAGCTATGTATCAAATTCTACGGCTAATTTTTGCAGTGATACTCACTGTTTCAGGGGCTATATCCGTTAGATCTGAAACGCCCCTTGTTATTATGGTTGGCATTGACGGCCTGCGGGCAGATGCCATTGACCGGGTGGATGCCCCAAATTTACGCGCCCTTGCTGCCCGCGGCGTTCGTAGCAAAGGCATGATCCCCGCCATGCCGACTAAAACTTTTGTGAATTTTTACTCCCTAGCAACAGGCTTGCACCCTGAACACCACGGCTTTGTTTCCAACTATCCGTATGACAGAAAATTAGGGGAAAGCTTTAGCCGTGAAAAACATTCGCAAGACCCAACATGGTGGGGCGGGGAACCCATTTGGATTACAGCAGAAAAACAGGGCGTAAAAGCAGGTACCTATTTTTGGGTGGGGTCTGAAGTCCCTATAGATGGCATTCGCCCAACCTATTGGAAACCCTTTGACTGGTCAAAAGATTACGGCGAGCGTATTACTGAAGTCCTCGGCTGGTTGGGCCGCCCTGTGATGGAACGCCCCGGCCTTGTCACTCTATATTTTTCCGCCGTAGATACGGCAGTCCATAATTTTGGTGTCGGTTCAAACGAAGAACGAGACGCCATTTTAAAAGTGGATAGCCACTTGGGCGACCTCCTTGCAGGCCTCAAAAAACAGGGCCTGTACGACCGCGCCAATATTATTGTGGTTTCTGACCACGGCATGGCAAATTTGGCAGATGACAGGCTTATCAATATTGATAAAATCGTAAACTTGGACAAACTAACCATCCCCGACTGGCACAAAGAGCGGGGGCCGAATTACTCGCCATTTCTTAATTTGTATGGCGAGGCTACAGAGATTGCGCGTGTGCACAGCTTGTTGCAGGGAGCCCACCCCAAAATGCAAGTTTTCAAACGCGGCCACTTCCCCAAGCGATATCATTTCAACCACCCAGACCGTGCGCCCGACTTAATGGCACTCGCTGAGACAGGCTGGATACTGTACGCATCAGAAAATGCCGCCACACCGCTGCCTGTAAAAACCGTTCCTTGGTCAAGCGCCACCCACGGATTTGATAACCAGCATATAAAAATGCACGCAACATTCCTTGCTGCCGGCCCTCAATTCAAACAGGGTGTTTCTGTTGGGCATTTTGATAATGTGGAAGTGTATGGTTTACTGGCGTGTGCCCTTGGCATTAAGCCTACGAAAACGGATGGCAACCTCAAAAACGTAGCCCATTTTCTTGCAAGCCCTTGCCCTTAACACAACAGTAACCGGGACGATCAATACTATGTGAATAACAGGTTACAACCTCTCTACCCACATACGACTTACTGGTTCAAGGAGAAGGAGCAAAAAATGCCATCACAGAAAGCTACATTCATGGGTAGCCAAGGCTTTGAGCTAGCTGCCCGCCTCGATGCGCCCGCAGGTGATATAAAGGCCTATAGCCTTTTTGCCCATTGCTTTAGTTGCAGCAAAGACTTGAGCGCAGTAAACCGCATTTCCCGCGCTCTCAATGAAGATGGCATTGCCGTTTTTCGATTTGACTTTACGGGCCTCGGGCAAAGTGATGGCAATTTTTCCAACACGAATTTCACCTCGAATGTGAATGACATCCTTGCCGCTGTCGCCTATATGCGCGCTGAACTCAGCCCGCCTGCTATTATGATGGGGCACTCCCTTGGTGGAGCAGCCACTTTTCTAGCAGCCAACCAAGTACCCGAGGTGCGAGCAGTGGCCACCATCGGTGCCCCGACCAATGCCGTGAATGTGCTCAAGCAATTTGACAAAGAAATGGAAAAGATAGAGCAAGAAGGCAAAGCTGATGTTTTGCTGGGGGGCAGGCCTTTTGTTATTAAAAAGCAATTTGTCGATGATGCCCGCAACCAAGACCTTTTGTCTGAAGTCGCAGCCTTAAAAAAACCGCTGCTGGTTATGCACTCCCCCATAGATGCCACAGTGGATATTGACCATGCCCGCCAAATTTACGAAGCTGCAAAACACCCAAAAAGCTTTATTTCTCTTGATAAAGCAGACCATTTACTGATGAAAAACCCTGCCGACGGTATTTTTGCCGCACGGGTCATTAGCGCTTGGGCCACTCAATATTTATAGCGTGGGCTGGATTTATAGCGTGGGCTGGATTTATAGCGTGGGCTGGCATGGCTTGCGTACTGTAAAAGTATCAGCCTTCAGGTAAACTCTCTTTGAAAATGCCTTCAAGGGTTTCAAATGGCAGCATAACACTGCCGTGCCTGCCGGGATGGTCCTTCACTGGGGCCAGCAAGGCGAGGTCAGCCCATTTTTCAGGAAAGTCCGCTTCACCGGTTTTTACCATGGTACGAAACCGGCGGGCGATATCGGCCAGTTCTACTGCCCCTAAGCCAAGTATATTTTGCCCTATAATAGCAGCGCTGGCTTGCCCCAAAGCACAGGCTTTCACTTCTTGCCCATAAGCAGAAATATAACCGTCCGCTACAATCGCATCGGCGGTAATACGGCTTCCGCAAACCCGGCTGGTTTTCACAACAGTTACATCGGCCCCTTTGAGACGCACCGTATGAGGGATGCGAG
>JAESQS010000189.1 GCA_016765035.1 Kordiimonadaceae bacterium | reverse complement strand
CCTTGAGGCGCCCTTTTGTTTTACGGTCGGCGTTTCAGCTTATTCAGCAGCCTGTGCGTGCGCTGTTTCTGCAATATACTTTTCTGCTTCCAGCGCTGCCATGCAGCCCATGCCTGCGGCTGTTACGGCCTGACGGTAAATTTTGTCTGTTACGTCACCGGCTGCATACACACCGGGAATGTCCGTTTGTGTGCTGTCAGGCTTCTTCATCAAATAGCCTTCTTCGTCCATGGGAAGCTGGCCTTTAAACAGCTCGGTTGATGGGGTGTGGCCAATGGCAATAAACACACCGTGCACAGCAAGTTCTTCTGTCGTGTCAGTTTTAATATTTTTAAGACGAACGCCGGTTACGCCTAGTGGCTCTTCGTCACCAAGAACTTCGTCCAGCACGCTGTCATATTTGATTTCGATATTTGCTGTTTTGAACAAGCGTTCCTGCAAGATGCGTTCTGCGCGGAATTCATCGCGGCGGTGTACTAATGTTACCTTTGAGCAGATGTTGGATAAATAAAGTGCTTCTTCAACTGCGGTGTTGCCGCCGCCGATTACAACAACCTCTTTGCCCCGGTAGAAGAAGCCATCACAGGTGGCGCAGGCCGATACGCCGTAACCGTTGAATTTTTCTTCTGAGGGTAAGCCAAGCCAGCGTGCTTGCGCGCCTGTTGCGATAACGATTGTATCAGCCGTGTAAACAGTACCGCTGTCGCCAATGGCGCGCTTGGGTGTGGCTGCCAAATCTACCTCATTGATAAGGTCATAGATTATGTCAGTGCCCACATTTTCAGCTTGCTGGCGCATGGCTTCCATCAGCTCAGGGCCTTGTACGGCATCGGCAAAGCCGGGTTAATTTTCCACATCTGTGGTGATGGTAAGCTGCCCGCCAGCTTGCATACCTGTTACGATCGTCGGCTTCAGGCTGGCGCGTGCTGCATAAATAGCCGCGGTATATCCTGCCGGGCCTGACCCAATGATAAGCATGTTGCTGTGCTTCGTCTCACTCATAATCGTATCCTTGTTATTCTGCGCGGCTGTTCACAGGGCAGACCTATTTGTTTGCTTGGCACCTTACATAATTGTTTGGCACCAAAATGCCAATGACAAAGACTTCATTTACAATGGATTGTTTCGATCAGCTTAATCGGAAACGTCGAACAGGGGCCGTGGGCTGACGCCTGATCGCCAAGCAGCATCCTGTAACCAGTGTGGTGCTGGTAATGCAAATTAAAGTGGATACGGGCTAGCGGTGCTTATTTTTTACTTTGGCGTTACAGCGGGTGCAGGTAAGCGGCATAAGGTGCACATTTACAAAACTAAGCGGGTTCAGATGGAATGTGTAGCCACATTCCTTACAACGCCGCGAGGGGCTGCTGATGAAAATAAAGAGGCAATAAACTGTTATAGCTGTAACGGTGAGAAATACGGATGGAATTGGCTGCACGTATAACACTGATAAGGCAAGCACAATATATAACATTATACTCGTTTTATAGTCTTTAAATTTCACAAATTTTCCCATTAGATAAGCACTTACATAGCTTTATCTATTATTACTTAGAACAAAAATCTATAGTGATTTTAGAATTTATAACTATCTCGCATCATTAAGCTAGTGGGAGTTTGTTAAGATTTGGTCAATTATTTGTGATACCTTAATTCTAATTTAAGGAAATATCAAAAGCACCACTTACATCTTTAAGTGGTATTACCCCTAGGGGCTGTCTGCGGGTTTGGACGCTAGTATGGAGGTAGTAAAAAGCCCTCGTAAAAGAGGGCTTTTTATAGTCGTTTATTCAAGAAGCCTGAGCTTAAAGGTCTTCAGCGTGCTTGGTGAGATAGGCGGCAACGCCTGCAGCGTCAGCTTGCATACCATCATCGCCTTTATTCCAGCCAGCAGGGCAAACTTCGCCATGTTCCTGATGGAATTGCAGCGCTTCAACAAGGCGAACAAATTCGTCTACGTTACGGCCTAGTGGCAGGTTATTTACATACTGGTGCCAAACGTTGCCATCTTGCCCAATAAGGAATGTGCCACGCAGGGCAACGCCGTCTTCTTCGATCAAAACATCATAATCACGGGCGATTTGTTTGGTGATATCCGCCACCATTGGGAAATCAACAGGGCCCAAGCCGCCTTCGGCAGTGGGTGTGTTGCGCCATGCAGCATGGGAGAATTGGCTGTCGACGGAAACCGCAATAACTTTTACGCCCAATGCTTTGAATTTATCCATCCGGTTATGGAACGCCAGAATTTCTGACGGGCAAACGAACGTGAAATCAAGCGGGTAAAAGAAAACAAGGCCGTAATCACCGCCAAGATAGTCTTTAAGGTTAAAGGCGTCATTGATGCTACCGTCTGCCATCACAGCAGCAGCGGTAAAGTCCGGAGCGGGTTTGCCTGCAAGTACAGCCATTTTATTTTCCTTCAAAGTTGATATTATATAAAACTCGAAATACGCAGTGCAGGGATGGTTTTTTAGAGCCATTCTTTACGCTGCTGTTGGGGGCAGTTTATGCTCTTTAATTTGAAAAGCAACGTGGGAATATCGATTTAATTAATCGGTATATACGATTAATGTTTGGCGTATTTAATTTCTTAGTAACTTTAACGGATGACCATATGCGCAGATGTTGCTGCGAAAGCCTGAGGGCTGGCCTTTAGGCGCTCTGGTTACGGATCATAGATCCGCTAGTAGCCTCGTAAGGATAAGAGCGTAGCAGATATGTAAGTCTATCTTGGTGTTGTCTGTTTTCCTGTGCTATTCGGTCATGGGGGAACGGCGAGGAAGCTGACTTGTTCGAATTTTACGACAATCTATTCCGCTATTGGGCGGTTGGGCTATTTATCTTTTTAGGCGTTATTATCCTGCGGGATTTTGGGTGGCGCTTGCCTTCTGTGTTGGGCGCTCTCTCAGCTTTTGCCGGGTCTTCTTATTTATTGACTATGCAGGCTATACTATATGCGCCTGTTCCTATCGGTATTTTAATCTGGATATTGAGCGCCTTGGCGCCCGTGATAGTTTGGCTTTTCAGTCTGTCTCAATTTGAAGACCATTTCACTTTAAGGCCCCTGCACTATGGTGTTGCGGGGGTGTATATGCTGTTTATTATCCCCCTAGCTTTTGGCTATTTGCTCGGCTTTTGGGGGGCATGGCCTGCTGTGTTAGAAGTAGGGCTATTCCTCCTGCGGATCAGTATACTTTTACATATGGTATTTGTGGCGTGGCGCGGTAGAGAAGATGATTTGCTGGAAGCGCGCAGGCGCTTTCGGTCCTTATATATGGTGCTGGTGACGGGGCTTGTTGGGGCTATCATCTTTATTGAAACATGGTTGTACGGCATTTCCCAATTCTCTTGGGCGCCGGTGCTTCAATCAGGTGCGTTGCTTGCTCTTGCGCTGGTATTGACATGGCATGTCTTTAAAGCCGACAAAAGTGTCATCCTCATTGGCGTGCCTGCCTCTAGTATGGGGGCACCCACCCTCCCTACGGTTACATCTGAGAGTGACCCAAGCGATAAGCATGATTTGAAAACTATTGTGCAACGCATAGAACACGACAAAATTTATCTGGAGCCTAATCTCACGATTGCCGGGCTGGCAGAGAAAGTGCAGATGCCAGAGCATAAGTTGCGTAGATTGGTAAACCAGCATATGGGATACCGGAATTTCGCAGACTTTCTGAATGAATATCGCATCGAAGCCGCTAAAGAGCGCCTTGCAGACGTTGCAAATCGGCGCTTGCAGGTTTTGGTGCTTGCTATGGACTTAGGCTATGGCTCCCTTGGCCCTTTCAATAGGGCCTTTAAGGCGCGCACTGGCGTAACGCCCTCTGAATACAGAAAAAAGGCACTCGCCGAAACTGAATAAAGCCTGCCAATTCTAAAAATTGCCCGCCATTTTTAAAACTGGCGAGCCAGAAAGCCCTCTCTCCTGCAGGATGCCTCTCATAAAAAGTATAATGAGTTTCGACAGTAAGCAGGAGTGAATAACATGTGGGAGGTTGCGAAGGAGTTAGCCCAGATTTGGTACAATAGTTTTACCTTTGAATTGGCACGGTACCTTATTGGGGCAGGCGGTGTATTTTTAGCTATTAATATTATTTTGCGGCGACCGCTTGCAGGCCGGAAAATTCGTGAGAAATATGTGAGGCCCAAGCAGATGTGGCGCGAATTTAGGGCGTCT
>JAESQS010000188.1 GCA_016765035.1 Kordiimonadaceae bacterium | reverse complement strand
GCATCTTCTGGCAATCCACAGCCTGATGCTATCCAGTCTGCGATGCCTTCTCTGCTCCAGCGTTTCTTTCCGTCTGGGGGTAGCACAAGTTTGATATGCCCCTTTCCTGCATCACAAAGCGCCACTGAAAGGCCCGCATGGCGTTTGCCTCTTGCGCCAGACCAATCAATGCCAACAAAATGAGTGAAAGGCCTAGTCATTATCCGCTTTTGGATTGGCGGCTTCTGCATCAGCGCGGATTTTTTCAAAGTAGGAAAGGCGTTTTTGAATGTCCCGCTCAAACCCACGAGAAACAGGCTTATAGAAGGCTTGGCGCTTCATATCATCGGGGAAATAATTCTGCCCTGATACGCCTGCCTCTGTATCATGATCATAAGCATAGCCTTTGCCGTAGCCCAAATCCTTCATCAGGTCCGTTGGGGCATTCAGAATATGAGCAGGCGGCATAAGACTACCAGTTTTTTTGGCTGCAGTTTTAGCCGCTTTTTCAGCCAGATAGGCCGCGTTGGATTTAGGAGCTGTTGCCAAATAGACCACAGCTTGGGCAATTTGCCCTTCACCCTCTGGGCTACCCAAAAATTCATAGGCATCTTTGGCGGCAAGCGCCTGATGAATTGCCTGCGGATCTGCCATGCCAATATCTTCACTGGCAAAGCGCACCATGCGCCGAATAACATACAGAGGGTCTTCCCCCGCCGTTAGCATCCGTGCCATCCAATACAGTGCGCCGTCTACGTCTGAACCGCGCAAGGACTTATGAAAGGCCGAGATTAGATTATAATGACCATCGCCGGCTTTATCGTAAGAAGGCGCGCGTTTTTGCAACAGCTTTATAAGGCCATCAGCGTCAAAAGTTTGGCCGTTTGAAAGGTCATATACTGTTTCGATACAGTTAAGCAAAAAGCGGCCATCGCCATCGGCCATAGCGCGTAAGGCAATTTTCGCGTCAGGCTCCAGCGGCAAGTTGGCACCCATTTCAGCTTCTGCCCGGTCCATAAGCTGGTCCAGAGCCTCGTCTGTAAGCCGATTAAGCACCAGCACCTGCATTCGCGACAACAAGGCACTGTTGATCTCAAAGGAAGGGTTTTCTGTGGTGGCCCCAATCAGCGTAATGGTGCCATTTTCCACATAGGGCAAAAACCCATCTTGCTGGGACTTATTAAATCGGTGTATTTCATCCACAAACAACAGGGTGCCGCGCCCGTTCATTCTGCGTATTTTAGCGGCCTCAAAAACCTTTTTCAGGTCTGCAACACCGGAGAAAATGGCAGAGATTTGCTCAAATGCCAAATCTGCATGGCCCGCAAGCAAGCGGGCAATGGTGGTTTTTCCTGTACCCGGTGGTCCCCACAACAACAAGGAACTAATCCGCCCAACAGCAACCATGCGCCCAAGGGCACCCTCTTCCCCCAGTAAATGGTCTTGCCCAACAACGTCATCGATGGATTTGGGGCGCAAGCGGTCTGCAAGCGGGCGCGGCGCACCCTCTATTTCACCAGCCGTATCCCCAAACAAGTCACTCACTTAAAGTCGCCTTAACGAATATCATTACAACGGAACGAACGATTTGGCACAATGCTACATTCCCGCACTCTGCCCCGGCGGCGGAATTGATACACATACCGTTCTGATGTTTCATCAATAGCTTCCGACAGATCAGACACATACTCAACCCGAGTACCATTCACGCCCAGCAAAATATCACCGGGTGCTAAAAACTGATAGCGTGCAGCCGCAGTTCTATTACCAACCTTCAGCACCACCACCCCTTTCAAAAAGGGGTCAATCTGAAGCTCTTCGTTAAAGCGCGGGGAAAGGTTGGCGATAGTCACGCCCTGAAAGGGGTGCTTGCCATCCAAAGTCTGCTCTTCTCTTGCGGGGTCTTCTGGTGGCAACGTAAGCGGTGCTGTGCGTTCCTGAATAAAGCCTTCCGACAACACAGCTAGAGGCACCTTCGTACCGTCCTCCATGGTCGCAATACGGAAATTCAAAGCAGGTTCATCCAGCACTTCTTTGCCGTCCACTGCCATAATCACATCACCCGGCAACAAGCCGGCGAAAGACGCGGGGCTACCCGGATAGACTTGATCCACCAGCACACCACCTGCCCGGTCAAGCCCGAGGCCTGAGGCAAGTTCATTGGTTACAGACTGGCCTTTAACCCCAAGCCAAGGGCGCGTAAGCTGCCCTTCGTTTAAAGCCGCCCTGAGCACAGACTTGACCATATTAGCAGGCACAGCAAAGCCAATGCCATTTGACGTGCCTGTGCGGCTGTAAATGGCTGTATTGATACCAAGCAAATCGCCTTGGATGCCCACAAGGGCACCGCCTGAGTTGCCGGGGTTTACTGCTGCGTCTGTCTGAATGAAGAAACCAAAGTCGGAAATGCCCTGTTGTGTGCGCGCTGTGGCAGAAACAATGCCGCCCGTTACAGTTTGCCCAACACCAAAAGGATTACCGATGGCCAGCACAATATCCCCTACAAGCACAGTGTCTGAATCGGCAAGTCGCAAGATCGGCAGAGGTTCATCCCCCACCTGAATTTTTAAAATAGCAATATCTGTTCGAGGGTCAGCCAGAACCACCGTCGCATCAAACTCACGCCGGTCTGCCAAAACTACACGAATTTCATCTGCGCCTTCAATCACATGATTGTTGGTAACGATAACCCCGTTTTGGCGCACAATAACACCAGATCCAAGCGAGCCTTGCACGCGCTCCTTGGGGCTACCAAAACTAAATTGTTTCCCAAAAAAGCGCTTAAAGAGTGGGTCATCAAACATGGCCGAACGGCGCTGGCGTAGTATTTTTTTGGTATAAATATTCACAACAGCAGGCGCACTATCCGCAACCAGAGGCGCATACGAAAGTAACACTTGCCCTTGAGAGGCTGGCACCTGACGGATAATTTCACCGCTAGCACCCTCCTGCGCTGCGGCACCTAGGTTAAAAAAACCCTGCAACAGCCAAACCAACAACAATTTTAAACGCCTGAAACACCTTCATAGAAGCTGCACTCCTTAATAGCTAACTTGCTCACCGTTATGACGGAGGTATGCATACTACGCAAGAGCCTACATGGTTTAGGCCACTGACCTCCTACCCATAGATAAAGTGGCAGTAAAAAAAGGCGTCTATATGGCCAGCACTCCCAGCTATAATGCATCGCAAGATTTGCGTACAAAACATCCAGGACACCATGAATTACATCTACGGAAGCTGGTTGCCTAATTCAGGCCGCGTACAGGCCGATGGGCCAGAGTATGCGCTTTACAGTAAAAACGTCGACCCGTTATCACCTAACGCCGAAGTCAGGATCTATATACCTCTGACCCAATAAAAAGGGCGGCACAATGGCCGCCCTCTTCGAAAAGTTCTGCAAGAAACTTATGCTGCGACTTCGTCGCTGCTTGTTTCATCAACATCAGCAGTTGGGCCGCTGTCTTTGCCTTTAGCGTCTTCGTTACGGTCAACCAGCTCAATAACAGCCATTGGCGCGTTGTCGCCGTGGCGGTAGCCAGCTTTAAGAACACGGGTGTAACCACCAGTACGTTCTTTGTAACGGTCAGCGATCTCTGAAAATAGCTTTGTTACCAGCGCTTCGTCTTGCAAACGTGCAATAGCGAGACGACGGTCAGCAAGACCACCTTTTTTCGCAAGCGTGATCAGTTTTTCAACGATCGGTGCCATGTCTTTTGCTTTTGGCAAAGTTGTCACGATTTGCTCGTGCTTCAACAGCGCCTGTGCAAGATTCTGGAACATTGCTTTACGGTGGCTAGCAGTTCTATTCAGTTTACGACCGGCTTTACGATGCCTCATAGTCCTTACTCCATTTTGCCTGTCCGGCCTTGCGCCCCACACTTATCTGTGGGGCATAGTACCAGCAGGTGTCCCTACAAGAGGGAGGTTTTAAAACTCTTGCTCAAGTTTCTTGGCAAGTTCTTCGATATTCTCTGGTGGCCAAGCTGGAAGCTCCATACCAAGGCGCAACGTCATGCCCGTAAGCACTTCTTTGATCTCATTAAGAGATTTGCGACCAAAGTTTGGTGTACGAAGCATTTCAGCTTCTGTTTTCTGCACCAAGTCCCCGATGTAAACGATGTTATCGTTTTTCAGGCAGTTTGCAGACCGTACAGAAAGCTCAAGCTCATCCACTTTGCGTAGAAGCTGACGGTTGAACGCTGGTTCTTCGTCTTCTTCAGGCTTAACAGCTTCTTCAGGCTCATCGAAGTTAACAAATACAGTCAACTGATCCTGTAGAATGCGGGCCGCAAACGCGAGCGCATCTTCAGGTGTTACTGTACCGTCAGTTTCGATTTCCAGTGTCAGCTTATCATAGTCAAGAACCTGACCTTCGCGGGTCGCCTCAACTTTGTAGCTTACTTTACGAACCGGGCTGTAAAGTGCATCAACTGGAATAAGACCAATTGGCGCATCTTCAGGACGGTTACGTTCCGCAGGAACATAGCCTTTACCAGAAGATACAGACAGGTCCATGTTGAGCGTCGCCCCCTCATCAAGGTGACAAATCACAAGGTCTTTGTCGAGAATGTCAACATCAGCAACTTCACTGATAGCACTAGCGGTTACTTCACCCGGGCCAGAAGCCGTAAGGTGTAGACGCTTTGTGCCTTCGCTTGTTACACGAAGAGCAAGCTGTTTGATGTTCAAGACCATGTCTGTCACATCTTCACGTACACCCGGTACAGAAGAAAATTCATGCAACACACCTTCAAGGTGGATGCTTGTTACAGCACCGCCTTGAAGTGAAGACAAGAGGACACGGCGTAAGCCATTTCCAAGTGTCGTGCCATAGCCACGTTCCAGTGGTTCAACAACAATTGTAGCCTTACGAAGCGGGTCTGCACCCGGCTGAATAGTGAGGCTATTTGGTTTAATCAGTTCTTGCCAGTTTGTCTGGATCACGTTGTAACCCTCTTAATTAATGCCGCTTAATACAAATTTCAGCGCCACAGAGTTCGCGCCAATACTCTATACAACTAATAGTTTACAGAGCCACTCAGTTACACACGCCTGCGTTTCGGCGGTCGGCAACCATTGTGTGGAATTGGCGTTACATCACGGATTGAAGAAATCGTGAAACCAATAGCCTGAAGTGCGCGTAAAGCAGACTCGCGACCAGCGCCAGGGCCCTTCACTTCAACTTCAAGTGATTTCATGCCATGATCCTGGGCTTTTTTGCCTGCATCTTCAGCCGCAACCTGTGCAGCATAAGGTGTAGACTTACGAGACCCTTTAAAGCCCATCGTACCCGCAGACGACCAGGCAATAGCATTCCCTTGCACATCTGTAATGGTAATCATTGTGTTGTTGAACGTCGCGTTAACGTGTGCAACGCCGTTCGTAATGTTTTTTCGTTCACGTTTTTTAACGCGAGTAGTTTCTTGTGCCATCTCTATCAGACCCTAATATAAGGGGGAGCCCTAAACAGCTTAACCCTAATTTACTTCTTCTTACCTGCAATCGCTACAGCTTTACCCTTACGAGTACGAGCATTTGTAGACGTACGCTG
>JAESQS010000187.1 GCA_016765035.1 Kordiimonadaceae bacterium | reverse complement strand
CTATGTAGGGGCCAAACTCAGCAGCCAGAAAACCCCGTTCACGGGCCGTATCGACCAGCCACGCCACATCTTCGACGGTAGGCCCGGCAAAAGGCTGTCCTGAATTATCAAAACCGAGGATGCGACCTTGACGCGAAAATACATCACCGAGCGCGTTTACATTTTCAGGAAAACTAAAATGGGAAAACCTTAATGTACGGCCAACCTCTGCTTCTAAATCCTGTTGAGCAAGAACGAGGCGGTTAAGCTGATCGTTCAGCACCTCAACATCAAAAGGCCCGCTGTTTGGGAAGTTTGTTGTGCGCTCGCTTTTTACGTCACGGCGCAATAAAACGTCAGCTTTACGTACAGGATTAAGGACAGTGACAGTCCCGCCGCCATCCCCGTTTGCGCCAGAGACAGCATATTCACCAGTTGTTAGCTGTTTGCCATCAACATAGACTTCAATCTCACTGGCCTCAAAGAAAGTCCAATCGTTAGGGATTGTGAAATAGCTTTCTTCCGTGTTGCCGATTTCGTAGCGAACGCGGGGATAGGCTTCTGTGACGGTAAAACTCATTTTAGGGCTTCCTCGACCTCGTTCATGATCGGCATGAGATATAAAAGATTTTGTCCGGGGATCATATTTCGTGCGGCATGAACATCACCATTCACAGCCTCGGCAAAATCAACAGCCTTACCCGCAGTTGGGCCAAGCCGCTCGATTGCATCCGTTGCTGTCCACGGTCGCGGTTCAATGCCAAAAGCCCAACGCATATCAACCGCGCCGCCTGTGACCATCGAGGCTATTTCCATGCCATCAGGGATCACCCCAAGAATGCCGCTTGATATTACCCCTCTGTATAATTGCTCATTGAAGGGGCGCTCCTTCTCCCTTCCTCGTAAAGCGTCTTTCGCTTCATTTGCCATCATCGAAATAGAGATCATCGACATCGCCCCCATCATAAACCGATGTTTTCCCGGCTGAAGGCCGGCAACAAGAAGGCGGTTATGGGCTGCAAAGCCAAAAGACATGAATTGACCAATGAGGCTTCCCGCCTCGCTAGACATCCAAAAGGGCAGATCACCAACCCCCGGCGTGACAATCACCCGGTCCACTTCTGCCCCCAGATACCGGCGGAACTTTCCCACAGCATCCGTGTCTGCCCATTTTTCGGTATTTGGCACAAAGAGGCCGTCTACTTCTTCGCCGTGTTCCCTGGACAAACGCACAAACTTTTTGACATCACTCTTGGTAAGGCCGTGGCGTTTAAGCTGCACTGTGTCAATGGCATCTAATACAGCACCATTCTTGAGCAAATCATTCATTGCGAGCGTTCCCGCAAGCTGTTTGGCTGAGGTCGTCCAAGGGTTCATCAGGTTCATGTTGAAAAATTGATCGGTTGCGGCAGTCATGAAGCGCTCGAAACCAGAATGTCGCCCAAAGCTACCCCCTAATCCCGCCATAGACAGGGCGCGAGACCCCATGAGCATATCTAAGGCAGATCCAGACGCTCTAAGCTCTTTACGGGCCATGTTGGTCAGCACAGCTTTGTGTTGGCCCATGTGAAGCTTCCACATCCCGCCAAAGGTTTTACTAAAGCCATGCTGCATCGTAATTGCGCCAACATCGCTAATGGCGGTCAGGGTGCTCATACCAAGCGCTGTGACCGCTGAAAACTGTTTGGCAACGCGCACAGCGCGGCTTGTGAGACTATAAGGGTCTTCTGGCAAGCCGAGTGTGCCGCGCAGTCGGTCTCTCAGGTTTTCCAGCGTTTTGATCTGCTCTTTCCGCAAATCACGCAGCACCCGCGCACCTTCGACATCATTGAGGGCTTCGGCGGCTTGAATGCGCTTATTAAACTCCCCCTTGAGCGTGTCCAGTTTGTCGGCCATTGAGACAGATCCAAATTCACGGGTCAGTTCAATGTCGATGCCCATTGTGCGGATGTGGTGATCCATGACCACCTCAACGTTATGCTCAACAAAATCTTCGACAAGATTGTCAGGGACATCAAGCGTCCGAGCGCGCAGGCTAGATGCTTTGCCCACAAAGGCTTCGACAGGTGTAAAGCCGTGATCTTGAAGAATGGCCGAAAATGTATCTTCGGTTAACTGCTCTAATTCCTCACTGGCAACACCACTGCCTCTGTAATGGTCGCGCAGAATATTTTTAAATTTAAGCGGGTCAGCTTCGATTTTATCCCGCCGCCAAATCCGCTGGAAATAATTCTCCGCTGTTAACTGGCGCTTCATTGTTTGATCTACAGTCTGTAGCTCACGCGTCACTTTCTTAATTTGACCATCAAGCTTCGCGCCATCAATCTCCCCGCGCGTTTTGCCTCGCTTCTCTGTTAACGACCTCAGTTGGCGGCGCAATTCCTGCTGGATAGGGAAAGCTTCATATTTGAGGGCCTGTCCTTTGACCCAATCAAACAGCTCCATAGTAGCCTCTGCGGCTTGCCTGATAGAAGGGTCTTGCGTGCTATCAAGGCCGCGCTTTATTGTTAAACCAACTTCGTCCAGCCAGTCGTGTTTATTGATAACCTTGCCATCAAGTCGCGCTGAGGCCAATTGCGCCGCACGGCCAACATCGCCGTTAGCGGGGACGCGGCCAGCTTGTTGTAAATATAGAAAATCAAGCTGATCTGAGAGGCCAGCTTGGCGAGAGCTATATTCCCGCTTGTACCGGCGCTCGACGCTTTCCTTACGCACCCCGTCTGAGCGAGTAGAAAAAGGCACTTCGATAAGGCGTTCAACTGTGTCATTTGATCCGCTTTCATCAAGTATCTTCCGCACCTCTTTCATTTGCTTGGGGTTGAAGGCGCGTTTAAGGCTCGCGCCATAAGCCTTCAGTACCGGCGTGACAGGAAGGTCCGAAAGAATTTCATTGGGCATACCGGGCAAGGACGACAGAAGCGAGCGTTTAGGGTTCAATAAGCCTTCATCCGGCCCATCCCTGTAAGCTGAACGCGCATAATTAATTTCATCTTCCTCCAGTTTGCGCCCAAGCGTTTCTTCGATACTGGAAAGATACTGTCCAAAAGGTTGCTGGCAGTTCATCTGGTTCTCCTATGGGCAAGCATGATTTGTATTGGGGCCACGGCTTTCTTTTGGCTGCTTGCCGCCATAGAGCGTTTTGGCTCGCGTCATGGCATCGCGCACCTCAAGGTGGCTTTTAAGGGCAGCGTGTGCGCCGGATACTCCCCCCATCAGAGTTGCACCACCAACAGCAAGGGCGCTTTCTTCCGGGGTGCGCGTTGGCTGTGCGGCGTGGAGAGCAATCTCACTGGCAAGCGTGACACCTGCGCTTGCTGCGGCTGCTTTTGCCGCCCCTAAGCCAATTCGACCGGGTGCGCTCACGCCCATAAAAAGCCATGTCTCAGGGCTGAGAACAACCGCCGTTGTGGTTGCCGCGAAAGCTAGAAGCCCATCGGATTTTGCGAGGATGTCCCTATACGCAGCGCCTTGCCGAATATAAGCCGCACGAGCATCGGCGCGTTTCCGGTTCTTCACCCCTAACATTTCTCGCCAATAAGGCT
Source organism: Kordiimonadaceae bacterium (assembly GCA_016765035.1). Classification (GTDB taxonomy): domain Bacteria; phylum Pseudomonadota; class Alphaproteobacteria; order Sphingomonadales; family Kordiimonadaceae; genus Kordiimonas. The sequence goes on along the minus strand of JAESQS010000187.1, from coordinate 25,110 downwards.
TCATATCGTGGGTTTCATTTACATATGAAAGCGCATTGAACGCGCTGTCCGGCGCATTATCTGGCGCATTAATCAGATATGACGCGTAGCGCGCCGTCGAGGCGATTAGATTTTCACCAACGAATGCAGCTTTTGCTGTATCGGCAAAACTAACTTCTTCGGTCTGCGGCAGAGGCGCGTGTACGGGATCGAAGGTTGATCCGGGCAAGCCTTCAACCGGCAATCCACCTTGGCTTAAAAACTCAGGCATCAGTCATACGCTCCCATCAGATCAAGCAACTCGACTTCATAGTCTGGGCGAAGCGGATTAAGCGTTTCATTGGTCAGCGCTAGATCGTAAATATTCTCTACGAATGGCCCTTGGTGCGCCTCTAGGCCATCGGCCATACGCTCAGAAGCCATCTTGGCCGCAAGTGCTGCTTGCGGGATTGGCATCGCATCCAGACGCTCAATCATCAGTGCGCCATCAGCGCTTTCATAGCTCAATTCAACCTTGCGGTTTCCAGTGAAGCTATTGGTCTCAAAGTCGAAGATGGCGGGCTGATTGCTGCGTACAGCCCGCATAGAAACGGCATTGTTACGCATCATATCTATAGCGTTCTGTTCCTCGAATTGGGAAACGGTGCCTTCGTTCAAACGGCCTCGCATATAAGTGGTCAGTGCATAAGATGCCCATTGGCCTTGCTTGTCGAACAAAAGGTCTGCAACTGCTTGTTGCTGGACAGGCAGATCACCATAGGACAGCAGTTGCCCCCCAGATTGATAGCGCATATGGCGGGGATCGTAGACATATTCGATTGCCGCACCATTGTCGATTAGGTCCATTTCAGAGCCGAGCGTCCCGATACGGGAGACGGTTTTGGTTTTACCAACCTCAGCCGCAGCCACCCGACGGGCTGCTTCCATATCACCGCCGTAGCGATAAGCATGACCAATGGCCTTGCTTTCAATTTCAGCTCCTATGCGGCCATTCAGAATACGTGCTGTGTCGATACTACTTTCGGGAGCCAAGAAGTTTCTAATCCCTTCAGGAGCACTAGAAAAGAACGTGGCGACCACACCCCGCTCAATTCTCGACTTTTGCGCTTCGGGATCGCCAAACTCATAAAAGCTATCATTGGCATCAAAATGAATGCCGCGCCCTTGGCTACTCAATTCAAGGGCCGCATTAAACCTATCCAGCGCATCATCAGAAAACGGCTCAGCTCCTGCTGCTTGCGAGCGCCTTACGGTGTTATTGATATGGGCAGGCGACCCGGCTTGGTCAGTGACGCGCTTGAAAGCGGCCGTTAATTCTGTACCGCCCAACGTGAGTGTTCGGGCAGTCTCTAATCGGACAGCTAGCTCCGAGGGGATGTCGCCAGTTAAGCCTTGATCCGAAAGCTTGTTATACAGCAACATCGATGTTTCGGCTGCTGCGCGTGACTGGCCTTGAGCGCCTACGGCCAAACCGTTCAAGACTGTTTTTGATATAGTGCCGCCTTTTGCATTGACCATGCCCGCGTAAAAATTGGCGGATCGCTCGGCTAACTCCGTAAATTCCTGCACTTCCTCTGCGGTATTGGTCGGCATTGCCATGACTTGAGCGAAAGCAATGCCGCTTTTGTTTGCTAGAAAGTCAGCGTTCCGATCAGCCGCCTTCCGTTCTTTTTCGTCGATCATATTGCTTGCGGCATTAGTACCGTCGAGAATACTACTTACCAGCGGCAAGGTGGCAAGCTCAAGGCGCTTTTGCTCCGTCATTTTCGACGGTTTATTTTGCTTGGCCGCCAATGATTGCCAGCGTGTAGCAAGCGCCTGAATGCGGGATTGATCCGCATTAGTAACACCTTCCTGTGAAGCCGCTTGAAGCATTCCTAAGATGGCCGATGGTGGCGGCAAGGCACCGTTGGTTAGATGCTGCTGGCGGAACTGATTGTCCAAATTTTGAACATCTGTGTAAACCGCTTCGCTTGCTGCTTTTTCTTGACTGAGCATCAGCGACTTATCAGCCAGAAGGTTCTGTGCGTGATTATTCAGGTAGCGAGTGAAAGTTTGTCGTTCCCGTGTGCTTGAGAAGTCCATTTTGTCGAGTGTGCCGTCGATAAACTCGCGCATCGCAAGGGCAGGACTATCCTGTTCAGCCGATATTCCCTCTAAGGAATGCACGGCCGCACCGACAGCGACTTGCTGGTCAAGCTGCTGGACGAGCTTGGCCCTAATTTCTGGCGGGTAAAAGCGTTCGATGTTGCCACCTGATAGGCTGGCTACTTCATCCGCAAAACGCTCCCGTAGGGAGCTTACACGATCAGTATCTCCGTTGCTGGCGGCAGTCATAATGTCTTCGGTAATATCGGAAACAGTAGACTGGAAGCTGACCTTATCGCGCTCAACTTCTTGGTCGTGCGCTTCTCCGCGCATGGCGGTAGAATGGTCATTGAGCTGCTGGGCCATGTCAGCTTGAAGATCAGGGAAGGTGCCGGGCTTAAAGTACCCCTTCAATAGCTCTCCGGCTTGTTCCTCAAATGTGGCAAAATCCCCGTTTGCGTCGATACGAAGCCGTTGAAGCTTTGTAGATACTTCGTTTGAAACTTCTCGCTGAACGCCTCGCTCTTGTGAAAGCTGATACTCTAGCGATTGCTTTTCATTGGGATTTTTAAGGAAGGAAAAATCCATATTCTGAAGCGAACCATTTTCAGTCCGGACGAGGCGCACCTTTTCTGCTGCGGCTGCACTGCCGGCCTTTTGGTCGCTGACCTTTTGGCGCTTCCTCTCTTCCGCCTCTACCCCGCGTTGGGAAGCTATCTGCTCACGAGATTTGGCGCTGGCTGCGTTAGCCAATGCGTCACCCACCCTCAATAATCCATCACCAATGCCGGCAAGGCCGGGGGCTATGCCGGGGGAAGGTGCAACACCCCCGCTAGGTGCTGACGTGGTGACTGATCTTCTATAGCGTGCCATATGTCTCTCCATTTTGGGGAGAGAATGCCGTAACCTCTAACTCGGTCAAATTCACATGGATAGGCTAAGGGATCTAAACGCAGCGCCTTTTCTGTATTCACTTCGCGGCTTAAATATGAGAATAGTATTTCCGCACGCAAGAGTGGTCTTTGAAACTCATTAGGAGTTGAGTATGAAAAACTTGTTGATCTTTTTATTGTTGGCAGGATGTGCGAGCAACCCTCCGCAACTTACTGCTAAAGGCGCTGCGGTAAGAATAATTCCGATGAGACAAAATGTAGACGGCTGCGCCGTACTTGACGTGTGGCGGGGTCCGTCATTAACCAATATACGCAACGGCGCAAGCCTTGATGGAGCAAGCGCCGTAAGGATTATTGCGAGTGTTCCGGGAACCTACCAACCAGTTATCTATACAGTAGAAGCCCTAAAGTGTTAGATTTTGGCGTCTTTGGCTTCTTGTTGAATGCCATAAGCCTTACTGCCAGCACTTAACAACTGACCGCCGCCCCGCAAAATACCGTTAAGCATCGCTGCTGAGCCGCGTCCTCTGGCAAGCCGTGAGTTTAGGTTTCTATTGTAGACAGACATGGTTTTATTGAACTGGATTTTACGCAGGTCGGCTTGCAATTCATTCATGTTTTGGTCGCGCAGATTTTGAAAGCTGGCCCCAAAATCTGCCCCCTTCACTGACTGGTTTGCGACCATCGTACTGTCGAGTTCAGCTAGCATTTTACGGCGGCGCACCTCTTCGTCTGTGGCTTCCACAGCCTCAAGACGGCCTGCCATTTCTTGTTGATGACTTTCGATGGATGCCTGTTTTTTGGCTGCGATACCCCCGGCGACCGAAGCCCCTGCGCTTACTGTACCCGCTGCTATTGCCACAAGCGCGGCTGTTTCTAGTCCAGTCATTTAAAATACCACTTCCTGCGTTATCGACACGATTGTCAACGGTAACGGTTTGCTTTGCGTGATGGTCGTATATCCATCGTCAGACCAACCAAGCCCCCTAAATTTTTTCAACCCGTTGAGTAGCGGCGGATCAAGCGTTGGGTTACTTGCTTTTCGGACAATAACCTCCTTACCATCGACCAAAAATTCACCGCTATCTTTTACATTAACCGCAACCTTAGCAACACGCCTCTTCTTACCTCGGATTGAACCTTCACTAACCGCAAAGTCGGGCTTGTGAAGGGTTAAGATGGGCGTGTAATCAAGCCCTATCTGCACATTGTCCCGCGCATAGGAAAAGGTCGCTGAGCCACCCGCCACGACAGTTGAGCCGAGATAGACAATGCCATCAGGGCTTGTGCTTGTGGCGTGAACGGTCTTACCTTCTAGGTGCGAAAGGCCAGCCCATGTGGTTGTTTCCGTGCCATTGGTGAGCATCAACGCTGCATCCATATGAAACTCTGGCTCAAGCGCCTCTAGGAAATAGCGGGCTTGCCCCTCAATGATCCGTTCGACCATCACATAAATTTCTTTGTCCACACGTAGAACCTGAAGGAACTTGCCGTCCGTACTCCACTCGACCCACCCAAAGGTATTCTGGCCCTTATTGGATGTGTAAACCGCCATCGTGCCATCCGAATTAATCACAAAGGCCATTGGCGCTGGCAAGTCCTGCCGCCCACTGATTGCAGCCATGTCTACGGGGTCTTTAATGAGGTGGCTTGATAAGATTGCAGTGTCATTTGACTGGTAGGAGACTGATTTATCTTCAAACAGAAATTCTCGAACCGCTTTACCGGAGGTGTCAATGAAAAGAGTGCCACCATCAAATTGCACAGGCTCTACGTCCGAACAGCCGTAGCCACTTTGATAACGAGGGTCAAAGCTTTCGGGCGTTACAGGCTTACCGACTTCTTGCGGCACGAAAAACTCAGAACGGTCGGTGAATATTTGGATATGCTGTGACCCAATGATGTATTTTACATGGGAAACAGCATCACCTGTTACCCCGTAGGCAATAGCATCTGCGTCGAAGCCTCGGCCTAAATCATGATTGAAGAATGCCCCGGCTTGAGAAGCCCAAACGCCGGAAGGCTTGAAGTCACTGCCGCCAAGCCAAAGCCTATTCGCAATGAATTTCCCTGCTCTTGGGTGGCCGCGTACCGCTGAAAACACGGGTTCTTCCCAGAAGTCAAAGGTAGGGCCACTATTGAGGTAGAGCCATTTCGGCGTTGCCCCATCCCCTTCGGATAGTTGGCCGCTGGCATGGCCGGGACCAGTGCCATCATTACTAGATGCGCCGCTTTCAATGCACCGATACAGTTTGCTGAAGTTTACAATCTCTTCGCCAGAGACATACTCTTTGTTTTTCTCCCATATGTTCCACGCGCCCTTTGATGATTTAACTAAACCTGTGGCAACCGTGCCACTTGTTACTGCGGTGATCTCTATCTGTCGGTAGTCTGCTGTTCCTACCCGAACGCGCACACGCAAGCCAACATAGTCATTATTCCAAAAGGCTGTATTGGTTGTCAGGGTAACGGTTCCTACAGTGCCGGAAACCGTCAGGCTGATGCCTTGGTCAAACTGAAGATAAGGTTGGTGCAGCTCATGCAAATCAGGCGTGCTTTCAAACTCCATTGCTTCAAGGGTGAAGCTGGTCGCCCCGGTTCGCTTTAATATCTGGGTAGGCATCAATTTATGAAAAATGAGCATCGTGTCGGCATACTGTGTGACACGCAGCGCGTCGATCATGTCGGCATCCCATGGGGCCGCGACCTGGGCATGTAGCGTCGAAAAGTTAGCCGAGCGTATGGTGGCAAAGCCATCTTTTAGCCCAACAACATACTGCTGTTCGCTATCAAAAATAAATGGGTAGAACCATTCTTTACTGATGCCAAGCTCGTTCTTATGCTTTAGCCCCGGACGGCGCGAAACGCCCCCTTGGGGAAGCTGTCGCATGTTCATAAGCCGCGATGCAGACATAGCAAGATATTCTGTATCTGTGCGGTCGGAAGCCAGCGGGTCAATCTCGCCAAAGTGAAAGGCGTTAGTTGGCGTATTAATTGTACGCATCAGCCATATCCTTCTTCACCGGGTTCCGCCCCTCTGCCGCCCCGCGTTCCTGTACGGTGAGCGCTAATAAACTTACTTGGTCCACCAAGCCGCCTTGTGGTGCCTGATTGAGTATCAAGCAGCTTGGCTGTTGCAAAAGCTTCCCTGTATTCAGCCTTCAAAGTCGAATAAAGCGTTGTGTTTGAGATAACCCCCAAGGCCATATCAGCCATTATGCGCACCATTAAAGCTTCTCTAAATGCTTCGCTAAAGCGGTCTTCTGTGATTGTGTAGATATATTCTATCTTCACATTGTCGGCGCTGTAGGTGTGGATCTCATTACCTATCAATTCAAATTGAATAGGGACACTGAGCGAGTAGACGGCCTTTAGTAGCAATAGATCTGCCGGGGCTTGATACACATGATTAAACCGCAAAATTGGGCTATCAGTCAGCTTGTTTAAGTTATCGTCGATCTTCGTGGCAAACCGCCAGCGATGCAGCCCTAAGAGCCGCTTCACGATTGGTTCGTATTTATTGAAAACAAATTGCTCGGCTGGTGAGCCATCAATGCTTGCCGCTGTAATGGGGGCTTCACCAAGCGCGAGCAGCGCTTCGTTACAAATTATTATACCTTCAGCCGATACAGCCATACATAACTCCCTTTTGCCGGATAGTGGCGCGGGTGGCTCAAGATTAAAATTCACAAAGAAAAAGGGGTGAACGCCACGGAAAACGTCCACCCCTCGGGAGGCCCGGCCCAAAACCGGCCAGTCGGGCCGAGTGCTTTAGCCTGCGGCTGTAACCTGCAAGCCGACTGTCACAGCGCCAGCAGCGGCGGCAGTGACAATGTAGTTTTTCAAGACAGGCGTGCCGTCAAGGTCCATAGAGGCCATGATGGCATCGCCTACAGTGAGTAGCTTTTGTGCGGCATCGAAATAGTTCGCACCTTCTACAACGACTGCGGTATCGTCCGTTTGGTAACGAAAGACACGTGAGCCGGGGTTGCCGCCAAGGGCATCAGAGAGATTGCCGTATTTATAAGCCATGCTGTTTTCCTTTCAGAGTGGCTGTGAAACTAAGGGGGTGGCTGTGGCTACCGCTTATGCGATAGCTACAGTGTCATCACTTCCAATGACCACAACGCCTTCATCATCAATACGCACTGCGCCGAGGCTCATGCTTGTATTGAGGAACCAACTGTCGTGCTGGTTTTCCCAAGACCATTTTTGGGAAATGCTTTTGCCTTCGACCATGCCGATTGCAGACGTGTGGAACATGATGTTTTGAGCAGTAGATGTCTTTTTGCCCGTCAACATGCCGTGCGAAATGAACGTGGTGTTCAAATAGCGCCGCGCTTCGGTGTTCTTGAGGTATGGGAACATCGCGCCAACAGTTTCGGCTTCGACAAATTCCTTAATCTCAAGCATCTTTGACCAAGAGCGAGGTGTTAGCAGACAGAAGCGGTTGCCATCGTCCGGCACTTCATTGTCATTAAGAATTTCAACACCCTCGACAATTTTGCTCCGGGTCATAGCCGTACCACCAGCGGCAATGACTTGCGGGGCTGACTGCTCAAGCGCGTCGATCAAATATTGATCGGTCAAACGGCCCATCGCCATAGCGGCAGCGCTGGTCGCGTTGCTTTTCTCGCTGACGTTGGTTTTCCGCATATCGGCCTCGTCAATCCACTCGCCCGCGTAATCGTCTTCAATCGGACAATCAACATGGTCGTGCGGCACGTTCATGACAGGGATTTTGCCGTGGCGCGTTTTCTTGCCAGCAGAGCCTTTGCCATATTTAGGGAAGCGGGTTTCAGTCCCCACAAGATGCACTTTGCGCCGCACCATACCGCGCAGTTTTGAGCCTTTTTGCTGATATGCAATGTGGCTTTCGCTTTCAAATTGCTTAATGAAAGCTAAATCAATAGTTGGAGTAGACATAACAGTCGTCCTTTTAAGAAGTTCCTTTCAATAGCTGCCTTTCCCTTGTGCTTCCCGCTGCTCAGAACGACCTGAGGGGCGAAGGACGACCACGTAAAAAGGGGGCCTGCATCTGTGATACAGGCCCCTTTAAGTTTTCAACATTCACATAGGTTAAATCGTGGTGACAACCGCGCCGTTTGACTGCACAGAAACGCCTTTGCTCCCGTAGATTTTTTGGAAGCCAAGCGAGACTTCTTGCTGCGTTTTGGCATAGTCCTTATGGGTTGGGTCTTGGTAAGCATCGGTGCGCATGATGCCTTGTAACTCTTCTTCGCTGCGAGCAGGAAGGGACACCATAGCCCGCATTTCTGCGCCGAATTTAGGGTCTGACTTCAAATTCATGATTTCTTCAACCGCCTTAATCCCGTTCGCATCTTCAACCAGTCGGCCAATGGCAGAATAGCCGTCTTCGCTCATTTGTCGTTTGAGCCACATATCGGCGGCGGCGGCACGTTCGACGCCATTTTCAAGCTTGCCATACTCTGCTTCGGGGTCGGGCAATCCCTTAACCACCATATCCATATAGCCGAGAGCCGCCTTATTGAATTGCTCTTGGTTCAAGCCTTCGCCGTGGGCAAATTCTTTGAAAAAATCGAGCATGGCATCAGGTTCGTTGGGGTCAAATTCCATGCCATCAGGCAGAAAGTTATCCGGCAGCTTAATGGTATAGTCAGATGCATTTTCAACGCGCCCCTCTTCGAGCGTAGCTGTGTGTTGCGCCTGAACTTCTTCCAGTAGGGTTTTTTTGATGTCTTCGGTGCGAGCCGTGCTGCTTTTGCGAAGGTCGCTATAATCATTAAATAGCTTTTGATTTTCAAAGCCACCCGTGTCTGCATTGAAATAGCTGGCATCAGCTTCCGGGAGCCACGTTGGAGCGCCTACAGTTGCTCCATCACCCCCTTCGCCGCCAGTGCCGCCAGTGCCGCCAGTTTCGTCTGTGGTTTGTTCGCCAGTTTCTTCAGTCATATCTACCTCCTTGGTTTCTCATTTCATCAATGCGAGCAACGATGAACCGCTGCCCTTCTCTGTGGGCAAGCTCAAGCCCTGTCGCGTCCCGCATATCTCTGGGGTCTACGGCTGCAAAAGCCACCCCTTTCAGCCATGCTAAAATAAGATCGCCATCAGCCGTGTTGAATGTGCGGTGTACGGCCTGAATGAGCGATTTACTTGCCTTGTCTTTTTTCCGTAGCCTGTCCAGCTTAGCTTGTGTTTGCTCAAGCCTAGCTGTCTCGCCCGGTTGCGGGTGATCGTAATTATCCGCCATTCTGGCCTCCCATTTGGGCTTGCAATGCCTGTTGCATTTGGGCCTGTATTTCGTCACGCTGCTCAGGGGCGCGAACAATCTCAGGCGGCACGTCCATCAGTTCGCGCATTTTGTCTGCATAGCCAAATTGGTCGATAACGATATTCGCCATTTCAGGACCAAGGCGTGCTTGCATCATTTCGACATAGCGGTCGATGGCCGTAAGGTCTTCGGCTTGCTGCGCACGGGCCAGTGGCGCTAACGGTACGGCAACGATCGTTTCACCATCAACCTCAAGCTCGTCAGGGATAACCCCGGCTTCCTTCATGATGTAAATAACGCGGTGAACGATTGGCTGGATCAGTTCAGAATTGAGGCGATTAAACGGCGCACCCACTTTTGAAGCCATTTCCGCAGCACGTTCGGATACTTCCCTTGCTGACATGGGGGTGCCTTCGGTGGACCCCAGATAATCATGGAAAAGCGCCTCTTTAATGGCTTGGCGTAATTCGCTCACCTCAAATTGCCCAAGGCGCGTGTCTGTGTTGGTGATTAGAGGCTCAATGCCGCTAGAGCCGCGCCCCTTGGGGATCATCGCACGGGGAACAAGCTCAATGGTATCGGGGTTAATAACGCCATCATCTTCATATTGAAACATTGGCTGCAAGGCCAATTCAGCACCTTCAAGGATGTATTGGCGCACAAGGTTCAAAACCTTGACGTTAGGCAAGGTGGTGTAGAGTGGGCCGCGCCCGTAAACCTCTTTTCCTGCTTTAGACCAGCGGAAGCCTATGAGGGGGCTTGAGCCACGTCCTCGGCGTGTAAAGTCAAGGAGGCTTTTTTTCTCCTTCTTCCATATCAATCGGTACTGATACTGAATTATGTTCGGGGAGGAATAGTCCCGATACTCCATTTCGATCAGTTCGATTTTTTCAAGGGGGTTATCGTTACGTTTTTTCAGTAACTCTTCGGGCAATTCGGCATTCGGCCAAATGATGTTGATGTCCTGAAGCTTCTCGTTACGCGTATGGGCGAAATAGTCGAGACTGCCATCAGGCCCATTATCAGTTACCATGTCAGTAAGCGGCACGCTGGCAAAATTCACCATAGAACCGATGCTGCCATGCTCAATTTTAAGAAAGCCTGTACCAACGCTCAAATCTTGGAAACACTCATAGGATTGAGTGCCAAAATTACTATCCCGCAGGACCGCATAAATGTCCTCATTAACTTGAACAAGCTTCTTATTGAGCGATAGTCGCTGCTTGGCATCTAATTTTGAACCTCCTTCAAGGCGCACCAGACGGGTCGGCAAAACAAATTGCTGCATACGGGAGGCGAAGGTGCCGACCGATTGCGGGGCAGTGTCGTCAAAAACCCTGTCAAAACGCCCATCAAGGCTACCGCCATTAAAACCGGGCCTGCCTGTCATGCCAAACTCATAACATTCATCCCAGCGGTCGTTATTGTTCCGCCAAACTTCGTGCGCGGCCTCAAACCGCTTTAGATCGCGGTCGATATTTTTATCGTCTTGATCGGCTCGGACGGGGGAAATGTCATAGTCTTGCATCTTAGTAGCTCCAAACGCGCGGCCGCATCACTTCATCAGTCCACCAGTCAAGGTGGATGAAGCGTTGCACATAAATGCCGCTTTGATTAATGCCTATGCCGGGAACCTTGTGTTTTGTCGCGATTGTCAGCAGCGCGTGGGCGGTTGGCCCATGAACCAGCGTGTCAACAGCCAGCCCTTTGCCGTGGGGGGGTGCGTGCTTGGCGTTAGCAATAGGGCAACGATACCCAGATGAAATTGTCATGGGGTGGCCGTATTCATCCCTCACCGCTTGCAATTTCGTCAGCACATCGAGCGAAAATTTCAAGTGACCGCAGCAACGACACGCAAGCTCTCTTGGCGTGAAGCTATACGAGGACCAATCAAGGTCTTTCAGCGCCTCTGTTTCAATGATGATTTCTCTCGAAACTAATTCCCAAAAAATGTAGAGAAGTTGAAACCGGACGGGAACCTTGTTGCCGCTGGCCCGGCCGCAGGAGAGGCTGTGGCTGGTTTTGAACCGGGCAGGGTAGCTTTACCTTTGCCGCCAGCAGGGAAGCCGCGCTCGCCTGCTGTGGTCAGCGCTGAACGGCCGCGCAAGCCTGATAGCCTCATGCGTTCTTCAGCGGATTGACGTATTGCTATATCGTCGCGTTCCTCTGAAACCCGTTTTTCTTCACGCTCTGTACGAAGCTCAGCTTCTTCTTGCGCTTCGGTGTCTACTTTTGGTCCAAAACTACCCATTCCAGTCTCCTAAATCTTTCGCGCCGCCGTTTATTAGGTGGGCTTTGAGCTGTGCGCCGGTCCAAACAAAAGGGGCCTTCATTCCAAGAAGGTGTTTCGTCACGGACACACAATTCATGTTGCCTCGGAGTACCAATTGCTGCTTACGAACCGGCAGGCAATTCACATACGTTGTGTTGAACTCTTCCATCATTATCGTAAAGTCGAGCACGCGCTGCGGTGTTAGGAGGCAAATTTCAAGAGTGTTGAAGCAGTGCTGAACGACAAGCCAGCGGTTAGAAATTGGCAAGTAGCCAAGCGTAAAAACATGCGCGGTGCCGGGCTTCATAAAGCGCGTGAACCAGCGCGGCTTAGCAAAGTCAGAGAAACCAACCACCCATCGAAGCGGTGTTTCACCTAATATCTCTGCCCAAGGAGGTTGTTCGGCCTCTTCCGCGCTGTTGATTGATGTCTGCTCCATAAATCGCCCCTTTTCGGTATGACTGTTGCTCTTCCGGTGTTAGCGCCTGTGACAAGCGCTCTACCCAAACCCATGCCTAATGCTAGGTATTGCAAGGCATCGTGCGGGTGGCTGTATTGGCCTTTGTCGGGCTTATCGACATAGCGGTGTGCGCCGCCTGACACTTGGACTTTGCGGTAATGGTAGCCGCGCATAAATCCTGCCTTCAGAATTGGGCAGAGGGTTGAAAGCACGAAGCCAGCATTGCCGTCGATCATGGTGTTGAGGGCCATTTTGACCGCCTCGGTCCTGATAATTGGGTCATTCGAGGGCGCGGCCATGATCTTGATGCCAAGCGCGTTAAAGATTTGAAACGGCGTTGTTTCATCGGTTTGTGCGCGGTCGTCACCGGCCGGATCGCCGTAGAGGCGGAAATCCGAACAATGTGGGAACCACTCAGCCATGCTAATCAGTAGCTGCTGACCGAAGCGTCTTGCCCCCATGTCACGGCTGGTTAACTCGCGGTGAATGATGATGCGCCCATTAAGCTGTTGCCCAAAGATCGCAGCGGGCGTAAGCCCGAAATCAACACCAATAAAGACAGGCTTGCCTTTGATATAGTCGGTGGCGGCATTCGCCATGTGAGTTTCTTCACGGAACTCGGGGTAAACAACCTTACCTTCGGTGATGGAGCCTACTTTGTTCTGCACATAAACCTTGATCCATTCGCGGGTTTTCCCCTGGACTAAATTGTCGTAATAGCCCGGCACAAGGTACTTCGCGTTTTCGCGGTCCTCATTATACTCGTAACCGATCAGCTTCTTGTTGCTGTCAACCTTGTCGTACATAGCCGGGGGTTGGGTGAAAAACTTCCAATTGCTAGGCTTGCGGAACGTGATCAGGTCGTCTTCATCCATCCATTCAGGCGGCTCACTTTCCCCTGACATGATCGGCCACCAGTGGTCTTCAGGCATGGAGTTTGTATCCATGATGACACCGTACCAAGTTGGTCCACCGTCCTTGATCGACGGAAACCTGCCTACACGAGAGGTTGCGCCATCGACAATGGCCTTACCGATCTCCCGCGCTTCATTGATCCACGCACCTGTTAACTCCAGTGAGAGCAATTTTTTAACATCTTCGTCGCGGTCAAGCGCCAGAAAGATAACTTCAAGCTCCATCGTGGTCTTGTCGGGCAAGGGTAGGTTAATTTTGTGACGGAAAGGCGGTGTCCACGACATCTTGCCAAACTCAGCTTCAGGGAACCAATCAAGCCATGTCTTGATGGTGGTGTCCTTTAGCTCAGGGAAGGTGTTGCGGATTGCCGCCCACCGTGAACGCCGCCTGCCTTTTTCGTCGGGGGCTTGCTCACAGGCACGGCGAAACATCTCAATACAGCAAGTAACGGACTTACCGCTACCAATTGGCCCGCGCACCCCTCTACAAAAGGTGTCGTCGAGCATGAACTGCCTGAGTGTTTCGCCTCCGGGCTTATAATCTACTGCTGTCACTTCTTAGCCGGTGCTTTCCGTGACAACTTAGCTTTAGCTTCGTCGCGTTCAGCGGTGACGGCTTCAAGCTTACCCTTGAGCGCATCACGCTCGTCTGCAAGGCGTAGAGCATCCGCGTCGAGGGTCTTAGTTACCCCGATCTGCACTTCAAGCTTTTGGTCTTGCTCGGCCGCTGCTTCGACTAGCTTCTCTTGATCTGCCTGCAATGCGCCAATGGTGTCTTGCAGGGTGTTGACCTCAAGGTTTAGGTCAGAAACGCGGGCCTCAAGGGTCGCGGTGTCTTGACCCAGAGTGTCTTCATGCTCCAAGACAGCAGCAATAATCTCGTCAGCATCGCGGTAGAAGCTTTCGACAAGCTTTGCATTAGGGTGATTAAGGGAATATTTGCGGTACTCGGCTACTTTTTTAGCAATAACGTCTTTCAATGCCATGTTGGCCTCCTTTTTGACTGAAGGCCGCAGAGTAGAAGTAGAAAAAATTATCTCATATTCACATGACGCGCGTAAGGGTAGGCCAGATGATTTCAGAAGGCGTAGTGGCGTTAATAATGGGCAGGTCATTCATATAAGCAACCTGCAAGGCGATGTTGAAAGGGGAGTTAGTATTTGCCATGTCATACTTGTGTGTGACGGAAGTAGCGCCAAACACGCAGGCAGACAGCCACAAGTAGCGGCCCTGATTTTGATGAAGCGTCCAGAATAGCCCAGTAGTGCGGATCAACATGGCAGTGACCTCGTAGGCACGCCTATGGTGGTACTCTACGTCAGATATACTCAAGGTGGGGGTACCCTTTGCTTACTGCTTGCTACCCCCAAACCTCCTAACTACAATAAAATAGGGCTGTATGGTACCCCCCCTTTCCACAACGACAGGTGGTTTTTAAAGGCCCTTTTCTGTGGAGAGGGGTAAGGGGAGTTGTTTATGACCCTGAGAGATCAATGTTGATCGTTACGCCTATGGCTGACACCGATGCGCCTTGCTCTGCTCCATACCCACCCCTGTCTAATGCATCCTGAGCTGCATCAAACCGCACCTTCTCGCTCCGTGCTGATGTAGCCAAGCTGTTCATGGTATGGGCTGACTGAGCCGCTGTATCGTCTATATAGTCTTGGACCATCGAGCGCCTCATAGCCTTAACGTGATCCTTTGAGAGATTACGGGATAGAGTTTCTGGAGCGATACCAACCTCTTGTGCTGCATCCTTTTGTGTCATGCCCTTCGTCACCATCAGGTTGATAGCACGCCTTACTGGGGTGCTTATGCGCCGCTTTGCATCATCGAGCTTTGTCTTAGCATCACGTACTGCTGGAAGTACTTCGCCTATGAGTACAGCGTCTGTTATCTCTGTGTCTGCCACTGAGTATCCTCCTTGATGTGTTTGTGTTCCGTGGGTCAGCTACCGTGTATGTTGCCGCGCGCGTAGGATTGGGGGGTCTTTATTGGCGGTCAATGCACATACGTCAAACCCTTGTCAGCAGCGCGTTAGCGGTCAGGGCGATTTACATCAACGTGGTTGGCTGTCACGTATTTACGACGCGGTAGGTGTCACTATTGATACCTTTCCCTTGGTTGCGCTCTCACAGTGAGCAGGGGGTGGGAGTGAGGTCCAACCAAGTGATAAGGGGGAGAATAGACTTCCCCCTTACGCTCGCCCTGCGCGGCGGGTATTCACTTCGTTACTCCCCTCTGCTTGTTCTCCGCTATCCCCCACTAGGTCCACACACACCCCTTTTCCATTTAGCTTTCGCCACCCCAAGGGGGGCGTCGAATAGTTCCGCTTATGGACCATTCAAGGGGTCGGCTCCCTGCGCTCCTACTGAGGCTACGCCGGTTCCCGGCAATCCTCACTACGTCCCTGTAGGGGCCTGAACGCTGTTCACCCCTTGAGTGACCCAACGACTCAGACTGAGGGATGTCCTTAGAAGGGGTGGTATGCGCGCCTTCAAACAAACGGCCCCCACGGGATGCAGACCATCCACACCAGTCACCGAGCAAGTGAAGTGGTGGGAAGGGGCCAGTCACATCATATTAGGAGAAGAAGATGTTCAACGTAATGCAGGACGGCTCAGAGATTATAGACCCCCTAACAGTACCGCTAGTAACTGACGACCTTGAGATACAAGGTCAATCAGCAACAGGGGAGTTCTGCGACTATATCGCTCAGTATGGCATGAACAACCACGAGCTTGCCACTAACGAGGCACCTGAGCACGTACTGATCGGTAAGCATCTTGTGGGTTTCATGGAAGCGCTACAAGAAGAAATGGAAGGCACAGCAGCCCATGACAGCTTGAAGTATATCCTTCACAGCATCGTCGGCACCTTCGCACGGCAAGCCAATATGGCTTCCAACAACGCCACGAAAGCGGCCAGCCAACTAGCAGATGCAGGTAAGCATCAGGGGTCACAAGCATACACTAACCCAGCCTACGGACACGGCGACCAGATCATTGAAGACCTAACCGATACGTTTGAGAAGTCGAAAGCACTATCGATTGCGTTTGAGCAGGTCGCCCTTGAAGGCGCTAGCGCTTATTACACGATCACGCAAGAAGACTTCCGGCCACGGACATCGGGCGGTGAGGTTCGCTCCATGCCATACGGTGTCTATGAGGCGAAGAAGTACCTTGAAGGCCGGAAAGTTTCATCCAAAGGCAGCCGAGTTAACCCAGACACCGCCAAGCACGTAGTTGTCACCGGGGGGCCGCAGTTTGGCGATGCACGCACAGTCTTTACATGGCTCGATAAGCTGAACATTCAGTACCCAGAGCTTGTGCTTGTCACAACAGGGCGCGATTGCCCGCTGCAAGCAGCGATCGACAATTGGGCCAAGACGAAAAGCGAAGGCGTTCACGTTCAGAAGGTTCAGCCGGATTGGCGCATTAAGTCGAACAGCAAGTTCACACGCCGCAATAACGACATATTCGATGCTTGCCCTGATGGGATGATCGTCTTCCCACACCTCGCTAGAGATAGCGAGCCTCAGCAGCTTGTGAAGGTTGCTACTCGTCACTGGAAGGACGAGGCGGATAAGCACATCCTGCGCGCCAAAGTATGCGCTTAACGAAACCGGGCTAGGGCTTTCGCCCTGGCCCTACTGCCACATATAGGCATCAGGCTTGAACAAGCCCGACATAGGAAAATGACATGCTTTGTAAAACTTGCCACAGGGACATGACTGATGGAGGCGTTGTGTTTCGCATTACCGGCTATTGCTGTGGGTGTGCTGCGGTTACGCAGGAGACAGTAGAGGTATTGGAATTAGAACATAAAACTGTATTTCCAAGGAGAAAGAGCAATGATACTCGCCGGTCTGCTAACAGCAGTGGGCGCACTCCTACTGTGCTTTAAGTTAGGAATACGCAAGTGCCTCTATTTCGACGTGCCATTAGATATAGTCGTCACGTTAGGAACGGCGTGGTTTATGGGCGGTACATACTCAGGTGTGATGGCCGCGATTGTGGCTGGTGTCGCCTTTTCTGTCACGCTCTACATTGTCAAGTTTTTTACCGGGTATGAGCGTCTAACTGCAAGCGGTTGGGTACCTGTTCCCGGTTCAATTTCCGTTAAAAGGGATTAGGATATGCACCCACTCATTGCAGTCGCTGTTACGCAAGCTATTCGCACTGTAGTAGCAGTTGTCGCTTTAAAGGCAGTTACAAACATCCCCTACCGCAAAGTTTGGACGAGGGCGAAAACTAAGGCCAAGATGCCCATATTTAAGCAAGGGCCACTATCTGACGAGCCTTATGATCATTCAACAGGGCAATTGAAGAAGGATTAGTTATGCACGGACTTTCACTTGTAGCGATTGGAGTATTTTTTCTTCTTCTCCTTATCGCCTCATTTGCTGGTCAAGTGAAATGGCCGTCAGTAAAGCTGGTGTGGCAGTCTCCCCCCCCCAAGGAAGCTGTTGCACCGGTAAAGTCAGGGCTACTGCAACCACGTTTCGCTTTGGCGATAGCGGCTGTTGTGGTTCTGGCTTTCATTATCATACCCCTGCTGCATTTGGTTATAGCGGCAGGGGTCGTATCTCTCGGCATTGTCATGCTTTTGCGCGGTAGGCTATTATGAGCTTTCAAACAAGCTCGACAAAGACCGCTGGTGATGGATTGCAACGCCGCCGATCATCGTTTTTCCGCCAATGGCGAGCACTTCATGAGCGCCCCCAATTGCGTAGGGGAAGAAGTGAGGCGGCTGATACCTGTAGGGGGCCATACCCTTTTCTGACATGACGAGAACAATGTCACCATTAACAGGCGGTCGCTCAGGGTCAACGATCAACTTATCACCGGGGAATATACCCACAGCGGTCATTGTCTCGCTTTCTACGCGCATTGCAAAGGTGCGGCTGCTGTAGTCTTCACTTTCCGGCACTGGCACCAACTCATGCTTGTCGGCTGGTACCTCTAGGTCGTTCTGTAACATACTAACAATTTCCTCCGCCTCCATCACCGGAACTGACCGTATAGGTACTGCCGCAATGAAATTTGGTTGTGACCCTGCTGCGTCTGCTAGACGTCCAATTATTTTAGCTCCCGGCAAGGAAGCCTCGCTGCCGCCTTTCAGCGTTCTAGTGATTGAGGTAGGAGAAACACCGGCCTGTTTTGACCATTGTTCGGCTGATTTAAACCGCCCCCCAAGCACGTGGGTCATCCACGACTTGATTGCTTCTCTGGTTTTAGTATCGGGATCGATCTGGTCCATCAATTTTGTGCTTTCTAGCGCTATGTTCTTTACACGCTAACAACCCCCCACCTGTCCTATCACTTGCAAACTTGCAGGAATAGGTTCTTTTAGCAAGCTTTTTTGCATCAATTATGTGACGAATATCACGGAATACTCGTTTTTTGCAGTATTGCAGTCTTGATAATACTGCATATTTGCATTATTGTTATTCAATGATCACATATATCGAGCAATTACGCAGTTTAGCAGGCGGTAATGATGATAAATTACTGCAAGCCTTCAGGAATGCCGGGGTTAACGACACAACGTATTATCGTGCTTCAAAAAAGCAGCACGGGTTGAGCGAAAAGGCCGCATTCAGAGTTTATGACCAGCTTATCGGGGGGCAGCATGACGGTATCAGTCCAGCCGCATCCGCGTGAACAAGACCCATTTTTTCAAGCTGTTATACGGCCTATCATAGATAGGCGCATGGAGCTTGGCTTAACCCAAGTAGACCTTGATAATCTTGTTGGGTACGCAGACGGGCTAACGGCAAAATATGAGGTCGTGAACCGCAGACCAAGCGGGTTTCATCTTTGGTGTATCTGTGAAGCCTTGCATATGACAATCCAGTTAGTCCCGGAAGCGTAGAATGGCAAAATTTCGTAAACACGGGCGTATTGTGCGTTCCGACAAGAGCCGCCGCACGCATAACGGTATTGTATTTGACAGCATTGCTGAAATGGAACGGTACAAGGAACTTTATCTGCTTTTTTTGGCCGGTGACATCACTGAGCCTGAAATGCAGCCGCCTTTTGTTTTTCAACATGAGGGGCGCGGCATTGGTTCTTATAAGGCCGACTTTCGCTACACATTTATTGCCACTGGTGAAGAGGTGGTTGAGGACGTAAAGGGCAATGTTGATGCGCTCTTTAGGTTCAAGAAAAAGATGATGTTCGCTTTCTATCCGAACGTGAATTTAGTGATTGTAGACGCAGGCCCCTATTACAGGAAGCGAAGGAAAGCATGAAGCAGCTCGACCGTGCGGTTAGGGACGTTGAGCTGTCGAGCGGGGCCTTTCGGCTCTACGCGCTTATACTCATGACCAAGCCCCAAAAGGAATGGTTTAGATTATCCCTCAAAGACATGCAGCTTGCCCTCAGGCTGGATAAGCGCACAGCCATACGACATTCTGGTGAACTAGTGGGCCGGGGCTGGTTGGCAAAACGACCCTCAATGTACGATGCACGGGCGAGTGAGTTTATCATATCAGAGCCGAAAGGTGACGGAAATGGCACATATAAAGGTGACAAAGTTGTCACCATCACCGGAGATAGGTGTCAAGAAAGTCACCTAGTTAACCATGATCCGGTTGAAAAGGTGACAGGCCTCGCGGGCGCACGCGTAGAAGATAATATTATTAAATATATATCTATATCTAACATTAGTACTTCTTCCTCCCTAACTTCATTAACAGACGATGAGGGTTTTTTACCTTCAAATTTTCCAACAAATGAAATGCAAGCTTGGGCAACTGAGGAACTTGGCGACCTGATTAATCTCGCCATGACCACTCGGCTGTGTCGTGCCTACTACCGTAATCGCCAGCGCAAAGACTGGTGGGCGGTCTGGCATCGGTGGTGCTTGCAAGCAGCCGAAAAAGGACAAGCAAATGAACGAAACAGTGAAAGTGACGACCGCGCAGGCCGAAGACGCCTTGCTCAGAACCGTGCGCTTGCTGCCAGTGGCGCACTACAAGACTACTTCCGATCTAGCTGAGTTTGAGCTTGAGCGGCTGACACAGCGGGGCTATCGCACACAATTAAATTTAGCGCACGGCTTGGCAAAGGCGCGCATTGAGCCTGCAAGCGAAAAAGTTAGGATGAATTTAGTCTCACTTTTGCTGGAAACTTTAGACCCCAGAAACGCGCACAATGATGTGCGGCTGGCGGGATTTATGGTGGCCCTTGCAGACTATCCTGAAGACTTGCTGAAGACGGCAATCCACGATTGTTTGAAGACCCTTGAGTACCCGCCTAAGCCGTCAGACCTAGTGAAGCGCCTCAATGCCACCTACCAGATGCGCTATAGCCAGCACAGGGGCATAAGCGTGACCCTGAAGGCGCTGGATGAATACGACAAGCGTTGCGGGACTGATGCGATGCAGGCGATGCAGGAAGCCCGCGCTTAATCAATTTATATAAAATTTGCAGGATAAAATATGGCTGAAACATTAGGATTTAATGCTTAATGGTTTCAATTATGTAAATTTCTTGCATTTTTGCCTTGTATACTGCAATTTTGCAGGATAAGGTTCTAATAGAAAGCAAGGTCAAGCTAATTAGCACTATCATAGGAGAGTATGATGAATTTTGAAATAGAGGGACTAAGCAGCAGCATAATTGATCTTGCCGGTCGCAGGGGCCTTGGTGGCACATGCGCCAAGAAGATCATGAAGGGTGGTCAAGATGCCTATGATCTGTGGCTAACCCATACAGAACGTAAGGATCGCGAAAATTTGGACCATGTACTCCCGGTGCGTATCGGTCAGATAACAGAGTCATTGAACCTTGAATGGTACGGGCGCAAAACTGACGCAGCGGTGTTTGCAGGGGATCAAATGAAAACCTGCCAATTTGCAGCACAAAACAAGTATGACTGGTCAAAGAACCCGCAGGACGAGTGGCAGGTTCGCTCAGACCACATCGCCTTCATGGTCTGTAGCCCCGATGCCTTATGCATGGACGCTGACGGCTGGCACTATGTTGATGCCAAGCATGTCGGCGGATGGGTCTACAAAGACCTTCAAAAATTGATGGTACGGGAATATGCCCAGATGCAACACAATATGGCTGTTCTCAAAATGAACAGATCGGTATTGAGCGTCTTTGGCGACAACAATAGTCATGACGTAATTTTAATTGAGCGGGACGACGAGTATATAGCTGAACTGGTTGCGCGGGAAACCATTTTTTGGGACTGCGTGATTAATGATGTCGCGCCGTCTGGTGGCCCAAGCCCCGTACCAATTAAGCAGAATAAGCTGCCTGTCCTCCTCGATATGTCCGTTGGAAATCAACAAGGCGAGTGGGAAGACGAAGCTTCCTCATGGCTTGAAACCAGAGAGCCAGCCAAACGCTTTGCCGATGCAGCGAAGGCTATCAAGGACATGATGCCCGAGGACGCAGACGAGTGCTACGGAAGCGGCATTCGCGTCAAAGTCAGCAAGTCTGGTTCAAAAACAATTTCAAAAGGAGGTGAACTTGCTTCTTGAGCAAATCAGAAAAGAAATGGGAAGCCGTTTAGCACTGTGCATCCAAGAGGGTGAAAAAGCGCGGCTTTCCATTGAGGTCGTCATTGATGCAAAGGGCAATGCGGTCTGTGAAAGCAGGATCGAAATTCTGGATAGCATGATGTGTCCGGTAGCGATCGTAAAGGCTGGTCAGCCTGAGTTCGTATTGGACGAAATGAAATCAACAGCACTTGATGCCCGTGCGGCAAAGTGTATGGCAGCGGAGTAGATTATGGGACAAATAGACACGCAAACGATGAGAATTTGGGATGCTGTAGAGAAAACAGACCCTAAGTACCTCAAGAAAATTAGCTTTGGTAAGCGTTCTTTCCACACGATAGACGCCCAAAGTCAAATCATGGCAGCCACCAAACTGTTCGGCCCCATTGGGTCTGGATGGGGTTACAAGCCAACATTTAAGTTAGAAGATGGTGCTTCTTCACGGGTTGTCGTTTGTTATATTGTGCTTTGGTACAAAGACCCAAAAACAACAGACATAACTTCTCTCTGTGAGTTATCAGCAGTGGGAACAAGCTCTTTTGTGAAGAACGATAAAGTTGATGAAGATGCTTTCAAAAAAGCTGAAACTGATGCCGTCACAAAGGGCCTTTCGCGCCTTGGTTTCAATGCTGACGTGTTCTTAGGCCGTTTTGACGACAATCGGTATATGGATCAGCGTACAAAAGAAGTCGCTCAAGAAGAAGAAGCAGAAGACAAGGAAAAGTCTAAAGCTGCGATGGATGCCATTTTCTCCCATGACGGTTACGGACAATGGGCAAAGAATATTCACGAAGCTATCGGGCTGGCAGAGACACGGATCAGCTTGGATGAGCTATTTTCTGGCGCTAAAAAAAACCTGAGCGATGTTGCAGCTCAAAGTAAAACACACGCTTCAGTCATTCAAAATTGGTTCAGAGCAAAAGGTTCGACCTTTGTAGCTCAAGAGGCGAAGCCGTGATCATTCTTAGAAAAAATGACGATGGCAGCTTTACTTCCGTTGATCTCAATACTGAGTTGCCTTGCGATGTCGTGGCGAAGGTTGAGCGCCTTAACATGATGGTTCAAGATATTTTCAATTTTGCGAGCGATGAAAATATTACGCCCGAACTGCTCGGCACTTTCCTGTTCAAAGGCTGTGTGAACGCCTTTTCGCAAGCGGAGGATGGCCGTGAAGCTATGGGGCGAAATATCGAGGGATGGGAAGACCATCTAGCCGATATTAAACAAATGCAAATAATGAGAGGAGGTTGTGATGGCAGGCTCAGTTAACAAAATGATACTGGTAGGCAATTTGGGTAAAGACCCCGAAGTGCGAACCATGGGGAACGGCTCCCCTGTTGTAAACTTGTCGATAGCGACAGGTGAAACATGGAAAGACAAAGCCACAGGGGAGCGCAAAGAACGCACTGAGTGGCACCGTGTCGTAATTTTCAATGAAAATCCTGCAAAAATTGCACAGCAATACCTCAAAAAAGGTTCGACAGTTTATCTTGAGGGTAAATTGCAAACCCGTAAATGGACCGACCAGCAAGGGGCTGAAAAATACACCACTGAGATAGTTTTGCAGCAATACCAAGGCGAACTAAAAATGCTTGGTGCTCGTGAGAATACCGACCAGCAAGGCGGGTATTCGCAGCAAAAAAATCAGGCCCAACAGGGTAGCGCAGGCCCTGCCGCTGCTGCTCCCGGCGGCTTCGATTTAGACGATGAGATACCCTACTAAGTCGAGCAACATGATTGCCGCCGAGCATGTTGTTTGGCGGCGTTCGAAAGGTTTCACCCTGCAAGACGTGGTTTTTGAAGCGCTTTTAGCAGCCGAAATGGTGGACATAAAAATTAATATTTTCCACGTGACCGACTGGAACGCCGCTGTGGCGGTTCTATCGATGGCTCACGCAAAATCGGAAGGACAAAGTTATGAACGCGATAGTGGATCACGCAACATTACAGCAACCCGGTAGTCCTCTATATTTTCCTGTTGGCGTAGACAAGGTGCTCTTGAATGATGGCGTTACCGAAGCCCCCGGCTGGCAAGGTATCTATAACAGGGATACTGAAGAATTAATGCACATTCATAAGACGACTTATCAGCTCGTCACGAATGAAGAAATTTTCGAGAATTTTGACCAGGCTATTCGCGTTGCAGGGCTTCACGATGGCAATGTCGAAATTAAAGACGAGCTATCACACGGTGGTTGTCGAGCATTCCGTCAGTACATTTTCCACGACCATGAGCTTGTGGTGGATGGTAACGACCGACTTGCAATGCGGTTGATTGTTCGTAACAGCTATGATGGCTCAAGCGCCTTTGTGGCCCGTATGGGTGCTTATCGCTTTGTCTGTTCAAACGGCATGAACCTTGGGAAGACACTGCTCGAAGTAGCGCAGCGCCACACTAAAGGTTTTCAAATCGACAAGGCGGCTGACAAATTAGTCACCGCAGTTTCCGACTGGTCGGCGTTTCAAGAGCGCATTGATCTTTGGTCGCATTTGTACCTGACCTACGAACAATGCACCTTGATTTTCAAGCGCTTCGCTAAGACTGAGCGCATGGTTGATTATTTTGCTCGCAGATTAATGGAAGCGCATCCGGGCGGCCGCCCTACGCTTTGGAATGTTCATAACATTCTGACGGCTTGGGCCTCACA
Organism: Kordiimonadaceae bacterium; assembly: GCA_016765035.1. GTDB lineage: Bacteria > Pseudomonadota > Alphaproteobacteria > Sphingomonadales > Kordiimonadaceae > Kordiimonas. The sequence goes on along the minus strand of JAESQS010000187.1, from coordinate 1,085 downwards.
CGGCGATGTGAAAGGCAGTAACGCTGCTGCAACACGCAGTCAGCGTGACGAAGATATTGGGCGCTTCATCGAGTGCAAAGAGTGGAAAATGCTGGAAGCTGCGTAATGAGCGACCTCAATCATGATCTTGGTGATCTACTGAAAGAAATGGCGGCTCGCCCACTTAAGCGCAAGGTCAGCTATCAGGATCGCGTGATTGAGGTTCTTCACCTTTATGCAGCAAAGGGCAAAACGCTCGAATGGTGCACGCACCCTGCTATTTTTAATCGGTCAATTGGCACGCTGAAAAAGTATTGCCGCATTGGCGGGATTAGCTTTTCAGACTATGTGCCAATGACATTAAGAAAGAAAAATCATGGATGATCTCAGGTATCCTTTTGCCCCTTCACCGGGGAAAACCGACACGTCTGCGGAAGCGGCAGAGAAGGTTTCAAATATCAGCGAAACCCTTGAGGTGCAGGTTCTTAATGCCCTCAAAATAAAGCCCATGACAAACAGCGAGCTTGCCGGACAGCTTAAACATGACGCTAAGGGTGTGCAGCCACGGACCAGCGAGCTTCGCAGTAGGAACCTTATTGTCGATACCGGGGAGCGCCATAAAAACGGCGGTGGCAACAATGAAATCGTATGGGGACTAAATCAAGTTACCACCTCATGCCCCATCTCAACGGAGAAGAACGATGCATCAGCAAGTTAACTTGGACGCGTTCAGAGGGCGCGCCACAGAGCTTTATGGGTCTGACCCTAAGGGGTGGAAGTTTGCATGCCCTCGTTGTCACACGCCGCAATCCGCCCTTGATTGGGATGCAGAAAGTATTGACCGAGAAGTGATCGAAAAACAAATCGGCTTCTCATGCATTGGCCGACAGATCAAAGATAAGGGCTGTAATTGGACGCTCGGGGGACTGTTGCAATTGCATGACATTGAGATTGTTGACGGTGACGGAAACACACACCCGCACTTTCGCCTTCATGACCCCGCCAACTCATGCCTATCAGTTGGAGGTGATGACACATGAGCCTTCAACACAAAATAGCCGTTATTGCGCAGCGGGTGCATGAATGTAAGCCGCTCGACATCGATG
>JAESQS010000186.1 GCA_016765035.1 Kordiimonadaceae bacterium | reverse complement strand
GCCCTTTTGCATCGGAATATACGTAATATCACTACACCACACATGATCCGCTGTTGTGATCGGCACATTCCGCAGAAGGTACGGGTATATTTTATGCTCAGGATGGGGCGCACTGGTTTTGGGTGCCCGGTAAATGGCTTGCAAGCCCATAATCCGCATCAGGCGGCGCACACGGTGCCTGCCAATAGAGACGCCTTCACGCTGCAGGCTTACCGCCATCTGGCGGCTGCCATAAAACGGGTATTGCATAAAAAGTTCATCCATCCGGTTCATAATAGCCAGCGTTTCAGCAGAAGCCTTTTGCGGCTGATAATAAAAGCTGCTGCGGCTGATCTTTAGATCTGACATTGCTTGGCGATGCTCAGGCCATCATGCTGACAGCTCACCATAGCTTTACGCTCTCTATGGCTCATTTCTTCAGTCCGCTTTCCAAAAAACTGTTGACCATCGTCAACTCCCCGATCTTGGCATGAAGCTCTTTAACTTCAGCATCAACATCGCGAACGCGACTGGCCTTCTTGTTGTCAAAAGTCTCATCAAGACCATCAATCGCTTGGCGTTTCCACTGGCTTATTTGATTGGGGTGAACCTGATAATGGGCGGCAAGCGCTTGAATGGTCTGATCCCCGCGCAAAGCTGCAAGCGCTACTTTCTTCTTAAACGCTGTTGAAAGGGTCCGTCTTTTCGTCATTTAAAGTCTCCGGTTCTATAGCCGGATACACCTTAACAGACTGTCCAGTTTATTAGGACCAGCTCAAGAGACCAAAGCCCGCGCTGAGCGCATGCAAAAAGGCTTTAAAGGCCTTTGGCAAAAAGTTACGGGCAAGCACGCGCAAATCCAAAAACAGAACGAGATGGAAACATTCTTCGCTTATGAGCGCGACAAGAAACAAAGCCATGACCTGCGCACCGCCCAAATGAATGAACGCCGAAGCCTGCAAACCGAGATACAGGCCGTGCGCCAAACCCATACCAAAGGCCAAACACAGCTTTACAAGGACTTAGGCAGCTATCACCGCATGCAGGAAAGAGCATCAATTAAACACGAATTCAACCGGAATCACGCTCAACAATTGAGACCATCTGTAACGCGCGACATTCCGACCATCGAACAATGATTTTACCGAAACAATAACACCATACCTTATTGATATAATCTTTATATATCAATAAGGTATGGTTACTATATGAGCTTGACTCATTAATATTATGAAGACGATCTTTGATCGAGTCGAGACTAAAAAAATGCTGGATTCTCTCTAAGTTTTTAGAAATTATACTTAATAAGCTAAACATAATACAACACGATAAGCTAAATATAACTATGCGTTATAAGCTAAATATTATACAACATAATAAGCTAAATATTAAACAGGCAACAGAAACAAAATTAAACAAACCATGGCAACACCTTCTGAAAAACTAGCAAGCTCACTGGAAGCCCTGAAAATACTACAAGACAACGGTGCTGTAGCCATCCGTTCTGCTGATCTTTCACGCACCCACCGCGAACGCCTCATGAAAAACGGCTTTCTGCAAGAAGTCATGAAAGGCTGGTATATCCCTGCTCATCCAAATGATGTGGCAGGAGAAAGCACGGCTTGGTACGCATCCTATTGGGGGTTCTGCTCCTCTTACCTTGCACACCGCTTTGGGGATGATTGGTGCCTTTCTCCTGAACAGTCTCTGCAAATTCACGCGAGTAACATGCAGGTGCCAAAGCAACTATTGGTGCGGTCACTAAAAGCGCGAAACAAAATAACGGCCTTGCCATATGACACTTCTTTCTATGACGTAAAAGCAACCATGCCAAAGGCAAAAGATATTGAAACCAAAGAGGGGCTGCGCCTCTTCCCACTAGCCGCATCCCTCATTGCCTGTTCGCCGAGCTATTATCGGCAATGCCCAACCGAGCTGCGTACAGCCCTTGCTTTGGTAAAGAACTCCGCTGACATACTGGGGCTTCTCCTTGAGGGCCAACACAGCACGGTCGCAGGGCGGCTGGCTGGTGCATTTCGCAATATAGGACACGGGCGTATCGCCGATGAAATTCTTGCGACGATGAAAGTCGCTGACTTTAGTGTTAGAGAGATTGACCCTTTTGAAGAAAAGCTTCCGTCCATTGGAGATATAAGGGAAACTTCCCCGCTTGCCGTGCGCATCAGACTAATGTGGCAAAAAATGCGGGAAGATATAATAGGCAAGTTCCCTATCCCCACAAAAATGAATAATATTGATGCCTACTTGGCTCAAGTGGATGATATTTATGTCACCGACGCCTACAACTCTCTTTCCATCGAGGGTTATAGGGTAAGTGTTGAGCTAATTGAGCGCGTTCGCTCAGGCGACTGGAATCCTGACACTAATGAAGCGGATAGAAAACACAGAGATGCGCTGGCAGCACGCGGTTACTGGCAAGCCTTTCAAGAAGTGCGGGGCAGTGTTCAAAAGTGCCTTGAAGGTGCAAATGCTGGCCAAGTCGCGGATCAAGACCACGCAATCTGGTATCGAGAGTTATTCGCCCCCAGCGTTGCAGCAGGGATATTAAAACTATCTGATTTAGCGGGCTATAGAAACGCTCCCGTATTTATCCGCCGCTCAATGCACGTTCCGCCCTCAAAAGAAGCCGTGCGCGATGCAATGCCAACGCTTTTTGAACTCTTGGAGGCTGAAACAGACCCAAGCATTCGAATTGTGCTTGGGCACTTTATCTTCGTCTATATTCATCCCTACACTGACGGCAATGGCCGAACAGGCCGGTTCTTAATGAATGTTATGATGGCCGCAGGCGGATATCCTTGGACAGTCATTCCTGTTGAACGCCGCGATGATTATATGGCCGCGCTGGAAGCCGCAAGTGTTGATGGAAACATTGTACCCTTTGCCGAGTTCATTGCCAGCTTGATGAATGGTGAAACCATATAGAAACAAATATGAGATCAGCACCCCCACGCAATGTAGGTGGTACCTTCGATCTTGCCAGTTGTTGCCGTCTCTTGATCCTTGAGAAACCTTTGCCGCCAGCTGTACAAAAGCTTGGGGTTCAACCCGTGACGCTTCGCCACCTCTGACATTGGCTCATCCGAAGCTTCAGCCTCAGCCACTATACGACACCGAAACGCCTCACCCCATTTACTCCGCCGCCTTGACCGCCATAATTCATACGCCTCTAACTCCAGCAGGCACCGCGCCTGCATCAGGCAATCATTTTTATGTGAGATGGCTGGGCCTGTGAAGGTGGGTATCACCGGGCGTTAACCATCAGTGCCGTGTGCAGCATTGATGAATTGACGTGCGACCTTGAGCCTCAAGATATTGCAGACCCCTATGCCTTGTCGGAGCGTATCAAACGCCGCCTGCTGGATGGTATAGGGCCCTATATAACATGCAGTATTGGTATGGCGCCAAACCGCCAGCTTGCTAAAATTGCGAGCGATATGGATAAGCCTAATGGCTTGACGATACTCCACCCCGAGGACTTACCCGGCCGCTTGCTTAACTTGCAACTCAGTGACATTCCCGGTGTTGGTGGGCGTATCAAAAACCGGTTGATTGATGCTAAAATATGGACTGTTGAAGCTCTATATAATACGCAAGCCAAGCAGCTTAGGGCCTTGTGGGGCAATGTTACAGGTGAACGCCTCTGGTATGCCTTGCACGGGTACGAGCTTTCTGCCGACCCCACACAGCGTTCTATGTTTGGCCATGGCCGTGTCCTACCCCCTGAGTGGCGTGATTTTGACCATGCCTTTGATGCGGCACGTCTGCTCACCATTAAGGCCGCTAGGCGCTTGCGGAAAGGCGGCTATATCGCCAAGACGTTCGGGCTTTGGCTGAGCATGAAAGATGATCGCTGGTCCGGCGATGCCCACCTTGGTGGTATCAATGACGACCATGCCGCCATTGCCGCACTTACTGACCTGTGGAAACAGGCCCGCCAGCAAGTGCCGCCAAGCCTGCGTATTATCCGGCTGCATGTTGCTTTGTATGATTTGACACCTGTAGGGGCCAAACAGTTTGATTTGCTGGAACAAAACAGCGTGCAAGGCGGGAAATGGACTTCCATCTGTGATGCGATGGACAAGGTGAACAGTCGGTACGCCAAAACACTTATCAGTATGGGGCCATGGTCCCCGCCGCCCGGTGGCTACGCAGGGGGTAAAATCGCCTTTAGCCGTGTGCCGGATATGGAAGATTTCTGGTGAGCCAAGACCTTCAAATACGGGATTATACCGAGGGCTATAAGTTTCGGGCGAAATGCGGCGGATGTGGTTATAGCTGGTATGAGGAACCTGCGGACTTGCTAGTTCACCCATACGCGCACCATAATATGTATCTGCAAGAGGTGGCCGCTCTGTTGACGTGCAAATCATGCCGCACTTCGCAGGCTAAGATTACACCACTGTTATTGAACAAGACACGCAGCTTTATTGGTGGATTGATGCTTTGAATGATCAACTGAGCGCTCAAAATCACATGCCCTTGGGCCAAAAATGAATAATAATTTCCCATAATAAAAGTTATGCGTTTAAGCCATCGTTTCAGACATGGTGCAAAACCGTAAGCGCCCGCTTTGTTGAAGTATCTTTAAATTACGGTGCGGTGCTTTGGTAGGTGGGGTGTGACGTGTCACTAAATTTGTCACCAACGTGTCACAGTTGTGTCACCTTGCGCAGTTCAGCAACAAATGGAAAGTTTTGGTATTTTCTCAAGCATCCATTTCTTTTCATATATTGCGCCTGAGTGAGGAATATTAGGGTGTGAACCCAATTCCAAGTCTTGCCTTTCGTAAGTGTTTTGTGATTCAAGGCTCCCTAACAGGGGGGGGGTATATGGCATGTTTTGATTTAACGGATGAAGAATGGGTAGTTATTGAGCCTTTACTGCCCAAAAGGGGGCGGGGTCCTGCGCGGCGGGATGATAGGGTTATCCTGAACGGCATTTTCTATATTCTACGCACCGGAGCGTCCTGGGGTGACCTGCCAGAACGGTATGGCCCCCATGCCCACTGTGTATAATGTGCACGGTACCCAATTTACGCAGTATAGATGGTTCATTATCGGGCTATACAGGGCTCATTTACTCGACTAGGGAGTTCATTTACGCAGTATAGATGGTTCATTATCGGGCCATGGGGGGTTCATTTACGCAGTATAGATGGTTCATTTACTCAAATGTTAAAACCATCAATCTCTAACTGTGAACACATAATTATACTCTCAATAGCTTTAAATTACACTATATAAGGCAGTATACCCCTAAATATATGGCTTACCTCGCTAATAATCGTGATATTTAGCGATCCCGAGTCCCTACCGATTCTCCAATTCTCTATATAGGGGGCTCATTTACGCGTACACCCTGCCCTATAGGGGGCTCATTTACGCAATGTGTATCTATTACATTAGCTAAACTTTTCTGATTTTTACACCCTATAGGGGGGTCATTTACGCACCCCCCCCTGCCCTATCCAACTGACTGCAACGGTTTTGCTGGTCTATAAGTCATGGTAAGGTAACGAGAACGTTTGTTACCCTCTATTCTAAAATCATATTCTGGTATGCCTTCGCCAACCTCGCTAATTTTGGTCATCAACTTTTTAAGGGTCTTGTTAAACTCTTTTAGCTGTTGCCTGCTACCGCTCCGATGATGAACTTCCCACAACGGCATTTCAAATTTATCTTTTCCTGCTTTGATTTTGGCTAATCTATATAAAAAGCGTTAACGCCCGGTGATACCCACCTACCCAAGGTTAGCGCGCTCAATTAGAACTGTGTCTGTAAAGCGGGCATAGTGTCCGCTTAGATATGGGGTGTATGATTTATGGCAGGTAAGACGCGGCGCAGTAGATGGAGTGAGGCGTTCAGGCGTGGTATAGTAGCTGAGGCCGAAGCTTCAGAAGAGCCGATGTCGGAAGTGGCAAAGCGGCACAGTTTGAATCCGAAGCTCTTATATAGCTGGCGGCAAAGGTTTCTCAAGGATCAAGAGACGGCAACAACTGGCAAGGAAGTCTGCCTGTTGCCGATTGAGGTTAAAACGGCTCCAGATGAAACACCCGTCACTCCCTGCGATCCTACATCAGGTTTTTTGGAGGTTGTTTTGCCGTGTGGATCACAGCTACGGTGCGACAGTGATATCAACCCTGTGTTGCTAGGTCAGGCGCTTTTAGCTCTGAAGCCGGTTCATTCGAGCACCCCCCAATGATCCCGGTTCCATCAAATACACGAATTTGGCTGGCAGCGGGTGTCACAGATATGCGCAAAGGATTTAACGGTCTGAGCATGTTGGTGCAGAAAGCATTGCGTGAAGATCCCTTCAGCGGCCACCTGTTTGTGTTTCGCGGCAGGCGTGGGGACCTTTGCAAAATCATCTGGTGGGATAGTCAGGGCGGGTGTCTGTTTACCAAACGTCTTGAGCGCGGTC
>JAESQS010000185.1 GCA_016765035.1 Kordiimonadaceae bacterium | reverse complement strand
GCGGCCATCGCAGGCCGCGCCGGTTTTTGGATATCTAGCGTAATAACTGCTTCCGCTAACATGTCTTCAGGCAAGGCAAGCACGACGGGTCCAGGGCGTCCGGATAAAGCCACATGAAAGGCGCGGCTGATATATTCAGGTATGCGCTTTACATCATCAATCTGAGCCGTCCATTTGGCCATTTGGCCAAACATGTGGCTGTAATCAATTTCCTGAAACGCTTCGCGATCGACCATATCACGGGCAACTTGACCGATGAGCAGGATCATTGGCGTGGAATCCAGAAATGCGGTATGCAGACCACAACTGGCATGGGTGGCACCGGGCGCGCGGGTTACCAGACAGATACCGGGCTTGCCCGTCAGTTTCCCATAAGCCTCCGCCATGTTGGAGGCACCGCCTTCATGGCGGGTATGGATCACGTCGATCTTGTTTTTATGATTATGCAGGCCCTCAAGCAGAGCAATATAGCTTTCTCCGGGAACGCAGAAAACACGTTCCACCCCTTGAATGGCGAGCTGGTCCGCCAGTATTTGACCGCCTAATCGTTTAGCGGGGATATTTTGCTCCAGTTGATTAGTCATGGAAGACCTCTTCGTTGGATATATGTTTTTTGATCAATTTTTACTCAGATCCCTTTGATGGATCCGCCATCCACACGCATCATGTGACCGGTGGTGTAACTGGCACGTTCGCTTAAAAGAAACACGGCAGCAGCAGCAAATTCTTCAACTCGGCCATAGCGACGGGTAGGGATAGCAGCGGCAAGAGCGCTGCGAACATCATCCAGATCCTTATTTTCCCGATTTGCCCGCGCTTGATCCAGTTGTCCAACGCGGGAGGTATCGATTTTCCCCGGAATGATGATATTGACCGTGATACCAAACTGCGCAACTTCTTCAGATAAGGTTTTAGAAAAGCCGACGATAGCCGACCGAATAGTATTTGTGACCGCAAGGTTCGGGATGGGCTGCACCACACCAGAGGATGCAATTGTCAGAACTCGCCCCCAGCCTTTTATCTTCATGGGTTCAAGACAGGCTTCGGTCACCTGAATAACGCTGAATAAAAGAGCTTGAACGGAAGCTTGCCAAACAGCGCTGTCTACACCTGTGCTCAAAGACGGAGGAGGGCCCCCCGCATTATTCAGCAGAATATCAATGTCGCCACGATCTTTTATGTGCTGGCACAGATTATCGACGGATTCTAAATTAGTCATATCCACCGCTTGTACTTCTGCATTGATACCATGTTCAGCACGCAGTTCAGCAGCGATTGTCTCTAATGCCTGAATGTTGCGTGCCGCCAGTATCAAGTGACACCCTTCAGCAGCCAATTCCCGGGCAATTCCTTCGCCGAGGCCTTGTGAGGCACCAAGCACTAGGGCTGTTTTATTTTTAAGTTTGAGGTCCACGGATTTTCTCCAAATGAATGATATGAGTCTTGGTGCTTAATTTAGCGTGACGCACTGTGTACAGGTGCGTTTTTGCGGATACGCTGCACCAACAAGATAAGAGCTGTTAGAAGAAGGACGCCGCCGATTGTTGGGCGGATCCAGCCGTCCATCAAAGCGAGAGCCGGAACGATTGCGGCCAAAAATACGGGAAGGTAAAAGTCAGCCCACCGCTTCGCTCCCTTATGTTTTTGATAGAGGGGATAGAGGCAGGAAAATACTGCCAGAATTACAAAGAATAAGGACCACGGGCGCGTAAAGAACGGTGTTAAATCCGTGGTGATGGCGAGAGCTTGAGAGAGATTTTGCTCTGCCACTTGCCCCAGAACAGCTCCCAAAACGATGGGGACGATGGGGAAATTCAAGGCCCGCATCACATATCCAAGGATGCCGAATATAAACAACGTCCATAAATCAAAGGCGACGTTATTGAGAGCAAAAACCCCGACAGCGCAATAAAACAGAATGATGGATGCCAGCATATACATGCGCACCTTCGTCACCATCAAAAAGCCTTTAAGGGTGAAGGATTGCAAAAACAGCATCATGAAATTTGCCAAAAAGAACGATATAAAAATCGAATAGGCAATGACGGGTTCATCGGCAATGAAGCTGGGGCTGGGGATCACATCATGAATAAGTAAGGCGCCCAGCATAACAACTGTAATAATGTCACCGGGAATCCCAAGGGCCATCATGACAATGAGAGTACCACCGGCTGTCGCATTATTTGCAGCCTCTGGGGCAATCACTCCATCTATACTGCCTTTTCCAAATTCTTCGGGTGTTTTGGATGCCTTTTTGGCTTGATCATAAGCCAGGATATTGGAAATAGTACTGCCTGCCGCAGGTAGTAAGCCGACGAAAATACCGATCATGGACGACCGAACAAGATTAACCCAACGTTTCAACACAGCAATGGCAGCGGCTCTATGTTCAATTGCGACTGCCTTAGTATTTTCATCACCCAATTTGCGGTTGGCTGCATCGGGCATTCGAATATCGCTAAGAAGCCGGGAGAAGGCAAAAAGCCCGATTAAAACAGGGAGAAAAGAAAATCCCTGAATAAGGGCGTCCGTGCCAAAGTTGAATCTGGGATACCCGAAAATCACGTCCGTACCAACTGTAGCAATCAATAGGCCTATAAGTCCTGCAATTAGACCTTTGAGCATATTATCGCCAGCAAGGCTTGCGGTGACTGTTAAAGCAAAGACGACGAGGGCAAAGAAGTCCCAAGGCTGGAACTCCAGACCGATACGGGCCAATTGCGGTCCAGCCAGGATCAGGATAATGGCGCTGAGAGTGCCACCAAAAAAGGAAGACCAAACGCCAATCCCCAAGGCCAGACCGGGTCGTCCGCTCCGTGCCATGGGGAAGCCGTCAAAGGTTGTTGCTATTGATGATGGGGTTCCCGGAATTCCAGTAAGAATTCCTGACATGAGCCCGCCCGACAGCCCGCCCACATAAACACCAATCATTGTGGCTAGGCCCTGTACCGGGGTCATGGAAAAGGTGAAGGGGAGGACAAGAACAACCGCCATTGCCATGGTAAAACCTGGAATGGCGCCGGCAAACAGGCCTGCAACAACGCCTGCAATCATCAGCATCATGGTGGTTATTGTGAAAAGCTCACTTGATGCGGCTAATACATTTTCGATAATCATTTGCCCGCCCTTACATATACAGGAAAATCTCGCCTTGAGGTAAAATCACCCCTAGGACGAAAGTAAAAATGCTCCACATCATCCCAACAAAAAGGATGGCGACTGAGGCGTGAAGAAGTAGTTTTTTAGGAGCCCAGCCTCCCAGCATGCTCAGCATCAAAAAGACGAAAGTGACACCCGCGAGCAACATGCCAAGATAGGGCAAAGACGCTAAAAACAAGAAAAACAAACCAAAGCAGTAAATGGGGTTTTTGTAATAGCGGAACCAGTTTTTCAAACTTCCTTTTTGCTCCCACTCTGGTTTTTCCAAACGAAGGGAGCGGATGAGAAACAGGATCGACAACAGTGTCAGGGACACCAGAATAATTCGGGGCCATAATGCCGATGACATTTGACCAAATAGGGGGGCTTTAATCTCGAAAGTTGCGTTGATGAACACGGCACAAATCAACAGAAGGAATATGCCTACATAAACGTCCCGATTTAATCGCATTGAGTAACCTGACAAAATAAAATGTTTGCGAATAAAATATAAATGGGGAGACCAACCGCCTCCCCATTTGGTTGAAATATTATTGGAAACGACCAACTTTTACTTGTTTTGCAGCATCTAGAAAGTTGTCAGAAGTATCTTTGAACCAAGTCGCATATTCTTTGGGGCCTTTATAGATTACTGCTGTTCCTTTAGCTGCTTGCTGGGCCTGAAAATCTTTATTCTCAGTCGCGCCTTTGAAGACAGACGCCCAATATTCAACAATTTCAGGTGATGTTCCTTTTGGCACAACAACGCCGCGAGTTAGGGAATAGGTCTTATCCACACCCAGCTCTTTTAGGGTCGGAACATCAGGAATTAACGGATCGCGTTTGTCGGACGCAATGGCAAAAGCTTTCAGGCCACCATCTTTACGCTGTGTCCTTGCTGCGGCCATATTGATACCACCAAGTTCAATAGTTCCGTTCAGCAGCCCTGTGATCCGTCCAGCAGTTCCGCCTTGGAAAGGAACATATTTGTAGTCAGTGCCAGTTTTATGGCCCAAAAGAATCCAGAGGAAATGACTGGTAGCCCCCATGGAAACGCCTGTTGGGATCATTCCGGGCTTTGCTTTTGCGGCGGCTAACATACCTTCGAGGGAATTGTAGGGAGCTTTCCCGGAAGCTCCAATAATTTCCGGTGTATCGGTTAAAAGAGATACGGTCTCAAAACCATCCCAATTGAAGTCGGTCACGCCGTTGATGTAGTTGACAATGATATGCTGATGCAGTGCCAGAAGTGTACATCCGTCGGGTTTTGCCCCATGGGCTTCCTTTGCGCCCTTCGCACCACCTTGTCCTGGAATGGCAATCACTTTGATTTTAACATCTGGATTTGTTGCATTTATGGTTTTCTCAAAGATGCTGAAAATAACACCTGTGCCGCCACCGGCCCCCCAGGGGACAATCAATTTTGCTGTTTTACAGGGGATTTCTGCCGCCTGCGCTGAAGTTGCTCCCATTAGAAGGCTACCTGTAATGGTTGCCGCACCCAGAAGTGATTTTACGGAAATTCGTTTCACTCTTTCGCTCCCTATTCAATAAATCCCGGCGATTTGCAAGGCCTGTCAGTCTTTAAGTTCCCATGTCCGGCTTCGGTGCCAGATCACATTCGCGGATTATATTTTTTTGTTTTTTCCGCTGGTAAAGCTATAGGATTGTTTGATATAAAAAACAATGTGATCTTAAGTTATAGACTGTTTCAGTATTGGAACAATAAGATACGGCTTTGATTTTAAATAGAAAATTCTAATAGAGGCGGGTTGGGTATATGGAATTGTTGGAAGAGATGGGCGTTTTCGCCACGGTTGTTGATAAGCAAAGTTTCTCTGAAGCGGCCCATGCTTTGAGTATGTCCAAGTCAAGTGTCAGCCGAAAATAGCAACACTGGAAGAACAGTTGGGCATTCGATTGTTGCAGCGGACCACCCGAAAACTTGGCCTGACAGATAGCGGCAGAATTTACTATGACTATTGTGCACGGGTGATAGCGGAAGCGAAGCAAGCCAACGCGTCCATGCGTCATTTGCAAGCCGCTCCCCGTGGTGTTCTGCGCGTAAGTTTGCCTGAAACATTTGGTCGCTTTTTTGTTTTGCCTTTGATGCCGGAATTTTTGGAAAGCTATCCTGAAATTCAACTTAAACTCAGTTTCAGTAATCGAAAGGTGGATTTGATTGAGGAAAATTACGATTTGGCTATTCGTAAAGGAGAGATTGAAGATGAATCCTTGATTCGTATTATGATGGGTCACTCTCAGCAGCATATCTACGCATCACCTGACTATATTACTCAGCATGGGTTGCCGGAAAAACCCAGTGATCTGGAAAGCCATAATTGGCTGACGGCGACGGATGAAGTGGGGAATCTGGCTGTGCCCCTTTATAAGGAAGGGGTCGTTGAGACAGTGACCTTGAAACCGCGCCTTGCTATGCGAGATCATGAAGCGATCTATAGAATGGTGAAAATGGGGGCGGGGATTGCCCTTGTGCCAGGCTTTCTGTGCAATGATGATTTACGAGATGGCGGGTTGGTTCGTGTCATGCCGGAATGGGTTGGAACATCAGTGGTCTTTAATGCGGTGTATCCGTCTTATAAAGGGCTGGCACCCAACACCTGTGCCTTTCTCGATTTCATTAAAGAAAAGCTGGTTCGGCAACGTCCGTGGGAAAATACAGATTTACGCAATGAATTTCCAAAGCACAAAATTGCGAAGCTTGTTCAAGGCCAATCTATGGTGGGCTGAGGCAAGTCGGACAGTTTGGGGCGGTCGCTTTGACAGCTGGATACCTGGTAGCCAATAAAAGGAAATCCTGACTGTGTTGTATCATCTTGTCACCTGATCCAATAACCACTCAGCAAAGAGTTTGACCTCATGGCGTTGATGAGTTTTACCCTTGAGGAAAAGCAGGTGATTAGCCTGCTCAGTGGGGAGATTAATGTTAAAGGGGATGATCAGTTTTTTCTCTCTAATCAAGGATTGGGTAAAGCTTTTGAATAGAAGCGCACATCCAGCTCCCGCTTTAACCATCTCTAATGCCATAAGAGAGGTGTCGGCCTTGATTTGCCGGCTGGAATTTGGAAGAGACAGGTTTCCTCGGTTAAAAAGTCTGCTCCAATTGTCTTCGACGCCCTGAATATGCACGAGTGGGCAGTCTAATAAATCCATAGCAGATTTTGGCTGAAATTGGAGGGTTGGGGAGGCCACCAATTCTATAGTTTCATGAATAAGGATTTCGCTTTGAACTCCTTGCCAATTGCCATCCCCATATCGGATTTCCAAATCGCAATCCTGTTGCCCTTCACTGCTGATCCACAGAGAAGAATGAAGATCAACATGAATATGGGGGTGTTTTTGCAAGAAATCCGGGATACGGGGGGCGAGCCAAAGTGTGCCGAAGGAGATGGCAACCCGAATGGATAGAGATGACTTGCCAGCAGAGTTAAACATATGGGCAGATGAAGCGGATAAATCAGAAAACGCTTTTAAAACGGACGGTAAATATGCGCGCCCAATTTCGGTAAGCGCCACCCCGCGCGCTTTTCTGTCAAATAAAACGGCCCCGAAATAATTTTCTAAATTCTTGACCTGATAGCTAATGGCGGACGGGGTCATGTTAAGCTCTTTGGCTGCTGCGGAAAAGCTAGAGTGCCGGGCCGCCGCCTCAAAAGAACGCAACCAGTTTAAGGGCGGAAGAGCATGGGTCATCTCATTTTGTCTCCAACAACCTTTAAATAATTTTAGGCCTTAGACTAGTAAGGCTACATTTGTTTCATAGAAATAAATAGGGGAGACTATATTTTTTACTGGAGGTGATTATGAAGGCAGCTGTTTGCAGAGAATTTGGCTCACCGCTCGTAATTGAAACGGTCACTCTGGCCGCGCCTCAATCAAATGAAGTCCAAGTCAAACTGGAGGCATGCGCCATTTGTCATTCGGACATCACTTTTATGGATGGCGGTTGGGGTGGGCAGTTACCACAGGTCTTTGGCCACGAAGCATCAGGCAGGGTGGAAGCAGTGGGGTCTGGCGTTCAGCAAGTAAAAGTTGGCGATCCTGTGATTGTAACACTTATTCGATCTTGCGGCCATTGCAGCACTTGCGAAAGCGGGGAGCCTTATATCTGTAATGCGCCCTTTCCATCAGATGCTCAAAGCCATCTTGTAGGGAATGCTGGGGAAAATATAGTCCAGGGTTTAAAGACAGGGGCCTTTGCCGAGAAAGTTGTGGTGGATCAGTCTCAGGTCGTAAAAATTCCTGAAACCATGCCGATGGATGT
>JAESQS010000184.1 GCA_016765035.1 Kordiimonadaceae bacterium | reverse complement strand
TGGAAGTATCCATCCAGCAGGATTGGGGTCTTTTTACGGGATATATTTTACCAGCTTTCAGACAGCGTAGTTTTTCCGGCGTCAATGGCCGGTTGCGCGCACCGCTGCTCGTAGATGCAGATAACGCCTTGTTTGATACTGGAAAAGATACCAGTGAAGATATAGATTTTGCCCTCCGTTACAGCCATTACTTTGGGGATTGGGATGTGGGCCTGTCGTTTTTTACAGGGGCTAATCGCGAAGCCCGCTTGGTACCAAATGCACAATTGACAGCCCTCATTCCCTTTTATGATGACATCAGCCAAGGGGGGATAGATGTGCAATATACCCGGGAAGAATGGCTCTGGAAATTTGGAGGCTTTGTCCGTGATACACCTTTTGAAACTTTTATGGCTGCCGTGGGCGGGCTTGAATATACCTTTTACGGCATAAGTGGTGCGGGCGCAGACTTGGGTGTGCTTGTTGAGCTTCAATATGACGGCAGAAGCAAGGACCCCTTATTGTCGCCTTTAACAGTTGCAGATAATGACATTATGGTAGGGGTTCGCCTCAGCATGAATAATGCGGAAGATACATCGATGCTTGCGGGGGTTGTGACAGATATGGAAGATGCGTCTATATCAGCCATACTGGAAGCCACTCACCGCTTTGGTGACAGTTGGGTTGGCGAGATAGAAGGGCGTTTCTTCATGAATATGGACCCTGCCAATGTTGCCTATGGTTTTCGGCAGGATAGCCATTTGATGCTGCGCCTTACAAAATATTTTTAAGGTATTTCAAACCATTAGTGGCAAGTGGGAGAGCGATATTTCTTTTTCATTCCCAAATCTGTTACAGTGCGCGTCCTACAGTATGTGGAGGAGCTAATGAAGACAATTGCTCTGTCCTCGAAAGAGGGTGGGACTGACCAACAAGAGCAAAAGCTCGGGGACAGTCAAGACGCTCTGAATAAGGATGAAATACAATCTTTATTTCAGCGTCATAATGACGAGTTAGTGCGCTATCTCGTCGGGCGGCTTAAGTCGCGGGATGAAGCCGTTGAAGTTGCACAGGAAGCTTATGTGCGCCTGCTTCGGTTGGATGATACTAGTACGATTGGTTTTTTACGGGCGTTTCTGTTCAGGACGGCAACTAATTTGGCCATTGATCGGCAGCGTAAGCGTGGTCATGCAGTTGCCTATGCCGAGAATGAAAAAATAGACCCAAATGCGCAGGTATTTGAGTGTACGCCAGAGCGTCAGGTAGCAGGACGACAGTCCCTTAACCGGGTAGTAGAATGTATTGAAAGTTTGCCTCCTAAATGCAGGCATACATTCATAGAGTTTAAATTTAGGCACAGAAGTTACGAAGACATCGCTGAGGAAATGGGGATAACCACAAGCATGGTTCGTAAATATGTGTTGCGCGCTCTTGTTTATTGCACAGAACAGTTGGGTGATGAACTAGACGCTTGGGGTGGTTAATAGGGTACTGCAGGGTATGAGTAATAATGTAAACAACAGCAGCCATCAACGGGCTGTTCTAGAGCAAGCATCCGAGTATTATCTGGCACTGCAAGACAAAAGTATGTCAGGTGCGGAATTACGGTCTTGGCAAAAGTGGTTTCTACGGTCAAAAGACCATCAGCGTTCCTTCCGGCATCTGGAAGCTTTGTGGGGCGCACTTGACGCTTTGTCCATTGATGATTTTGAAGTGAAGGACCTGCCTGTTAATACTGCGGCAGGCGATAGCGCTGATGCGCCTGCACATTCGGGGTCTATCATCGGGCTGGTGGCTGGTGGTGAACCAGAAGCTGTCGTGGCTCACAATAGCAACAATTTTGGTACTTGGGCTGCTGCCATCGCTGCCAGTGTCGCTGTAGTGGTTATGACAGGCTATGCCTTTCTCGCACCAGAAGGCACAAACATAAACTCTCCAGTGTCTGTATACCAGTCCAGCATTGACCAGCAGCGGGTGGTCACACTCACGGATGGTTCCATTCTGGAGCTTGGCCCAAACAGTGAAGTTAATGTGCAATACTCAGCGGCTGAGCGGGCTATGACATTGGTGCGCGGGCAGGCAATTTTTACAGTTTCCAAAAACCCCAACCGGCCTTTTGTTGTGCGCGCCGGAAAAGGTAGTGTGACAGCTTTAGGTACGGTGTTTAATGTGCGTAAGCTTGAGGGTGATGTGCAGGTTCGGGTGCTTGAAGGGACTGTGGCTGTGCGCCCTACCACTGCCGCGCCGCTGCTCGCTGTTGCTAAAACAACGGCTGTTGCTCCCGTGGTTTTGGTAACCGCAGGTTTGCAAACACACTATAATGAAACGGGGGCGTTAGCGCCTGTTGAAGAAGCCGATGTGCATGATGGCCTAAGCTGGCGTGTTGGCATCCTCAAAATGGTCAATCGGGAGCTTTCTGGTGTAGTACAGGAACTTAACCGTTTCATGGAAAATGAAATTACTATTGGGGATGAAGCCATTGGCCACTTTAGGTTTACAGGCACGGTGTATCCGGATCAGGTGAATGAATGGCTAGCGGGTTTACAGCAAGGCTACCCGCTAAAGGTGGTCCGGGTTGGGTCTTCTATTGTGTTGATGCCGGAAGATGCATCAACACAAAAACCTGATAATACAGGAGTTGGGGCGCGGCTTTAACACACGCCAATTTGGGCTAGGTGTCAGAATCCGTTGTATTCATTGCTGAACGTTTAAAATTCTCAAAAAAGAAACTGTGATCGTCAGGGCTTAGGACTGGCAGCAAACAGGCTGCTGGTTACTATGTGGAGAAAATTATGACTATTAGCCGCAAGAGGCTGGCAAGAAGACGCTGGCAGGTCGCTTTGCTAGCGGCGACTGCGCTTGCTTTGTCGTGGACGGCGGGGCTTACTGCTGCAGACCCATCCCGGTTTGTTGTGTTTGAAATCCAGCCTCAGAAAATGCAATCGGCCTTACTGGCGTACTCGGAGCAGGCCGGTGTTCAGCTTATTTTAGCAACTGACACACAGGGCATGAGGTCGGCGCATCGCCTGACGGGCAAGCTTGATTTTCATGAAGCGCTGATACTATTGATTGGCGACACGAATTTGAATTTTGAATTCACCAGCGAAAATACGGTCACCATTACAAAAAAGCGAGTCCCTCAATCGGCAAGACAGACGGAAGTAAAGGCACAAAAAAAGAACGCGACGATAAATAGCGTTCCTTCCGCCCCGATTGAGGAAATAGTTTCAATAGGAACACGCGCCAAAGGTAGAACCGCGATTTCTACCCCTGTTCCTGTGGATGTGGTTACGGCACGTGCCATGGCAGACACGGGCCATACCGAAGTTGGGCGCATGTTGCAGGTTTTGGCCCCTTCCTTTAATTTTTCAAGCTCTTCCATTTCAGATGGAACAGATGCATTGCGTCCAGCAACATTGCGGGGGCTTGGGCCAGACCAAACATTGGTACTGGTAAACGGAAAACGGCGCCACACAGGGGCCATCGTCCATGTGAATACGTCAGTAGGGCGTGGTACAGCGGGCGTGGACATGAATGCAGTGCCCGCAGCAGCACTTGCCAGCATTGAAGTGCTTCGAGATGGGGCTGCAGCTCAATATGGCTCTGATGCGATTGCTGGTGTTATTAATCTAAAACTCAAGGAAAACGCTGACGGAGGAGAAGCCAATATCTCCTACGGAGAAACCTATGAAGGCGACGGCGCAACCTTTACGGCCAATGCCAACATGGGCTTCGAGCTTGGCGATGGTGGTTTTTTAACGCTGACTGCCGAATATAGGGATAGGGGCGCTACCAACCGGGCGGGCCTTAGCGGAGCAGTGCAATATCCGTTGCTGGCTAACGGCGGTGGCTGTGACGCGATAGACAATACCGGCTGTGACCCGCGCGAATTTACATTTGACCGGCAAAATTTCAGAATTGGCGATGGCAAAAGCGAGCAGAAAACGTTTGTTGTCAATGCACAGGTGCCTCTCAGCGATAGAGCCAATTTCTACGCCTTTGGCACCTACTCAGACCGTACCAGCGAAACGGGGGGCTTCTACCGTAGAGCAAACGAGTATGAGCGTACTGTTACTGAAATATACCCTGAGGGATTCTTGCCGCTTATCAATACCAATATTGAGGATTTTTCCCTCACTAATGGTATTGATTGGCAGTTAGATAATGGTTTGTCGCTGGACTTTAGCGTAAGCCATGGGGCAAATACTTTTCAGTTTATTATCTCTAACAGCGCAAATGCCTCCTTGGGGGTGGTTAGCCCTACACGGGCAGATGCGGGCACTTTAGGTATTAGCCAAACTATATTTAATGTTGATGCTGTTATGCCATTCGAGTTGGGTGGGCGAGATGCAAGCTTTGCAATTGGCGGTGAGTACCGCCGTGAAAACTATACAATAAAAGCAGGCGAACCAGCATCTTATATTGATGGTGGTGCCTTTAACAGTAATTGCCCCGGCTGCGATGTGTCGCCTCTTGCCTACGCCTCTGGCTTTCAGGTTTTTCGGGGCTTTACACCCCTGAGTGAAGTTGACGAAAGCCGTAACAATATTGCTGCATATGTGGATATTGAAACCCAATTGAGCGACCAGTGGCTCGTAGCCACCGCTGTGCGCATTGAGGACTACAGTGATTTTGGCGGTAAACTTACCAGCAAGCTTTCCTCACGTTATGAATTAGGCAAGGGGCTTGCCTTGCGAGGCTCTGTCTCTACTGGCTTTCGGGCTCCCTCAATGCAGCAGAAGTTTTTCAATAGTATTTCCACGCAATTTGTAGAAATAGACGGCGTATTTGTCGCGCAGGAGCGTGGTACATTCCGTAATGATAGCAGTGTTGCGCGGCTGGTGGGTATTCCAGCGCTGAAAGAGGAAACATCTGTTGGGCTTAGCGCCGGGTTTGTTGTCACACAAGGCGCGCTTACACTGACAGTTGATTATTACCATATTCAAATTGACGATAGAATTGGCCTTTCTGGCTCCATTGATTTCAGTCAGCCAGGCTTTGAAGCCATAGATGGCAAAGCTTCATCCGGCCAGTTTTTTGTAAATTATGCTGATACCAAGACCAACGGTATGGATTTTGTTGCCACATATGATGTGGCCTTGCCGGGTGACCAGAAATTGAAGCTTTCTGCATCAGGAAATTGGACAGCAACAGAAGTGGTTGCTGGCTCAATTTTAGATTCTGTTGGCGGGGTGCATGTGGGTCAGTTATTCACGCCACAGGATATTTCAATCACAGAAGAGTGGCAGCCAAAAACGCGGGCTAATTTCACTGCAAATTATGCCAACGGCAACTGGGCTGTAGTGACCCGTGTGGGCCATTATGGTGCCTATACAGTGTGTGAAGGCTCTTGTGATACAGCAAGCAATGTCCAGACATTCAGCGCCAAATGGCTCGCCGATATTCAATTGAATTATCGTTTCCCCGAAAGCGGACTGAAAGTAACGGTTGGGGCCAATAATCTTTTCGATACCACACCGGATTTGAATTTAATTGGCCAAGACCGGGCAGGGTCAATTGCAGGTATTGTTGATTCAATTGGTGTTTTTCAATATTCGCGCAGGTCAGCGCCGTTTGGTTTTAACGGCGGCTATTGGTACGTGCGCGCAACGTATAGCTACTAACCGAGTTTTTATTCAAAACCCCTTAATATGGTTTATTCAGCAAGAGAGGATTTTTAGCAGTTTAGGAAGGCATAAGCAGAGGGTGCATCATGGTGCAATATCTCCTGACCAAATCCACGGAAAAATCCGTTTGCTGTGTGGGTCTACCTGAAAATACTAAACCATATCAAGGGGTCTTGATCCCAAATCCGGCGTGTTTTGTCGGGATTTCCCAAACTATTGCCAGCCTTTCGGGGCTGGCTTTTTTTTGGTTAACAAGGCTGAAGGCCATGCTGACTATAAATGTGCCAAGCCTATTAAAGTGATTGACCGCAAGCACTTGTTTCATCACTCTAGCGCCAACAGGGAAGACATAGAGGGAGACAAGTGTGTCTGATGTTTCAGATAAGGGGGCTGCGCCAGAAGCAAAGAGCGACTTTGGCCCGGAAAAAAGAGCGGCTTACTGGCGCGCTAACAAGGGTTTGCTTGGCAAGTTACTCGTCGTTTGGTTTTTAGTATCTTTTGGGGCAGGTATTCTTTTTGAAGACTGGCTGAACCAGTTTGAATTTTTTGGTTTCAAGCTTGGTTTTTGGTTTGCGCAGCAAGGTTCTATCTATGTTTTTGTGGTTTTGATATTTGTCTATGCTCGAAAAATGCGGCAGTTAGACCGTGATTTTGGTGTAGAGGATTAAGGGGCTTATCATGGACGCACAAACATTAACCTACATATTTGTAGGTCTTTCTTTCACCCTATATATCGGCATTGCCATTTG
>JAESQS010000019.1 GCA_016765035.1 Kordiimonadaceae bacterium | reverse complement strand
TTTTTCCAACCCGCAAGCCGGAGTGTGCCGCGCACAAATTTAACAAGGTTTTCTTCACCACCAAAACCATACTCCCCAACATAAGGCAGGCTGTCACGGTTCGCGTATACTTCAAAAGTTTCCCCGAAAATATCCATGGAAGAGACATCTTCCCAAGCTTTCTCTACCGTTTTACGGTTGGCCCCCTCAATGAAACGCGCTTCGTTTTTAAGCGCGGTTAAAACACCATAAGGGGTCCATGCAAACTTGTAGGTAAAGTCGGTTTTTACCGCAGGAACCCCGCCGCAGTAAGAAACAAATTCAATAGCATTGCCCTGCCCCATCACACCGGCACTTTCCGCTGCATCCACAAGTAAATAGGCAAATAAATGGTCAATCCCCGGGTCCAGCCCAACTTCATTAACAAAGGCTACACCGGCATTTTCGGCCAGTGCGTGCAAGCCTGCCATTTCGGGGGATATATAACTTGATGTCACCAGATGGGCAGAGGCTTCCAGCGCAATTTCTGCCATTTGCATATGCAACGCCGCTGGTAACATGGACACAATCACATCGTTGGGTTCCACTTTAGCCATAAATTCAGCAACGGAGACGCTTTTTGCAAGATCAAGCGTGCATATGTCCATTGTCGCATTCGGCGACAGTTCCTCTCTGAGCATTTCTGCCCGGTCGGGCGTTTGGTCCCACACCGTTAGGGCCACACCCGCTTCTGCCAGAGAAATGATGCCCGGCCCAGAGGCCAAACCAGCCCCAACCCAGTGCACTGCTGTTGTCTGTGTCATTGGCACCTCAAACATTCATTGAAGGGTAACGTGTTTATTCATGGATTTGCAGGCCCGATGGAAGGCAGAGCGGGACGCTTCCCACACAGGGCCATTATGCAGCTCTTTTAAAAAGGGCAGCAACAGCCCGGCAAACTCAACGCTGGATTCTTTTGGCAGTAAAGACGGTAAATTATCAATGGCAAACAAATCCAAGCTTCCCTTTTCACCCACGACTTCCACAAAAGGGCTGTCCCAGCTTGTCGGGGCGCTATAGAGGGGCAAAGGGTTAAAGTCACTGAAAGGGTCACACGACACATCAGTGATCACCCGCAAACACCCCTTGCCAACATCAGAAGGCCGTACAAAAGGCGGAATTTTACCGCCAACAAAGGCACAGTTTATCAGAATATCGTGGGACAACAGCGCTTCACGGTCTAATGAGGCAGTTTCCTTCTGGTCCCATTCTGTAACGTCTACGCCGTGGCGCTTTAAGATTTGCAAGGCCCCTTTGCCGCCACGACCCAAAGCCCCCAATACCAAAGCCCGCGGTGCAGCGCCAGCAGGTTTCAAACTGCGAATTTTCGCATCTAATACATCCGTATTTTCAAAAGAGGCAATTCCCTGCGCGCACAAAGGGCTGCGCCCTGCTGCACGGTCATACCACTGCATTAGCGCAAGGGCTGCCCCCATATAGCCAGCCCAAAAACCAAAGGCCACCACCCGGCGACCTGCCTCATCCACCATATATTCAATATCGAGCAAATCACCGCCACCGTCATCAAAGCGACTAAGCAAGTCTTGCCAGCCGGCCTGCTTTTTAAAGGCATGAGCAAAATAGATATGGTCATTTTTTAAACGGGCAGGCTTTTCAGGCAGCTCTTTCAGGCCCAAAATTATAGCATTGGTTGGTGCATCAACCCATGCGCCAGACCCTGCAATAATGCAGCCGGCCTTTTCATAGGCAGCTGTGTTGAAAATGCGTTTTTTCGAGCGTTCCACAACAACGTCACAGCCCACGTCAATCAGTGCTTTTGCACCATCCGGCAACAAGGGGCATCGCCGTTCAGTTTCTCTCACTTCATTACGCAGCCATAGTATATTGTTTGGCATGTTCCCGCTTCCCCTGCTTTGGCACTGCTTTGGCACTGCTTTGGCCCTTTTGGACCTTTTTTGGTTTCCTTTTAAGTTTACGGAAGCGGCGCTTTATACAAAAGAGGCAGACTGCCCAACAGCACCAGCAGGTTGCCGGAAAATGTCACTTTTTCCCGTTAAAATGCAGTTTTCCTCTAACGGGCACTGCCCACTAACTTCATGGCACGCAAATTGTGGGAATGCTGGCATTGTGGAAATTGGCGCAAAAACACCAGCAAAACAGGCTACAGCGTGGTAAATATTAGATACGGAATACCAACTCAGGCACATGCCCTGTTTGGGGATAGAGGCCCTGTAGAATTGTTGGGACTGTATAGTGGGAACTGCTCTTAATAGTGGGGGGAAACTGCTCTTAAATAGAGATTTCTTGTAATAATCGCCCGATATTTAGAAAAAATTACGCAAAAAAATAACTATAGTAATCCGTGAAGGATCAGTTTATGTGATATTAATAGTTATTATCACTTAAACTGATCCTCCACATGAGAAGCAAACTGGATATACACAATAATAAAACTGGATATATAGTGTATTTCAACCAAGTGTTTTGCTACCATGCAAAAAATGTAAAAGCGTAGGCAAAATATGGCCAAATTAGTGTCGAACAACGACCTCCCAATAAAATACCGTCTGGCAATTGCATCCCGCATAGTGGCCGCTGTTATAGGGGGGTATATTTTTGCCTTAATTGCACCTGATTTTCTATCAGCGTCCCTTCATACATTCGCTGGTATGTCACAGCCAGAAGCTCTAAATGCCGGGCTGGCACTCTCCTTCTTTATTTACCTAATCGCAATATTGGTTGTCTTTTCTGTAGAAACAGCAACAAAAGCGTGGCTTTGGATATTGGGCGGATGCTTCCTGTTTGGCAGCCTATCCTATGCGATCGACGGGGGCATGCCTTCATGAAACAAACGTTTCGGCAATCCATGGCGTGGCTACATACTTGGGCAGGTCTTACTGTTTCCTGGGTATTGTTTTTCATTTTTGTTATGGGGACTGCATCCTACTTTAATTACGAGCTTAATCATTGGATGGAACCAGAAAGAGCAACCGGTTACCAGTCGTTAACCCAAGGTGAAATGTTGGACAGAGGGCTAGCCCGGCTTCAGTCTAAAAACAACACTATTGATAACTGGACCATCCATTTACCCGTCGCTAGGGAACGCAGTTTTCTTATTTCATGGGACACGCTAAAAGCAACTGATGGCTCTATCCCCGCAAATGAAAATTACATTGAGCATAAAGAAGCACTTGTTGAAGATAACAGCTCAACTAGCCCATCCTTTAACTGGGTTACACCACGCGCCACAGAGGGCGGTGACGGCCTCTTTGTCATGCATTTCAACCTTCATTATTTGCCCTCAGGGCTAGCGCAGAAAATTGTCGTTGCCTGCACAATGTTTATGTTCGTCAGTATTATCACTGGCGTTATAGTCCACAAAAAAATATTCAAAGACTTTTTCACCTTCAGGCCCCAAAAAGGCCAGCGATCATGGCTTGATATGCATAATGTGTTAGCGGTTATGTCCCTGCCTTTTCATATCATAGTTACCTACAGCGGCTTGCTGTTTATGCTGACAAGCTCCTTCGCCATTATTGCCGTCGGCACCTACGGTACGGACGCTGATAAAATTAAACAGGCCCTTAACGAAGTCATTCCATCAAATCGGATTGTCCTCGAAAATGCCAACACC
>JAESQS010000018.1 GCA_016765035.1 Kordiimonadaceae bacterium | reverse complement strand
CATCCATACCAACACCACGGTACCCGCGAAAATCACCATTTTGTCGCATAAATACAGGTACAGCAGACAGGTGGAACTTAAGCTCACCACCACTAGGCTCACTGATAACAAACAATTGCTCGCGGAAAGGCTTACGGGCATAAATGGCCCGTGGGCCATCAAGGCGGCCTTCCAGGTTTTTCTCTAATCGACCAAATTGTTCAAACTTCGAGCCAATGAACAAGCTGGCAGGTTGACCTACAATCGCTGTGAAACGTTCAGACAAAGACCTGATACGCATATCAGCGTCACATTCAAAAAACCAATCTGAACTCGCCCGCGTAAAGTCCTGAAAGCGCGCTTGTGTTTTATTGGCTTCTTCCATGCCGCGCACCTGCACGGTATCATCCTCATAGGTGCCCGCAATGGCAATAATCTCTTTGTGCTCATTCCTCAAAGGCGTGTGACGGCCCAAGAAAACCCGTTCCCTGCCATTGATATGAACAATTTCTTCAGAGCGCACTGTGGTATCGCTGGCCAACACGTCTTCGATAACGGGCATGAGCGACGGCACTTGGCTTTTTGAGATATCTTCGGATTTGCCGGGGGCCAGCGGCAAGTCAGCCAAGCTTTTGTCCAGACGGGTGTACAGTGCATTCACATGCACAACTGTGCCATCCAGCACTGCAATATAAAAGGGCAAGCTTTCATCAACAAGCAAGTTGGCCATCAAGCCTAAAATCTGTTCACTGGCAGGCAGGCTGTGTAAATTAGCCTTATTTATAGAGGCGCCAAATGCCCCGCTGGCTGCTTCAGGCCGGCGGGTCGCCAAATCTACAATATTTTTATTATCCATCATTTTTTTGACCACCTGAAGGTCTCCCTAAATCACGCTGCTGTCCCAGCAGTTAGCGATTTATCCAACTTTTTCTAACTCTTCAATTGCTTCCTGATAGGCATGATCTCGTTGCCAAACCTGCAAAGCACCCTTTGCATTTTCAACACTCGTGTTATCAAAAAGCGTAACAATATTTTTAAGCACGCCGGGCGATTTAACCGCGCCGCCTTCTCGGGCCTGTACAACCAAAAGGTAAATATTGGTGAATTGGCTTCGTTCAATACCAACAGCTTTGGCCAATATGGCGAAGCTTTCACCGCCCTTATCCGTAAAAATTCGCCAAGCAGTTCTAAAGTCTACACTGCCAAGTTCTGCCATCCCTGCCACAAACACAGCAACCCGTTGCTGGCGGAGGGAACTTAGTAGGAACTGTACTGATAGCTCACCGTTTTCATGCATACGGTGCACAAGGCGCTGTGCCCGGACATAGGCGCTTTGCCCATCACCTTTATCTATCATCGCCGTGCTGGTGGCACGTTTAACGGCCTTTTCAAGCACAACAGGGTCAACTGAAAAGTCTGCCAGAATTTTTTGGCGAAGAGCGGCCGAAACCCACCAATACATGCGATACGCCAAATCACCGGGTAGATCCAAACGCCCTAAAAGGGGTTCCTGAAAACGGTCTACCCGGCGACTTTCTCAAACCAGATACTCCATTGCCCGGTCGGACAATTGACTATCGTGGCTATTGAGGAGCGCTTCAATAACGTCCTCCCCGCCATACTCAACAAGTGCATTACTTAAAGGCTCAGAGATTTCTTCGCGCATCGCTATTGCCATGCGGTGCTCATCTGTGCGCATCCGTACAATTTCAACAAGGTCAGGGTCTTGCAGCAGCTTTGAGCGTTCCAGCAAGGGCCGCGCAATTTCAACATCATCGTTGGCAAGCAACGTTGCCACTTCCGGCAAATCAATCCCCGAGGAGGAAAGCGTTATAGCCAAAGCCTTACGGATCTCTGTTTCGACACGACCAACAAGTTTACCAAGAATATCAGACATGAGGGCACGTTCGTGCTCACTCAAGCGGCCTTCATCAGACAAAAACAAATCTGTGATGTTTTCAACCAAACGGGAACGAGCACCTGACGATTTATCTTGCGCCAGTAACAGTAACTCTTGCAGCTCTTTGCTGACCAAAACCTTCTCCTAGCCAAACTGGCTGTTCCCCAATCACCCTCGAACCGGACCGGACCAAGTGTAAATACCTACTATAAACTTTTACAGGCAAAGATTAAACAACAGTAATCAATACCTTAAGTTTAAATCACAGCATAAAATACAATTTACACCGCCTAAAATCACCCTATAACGAATCGATTTGATTCTCCGAGTCAAGGCATAGCGATTCGGTCGGTGAAAATAATCGTTAATTATTAGTTAATGATGTAAATTTACAACAGGTTTGCACTTTATACGGCTGTTTTACGCATGATCATTCAGCGAAAGATGTCATCGTCATCCAATTCCCAGCCAAATAACACAAGGGAGCAATTGCCGCATCAGCAGGCAGGTGAACGGCTTTAATCGTACCAATAACAATGGCGTGGCTTCCCGCATCCAATATACTGTCGACTTCACAATCAAAACTAACCAGCGCCCCCTGAAGCAAAGGCGCACCACCTTTTCCTGTGGTCCATTCTGCACTAGCAAATCGGTCTGTTTCTGCTGTGCCATCCATACCAGCGAAAAGCATTGCCATATCACGGTGCTGGACACCCAGAACATTCACACCCAAGCACCTGCCTTTGGAAATTGTTTCATAGGTCACGCCAGCACGGTTAATGCAGGCTAGCAATTTCGGAGGCTCGGAGGAAAGTGATGTAACTGCTGTCGCTGTTAAACCAGCAAAAACGCCATCATGAGAAGTCGTGATAATATTGACAGCACCCCCAAGGCGGCGCATCCCCTGTTTGAATTCTTCGGATGTAACAGTCATGTAGTTTGAACTTCCCTGTTTAAACTGCCGCAAATATAACGGTGCCCGGCACGCAATTGAAGCTATATACGTCTTGCGCCCAAAAAAACAGAGCGCCCGTTGGGGTTATAGGAAGTTTAACAAGCTTAGCTGGGAAAGGGAGCCAATGGCCCGGTATGATGCCTCAAGGGCAATTTGGTCGTTATTCAGCCTAGTTATAGCTTCGGCAATATCTACATCTTCTATATCAGCGATAAATGTCTCTAGAAAAACCTTTGTATCTTTATGCTGGTTATCCACAACTTCAAGGCGCTCGCTATTTAAGCCATTGGTAACCTGAACTTGCCGTACTTTATCGATAGCCGTATCCAGTGTAGCCAAGCGAGTTTCCAAAAAGGCACGCTCAGCATCTGTCAACTCCCCATCAATGGCCCCACTTCCAACTGTATAATCATAAATAGCGACCATCTCGCTAAAGATATCCAGCCCAACATCACTTGCAAGCACACCGAATTTCAAATCCACGCCATCAGCAATTTTTGCCTGAAAGGCCACGGAAGAATTGTCAAACGCATCATTCGTGCTGGCCAGTGCTGATAAATCTGCAAGATTATCTACATTAACAGGCTTCGTGCCCGTCTCTGCCCCTGAAAACAGATAAGTTCCGTCAAAGTTGGTATTAAGAGCCCCTGCTGTAAACTGGAAAGTTTGCTCTAAAAAGTCTCCAAACCCTTCTGCTTGCGCATTGGCAAGTGTTATTTGTATCATGTCTTTCAATTTATCCATCGCATCAATAACACCACCAACCTGCACGTCATTAGCTTGAAGCTTACCATCGATAGTTTTGATCGAATTCTGGTATGTCTCTACCCGTGCTTGAAAAGACCGCGACCCTAAAAGAGTACCTGATTGACCGGCCAGTTCTTTATAGTCTTCTACCCGTTTGCCAGTCGCAATTTGGCGCTGTGCAGTGAAGACATCTTGCTGGTTATCCATGATAGAGCGGATTAAAACCTGCTGCTGTCCAAAGCTTGATACTCTTACCATCTTAAAGTCTCCTTACACTGCAGCAAGCAGGGTGTCATACAAGTCCTGCACACTGGAAAGCAATTTGGCCGCTGCATTATAGGCATTTTGATACACAATTAGATTTGCCAGCTCTTCATCCAAGTTTACGCCCGAAATGTCAGAATTTCGCTGATCAATTTCTTGCTTAAGCGCTAGATTATCTTCTTCAAAATTACTGGCGCGGGCAGCCTGCAACCCTGCATTCCCAAGAAAGCGCGATACATATTGTGACAGCGTGACACTTGTGCCCTGCAGTTCACCAGCATCAGCAAAATTGACTAAGCTGTTTTCTAAATCTTGCAACGCTAAAGCACCACGTTGGTCACCATGCGTTAGAACCACATCCCCAATGGAGCCTGTTAGGTCGAAAACGCTCAGCGAAAGCAAATCAGGGTTATTGGTGATCGCACTAACAATTTGCACATTTTTGGCAGCATCTGCCTGAGCAGCATTGCCCATTCCAAAGGCAGAGGTGAAGGACATACCTGTGCTGGCAATCAGGGTGGTATCTGTCCCCACTTGAAAACCAGCACCTTCAAAACCAGGCGTTGGCGTCCAGCTTAATGCGCCGGTATTAGCGTCGAGGGAGAATGTAAAATATGCACCAAGGCCTGTGCTTGTGCTATTCAGGGCCCCAATCATATCATTATAGGTCGTGCCCGTTACGGGAACGGTAACTGTAATTATTTCTCTTGAATTTGCATCGACAACACGGAGGTTAATGGCCTCGCCAGCCCCCATATTATGGGTTTCTGTACCTGACAATCCTGTTTCATATATGCCGGGCACTTCCCCTTGAATGATATCATTCATACCAAAAAAGTGGCTGAAACCACGCCCAGCCCTTAGGCTTGGGTCCGTCGGGTCATCCACGATGGCAACACTATTGGAAGAAGACGTTGCTGTGAACGACATCACGCCATTGTTCAGATCTAGGGTG
The DNA here is from genome assembly GCA_016765035.1 of Kordiimonadaceae bacterium. Lineage (GTDB taxonomy): Bacteria > Pseudomonadota > Alphaproteobacteria > Sphingomonadales > Kordiimonadaceae > Kordiimonas. The sequence goes on along the minus strand of JAESQS010000018.1, from coordinate 17,523 downwards.
CCAGCCCCATTAAGCCCAGAGGCCCCGTTTACCAACGTTTGCAACTCAGCAAAGGTCGTCGGGGCGCCACCGGCATCAAAATCAACAGTGACACTGGCTTGCAACTCGTTAGCGCTATTGACGACAGCAAAGGTCACATCGCCCGTAAAATTCAGAGCATCCGCGTCTTTGATGATTGTTTGTTTACCTGTCAGGGCATTTGGGGGCGGCGCTGCCGAATAAGCATTGTGAATTCTGTTAAATTCATCTGCGACATGCGCAGATAATTCACCAAGGGAATCCGCCAAATCAGGGAACTGTGTATCCCGCACGGCCAAAAGGCCCGCCAAGGCACCTGAGCGAATGTTGGGTTCAATATCTACTTTAGTAGAGGTCGGCACCAATGTCTCGCTATCAACCCGGGACACTTGGATGGCAGAAAAGGTTGTATCTGCATCAACCAGACCAGGGCCAACATAGGACAGTTGAGAAAGTGATGTATCAACAAGTGGGTAGCCGCTGCCTGTTGAAATATGGACTGAGCCTGCTGGCTGCCGATCCACCTTAATATCAATCAACTCTGATAATTCAGACAATGCTTGCGCCAATTGCCCCTCAAGCCCGCCTGAATCACCGCCTGAAATACGCTGATTAACAAGCAAGGGGTTTAGATCATGAATACGTTGCAGAAGCTCATTTACGGAATCTACGCCCGAAGATATCTGCTGACTGGCTTCGGATCGTAAATTTTGAATTTGAGCCTGAAAAACACCAGTTTGATCCAAGTAGCTTTGAAACTCGGATAAAGTTTGCTGCCTGCGAAGGGCATCCGCCGGGTTAAGGGCAAGGTCAGCGAGCGACGTGTACAGTTGGTCAATCCGGGAAGAAAGAGAACTATCAGAGGATGGGTCCCCCAAAACCCCTTGCAGCCGATCGTGGAATTCGCGCTGGACGCTAAACTCTGACGCATTGGATGTGGATGTACGAAGTGCTGTTGAAAGAAATTCATCAACGACCCTTGTAACACCTGAAACAGTCACGCCCGCGGTTTGACCCTGTGAAGTATTAGCCTCTAACCCGACAACAACACGCGAATAATGCGGCGTATTAATATTAGCGACGTTATTGGCAGTGGCACGCAGCGCTGTCTGCGTCGCAAAAAGTCCAGAAAGAGAGGTATTGAGAATACTATTAATTGACATTGATGCCTCCCCTAACCCTCTGATATCCATTTGGGTAATCGCTGGTAGAATTTGCCGAAGCACCGGCAATTAGTGGTGCGCCAAGAGCCAACGAGCAGAAGAAAGGAGCGAAGCTGCCATAGACAGATAACTCGAATTTCTCTTTATTATTCAACATGATAATCAAATCAAAATCTACCTGCACCTTGAGTTGCCTATAAAGGGCACCTGTTTGTTCCCTCAAATAAAAAGCAAGGAGTATGCCAATATTGTAGATAGCCTAGAGGGCGGCAGTACAGATAGGGGCTGAGCGCATCTGTTCTAGAGCGAACGATGTGGCCCATAATGGTGCTGGCAAGCAGGATATGACGTTGGTGAAAACCGCTTGAAACCAAACGGCTGTTTATAAAACCTCAGAACGATGCATTCCGTCAACGGGGCTGCTTCAGCCCAACGATCTAATAACTTCATCTATGGGTAATGCTTTACCGTACAACCAGCCCTGAGCATATGTAACACCAATACCTGAAAGGAAATCTCTCTGCTCCTCGGTTTCCACACATTCACCAACGGTTTCAATATCTAGTCCCGCGCACAATTCAGCCATCGAGCGTAGAAATGCCCGATTTTCTTCATCGTCGATGGCGTTCCGTACATAAATGCCGTCAATTTTCACACAATCGACTTTGAGCACGCGCAAATATTGTAAGCCTGCAGCGCCAGCTCCAAAATCATCCAGAGCAACTTTATGGCCAAAATCCCTAATTCGGGACAAAATACGGTTTGTCGCTTCCAGATCATCAATCTGGCTACTTTCTGTAAGCTCGAAACTTAGCAGATGCCGGATTTCCCTACAGTCTTCCAATATGCGAAAAAACTGCCGTTGGAAGACGGCGGATTGTATTGACCGCCCGGAAACATTCACTGCAACAGCGATGTTATAGCCAATGCGCCGCAAGCGTTTCACTAAGGTCACAACCTTCAGCGTCATCGCCAGATCAAATTCTTCAATAACCCCGACATCTTCGGCAAAACACATGAATTCAAACGGTGTGCCGGTGTAAAAGTCTGAGTCGAAGCGCGCCAAGGCTTCATAATGATGGACAGCACCAGTTTTAATATTAACGATTGGCTGTAACGCAACTTCAAACCGCTCCTGCACCACAATTGTTTTAAAGGCGCGCAATTGGTGCTTGGCAGTTTCCAACCGCTTTTCATAACCACCAGTTAAAGCCTGCATCGTTTTTGCCTGCCCAACAGAAGCAGCCTTTTTCATGGCGTAAACGGCAACTTTGACGGCGTCACTTTCTGAAATACCATCTTCGCCCGCCACTGTGACATAATTGGTTTCGTCTGCTTTTTTAACGTAGGCACCTTGTACTGCCCGAGCAACATCCCCTTGGCTCATATCCACTTCGCTGGTGTCAACTTCATGAGGCAGGCGCTTTTCCTTGCCTTCAAATTCCGTCCGTTTTTTTGCAGCCTCATTTTTTGCAGCACCCTCTGATCCAGCATCATACAACAGCCGGTATAATGTCCAAAGGCTGACTTCAGGGCCGCCGCCAGCGGGGCCTCCTTTGCCAATACCAGCAAGTGCTGTAAGCGCCGCCACGACTGTCGTTTCTGATTTCACCGCATATTTAAGAAGGCGCTGCGCAAGGCCCTCAAAGTCTTCTTTATTGAAAACACGCGCCAGACTGCTGGCAGGGCGTTTATTTTCGCCCAAAGACACTGCGCTCTGATAGGCACTTAAGGACAAGAGTAAACTACCAGCGCCCCGGTCGCCCAACGCGACATGCACTTCAAAGGCACCAACCAATGCAGGCTCACCAACGCCAGCATCAAGTCGAAGAGGCACCGGACCGACATGCCTAGCTTTTTTAAGGCGGTGCCGAATGAGGCTCCAGATAGCTTTATCTTTGGCATGTATAAAATTGCAAAATTGCTGGCCACACAGTTGTTCGGTTTGCCCACCCAGCAACTTTCCTGCATCGCCCGTTACACGAACAATGATGTCGTCCGCATCAAGCTCAATCACCACAGGGGCCAGAGCCTGATAAAGAATTGAAAACCGTTTCAGGTCATTCAGAGGCAGTCCACTCATAGCAACAAAAAACCTTAATAAGCCAACCTTGGCAATAACTGGTTATCTAGAGCATATCTTCTTAGTTAGTAGCTAGCCCACCCAAACCACTACCCCGATTATTTGGCCCACCCACTAGGATACATTGTGGGGGAATTGCGCCATATGGTAAGCGGAGCATGGGCTAGTGATGCATAGTAAACCGGATACAATCTAGTAGCCCCACACCACTTCTTAGCTACTGGCACGATGCAGTATCGTCAATCAGTCCCCTTTGAGCACAAATCTTTAACGAGAAGAAAAACAGCAGGTTGCAACTTTTACGCTTTTCTTTTGTGGCAACATTTGCATAATAGAACAAAAGGAGAACATTATGAAAAACACACTGCCCGCGCCCTGCCTGCCAGTTCTGTCACAATCCTCCATCATAAAATGTACAGATATCACGCTCGAAGATCACAATACGCGCCCACACGTTACAAATCCGTATACATCCGTAGATTTTGGTCGGCAGAAAGACCTGCCCATTCGGGGCAGAGCGCAGGGGGGCGACGACGGAAACCTGATTATTGAAGAACAGCCTATAGACTGGACCTACCGCCCCGCTGATCTACAAGGGGTTCATGAAGCTTTTGCTGTGTTTGTAACGGGGGATTCTATGGAGCCCAAATATAAGGACCAAGACTTGGCTTATATTCACCCAACACAACCAGCCAGACGCAGACGGTATGTTTTAGTGGAAACGGTAGACCACCACAGCTTCATCAAACAATTTGTCCGGTGGGACAAAGAAACCTTAGTCCTTCAACAATTTAACCCGGAAAAGAACATTTTAATTCCACGGGAAATGGTTCGCAAAATTTTGATGGTCATTGGCAGTTTGGATGCCTGATAAACATCCTCACAGAACAGGACAACAGAATGGCAAATCACCGGTTATAAGAGTATCTAATAAAATCCCATAAACAAGAAACTACACCATTATACGATGTATTTTTATCCCACAAAATGGTGTAAATCTTATCGCTACCCGCCACCCAAGCATGTCATTCATCCAACTGACACCATCTATAATTCAATTATATCGCCCCAGAATACTACTTAGGGCGAGCGGGGGAGCTGTGACAATTTTAGAATGTCACAGGCCATTAATATTTATCGCCTTGGGAGGACTAAATGACTTATATTTCAACCAATAGATTTAAGAGAACAACTAGTATTGTGGCAATTTTAACGGCCACTTTTCTCGGCACTCAATGCGCCTATGGTGCCGACGCAGAAACAGTATCTCTTGAAGAGATCACCGTTTCTGCATCACGCTTGAAGAAAGATGGCTTTAGCGCCCCCACCCCCGTTACGGTTGTTGGTGTTGAACAAATGGAAATACGCGGCACAACAAATGTAGCTGACATCCTGAACCAGATCCCTGCTTTTAGCGGATCAGCCACGCCAACATCCACGAACTTAGATTCACGCGAGAATGGCACAAATGGCCTCAGTCTCCGTAGCCTAGGAACAAACAGAAACCTCGTGCTTGTGAATGGACGCAGGCATGTGCCAACCAATGAATTTGGCACTGTGAACATTAACGTTATCCCCTCAATTGCCATAGAACGCGTTGAAGTCGTGACCGGTGGTGCTTCTGCTGCGTGGGGGTCAGACGCAATATCCGGCGTTGTTAATATTATCTATGAGAAAGACCTAGAAGGCTTTAAGTTCGACACTCAATATGGCGTATCCAGTGAGGGTGATGCGCAAAATTACAGAGCGGCCTTTGCCTACGGCAGCCATTTTTCCAATGATCGTGGCCACTTCATGGTTGCGGCAGAATATAACGATAATAAAGGCGTACCAAAAGCGAGTGCGCGGGACTGGTCAGAAAAACAATATGCCTTTTTCGGCGATTCAATAAAAGAAAACGCGCGCTTTTTCCTTGGCTCCCCCAATGGCGTTACCCTGCCCGGCGGCCCGGTTGGCGATCTGGAATTTTTACCTGATGGCACGGCCATCCCGCGTGATATTGATATAGACACAAAGGGCGGCAACTTTATTGTTGGCGGCGCAGGCTCAACCCTAACCTCAAACGGCGCATTATCCATCCCGGTTGAGCGCACGAACATCCTTGGCACCTTTGATTATCAGGTAACAGAGACAACCAACTTCTATATGGAAGGAAGTTACGCAGAGTCTAAATCATTGGGGAACCTTATAGATTCCTTTACCTTCGGCGCATCCATTCTTTCCGGTAACGCTTACTTACCTGCCAGTGTGCAAACCCTTCTGGACGATAACGGACTTGCTGGATTTGGTCTCTATAGAACCAACCCAGATATTGGCACCATTGCAACAGACGCAAAATCAAAAAACGTGCGCATTGTGACCGGTCTTAACGGTGAAATGAGCAGCGACTGGACATGGGATTTATATTTCCAATATGGCCGGAGTGATTTTTCTAACCAGCAACCCCATAATATTATCAAAGCCAACTTGGCAGAGGCAGTAGACGCAATAATCGACCCTGTTTCTGGCTCAATTGTATGTCGTTCTGGAAACCCAGACTGTACGCCGATCAGCCTATTTGGTTCAGGCTCCCCCAGCCAAGCCGCAATTGACTATGTCTCAGGCACAGGCATGTCTGACACTGTGCTCAAGCAGCATGTTGTGGCAGCAACCTTCAGCGGTGATTTAATGGAAGGCTGGGCAGGCCCCATTTCTACAGCGTTTGGTGCTGAGTACCGAAAGGAATCCTTAAACCGTACTGTAGATGATATTTCAGACAATTTCGGGTATCTCATTACCAATGCACAGCCTCTGGCAGGGCAATTTGACGTGAAAGAAGCTTTTGCTGAAGTGCTTATACCCCTTATAAGCCCTGACAGCACCGGCCAAGAATTGAACTTCAATGGTGCTGTTCGCTATACGGACTATAGCACCAGCGGTACGGTTACCACATGGAAGGCTGGCCTAACATATGAACCCATCGCAGACCTGAAAATTCGCGGCACGATCTCTCGCGATATCAGAGCACCAAGCATTGGCGAAGTCTTCCTTGAAACATTGCTCTTATTTTCAAACCCAGTGAACCCGTTTACGGGCGGCAGCACAGAACTGGTTGAAGTGTTTAACACGGGCAATGACACACTCACAGCGGAACGCGCCCTTACCAAAACAATTGGGATGGTCTATTCCCCGAGCTGGCTGGAGGGCTTCCGTGTCTCTGTTGATTGGTATGATATTGATATAGAAGATGCGATTAGCCAGATCACCGAGCAGGAAATTGTAAACCGTTGCTTTGCCGGCGAAAGCAACCTGTGTGACTTGATCACTTTTGCCCCGGACCAAACCATTATATCAATGGAACGCAAACTCCTTAACCTCGCGATCTTCCGCGTTAAGGGTGTTGATTTCGAAGCGCAATATATTCAGTCTCTGGACAATGGCGCAACGCTGGCATTTGATGTACTTGGCAGCTATGTGCATTCCCTTGAAGGCGCCCCCAACGGCGTTGATGTATTTGATGCCGCAGGCGATGTTGGCAAATCAAACGGCACGGGCCAACCACATTGGAAAGCACGGGCCAATGTTACCTACGCTCAGGATACATGGGGTGTTAATGCGCAAGTTCGCTACGTTGGCGGCGGAAAGTATGACAAAAACCTAGAGCCAGAAGGCTTGCCAGGTGGGTTTAATGATATCTCCGCTGAATATTATCTAGATGTATCAGCGCGGTATAAATTTAGCCTCGCAGGCAATGATAATATGGAGCTATATGGCGGCATTAATAATGCGTTTGACAATGACCCCCCTATAATTCCACTAATCTTCATTGCGCCTGCTGCAACCAACGCAGTGCTCTATGATGTGATTGGGCGGTACTTCTATGTAGGGGTACGCGCTACCTTCTAAATATCTACACTCAGCCAAAAGCATTTCTGGCTGAGTTCAATACTAAGCCCCCGCCCCTCAATCATCTTCCGAACATTGCTCTTTGGTGGTTGAGGGCCACTGATACAAGTTAAACCCGCTTCCTCTAATGTTTTCCATACATACAGACACCCCAGCTTAATTCGGGTTTAGCCGAGAGATTCGGTATCCTGTTCTGCCGGGCATCCAAGATAGAATGCTATACGGCCCCTCTTTTTTGTTCTGTTTTTCACCTTAAAGGCAGGCGCTTAGGCAGTTATGTTATAGTTCAATGCGTTTTTCTGTAAATATAGACTGTTTAGTACGAAAGTATTTTGAGAAGTAAAAAAACGCAGTCTATAGTGTGCTTCGATACCGTTAGGTTGCACAACGCTTGTTGTCATGTTTGGAGACTATAGTGAAAAAGAAAAAGATCGACTTTATTGATCTCAAAATTCTCGGGGCACTTCAAGTTTCAGGGCGGGTTAGCAAAACCCAACTTAGCGAAGATATTGGTCTTTCCTCCACCCCGTGCAATGAGCGAATGCGCAGACTTGAAGATTGCGGCCTGATTGAAGGCTACCATGGGGATGTAAATTATGAACTGTTGGATGGTTATAATTTCTATTGGACCTCTGTAAACCTCAAAGACTACTTCTCACGCAGCGAAGAATTTGAAGCATTTCTTATGGATCTGCCAGAGGTTTTTGAGTGTTTCGCAATCCTTGGCCAAGTTGACTATATGATTTTAATCGCAGCCCGTAACGTGCAGGAATACCAAGATATTCTGGATCAAATTATCAGCTTTGATGGCCAACATGTGGACTTTATTTCCCACCCAGTGACACGCCGCATCAAAAAACGCGCCCATAGTTCTCTTATTAAAGTTGTGGAAAAGAGATACCGCGACCAAAATTAATCTCCGCCCCCTGCCATAGTCATGCCTGAAAATAAAAGGCTTACATGCCCTATTCTATTACTGGTGTTTTTAGGGGGCACTGGTCCACCATGCTAAAGGCCGCACCCTATTCCTTATTCGGTTTTATTTTCACATCACACTTATCAGCTATAGAATAGCTATCTTCTTTGCGGATATCGAGTAATGCTTGGTCAAGCTTGGCCAGCAATTCCCCTGCATTTTCTAGTGCATTAGACACAAGAAAATATAAAGGGATTTTCTGTACGACCATGGCTCGTAAATCAGCGGATTCCATTGATTTCACACCTAGTTGCGATGTTACTTCGTAATTGAGAAGATATTTAGCACGCCCCTTTTTCAATAACTTAAACGCTGTAAAGTGATCGGGTGCTTCAATGAAGCTAAGGTCATTTGGGGCCAATTCGAGCCTTCTTCCTATTCCCATATAGCTTAAGCCGGAAATGATTATTAAAGGCACATTCGACAATTCCCATAATGTCTTTACCTTTGGAGCGCCGTTGGAGTACAGCATCAAACGCACTAAATCAACGCGCACATTGCCTTGCCTGACGGTGCCATTAAGGGCAAGAGCGCCACCGATGCCAATCCAAACATGAGCCTTCCCATTACTCAAATACAGGGTCAACCGGTTCATCGGGTATTCTGTTATGATGTATTTTTGGCCACTGCGGGTTATAACTTGCCGTATCAGATCATTGTAATAACCGCAGACTTTACCATCCTGAGTATACGTATAGGGCTTCATGTCAGCATAGCCAACTTTCACTATGTTGGGAGGTGCCGCATGTAGGGTGCAGGACATCGCAACCAAAGCTGTAAATCTATACAAAACGCTAAGGAGCATTCTCCTTATAGACGAATTGAAATTCGCGCGCTTTATCAATGCCTTACGACCTCATCATAGAGTAAATATTTCCCACAGTATGATGATAAACTATTTCAAATACGTTAAACCCTTTACCGAGGATAGAAACCCAACTGCCTAGGGTGTATCCGGTTCAGAAAATGGCCGTGACAGCCATTCCTTTATTTTGCAAATCGTAAGCTTATCTTTTTACGAAACCGGTCCGCATCTGTAATGATACCGTAAGCTGCCGGGATTACAAAAAGTGTTAAAATCGTTGAAGACGATAAGCCTCCCATGATGATAAAGCCCATGCTGTTACGCCACTCAGCGCCATCCGATGTGGCAAAGGCAATGGGTACCATGCCCAGCACTGCAGACAGAGCCGTCATCAACACAGGCCGTAAGCGTTCAGGCCCTGCCAAAACGATTGCTTCAATCCGTGTCATGCCTTCTGCCCGCAACTGGTTTGCCCGGTCAACAAGCAGAATGCCATTTTTCATGACAATGCCCATAAGGGCAATCAATCCGATTTGGGCGAATAGAGCGAGCTGTTGATCCGCCAAATACAAACCAGCAAAAGCGCCAGAAAAGCAAAGAGGCGCTGTCAGCATAACAATGATAGGTTGCCCAAAGCTGTCAAACTGAACAGCAAGCACCATATAAACTGCAATAATTGCAAGAACGAAAGCAAACGAAATAGCAGTGATAGTATCCTGCATTCGGCGTGTTTCGCCCTCGACTTTAATGGCCATTCCCTGCGGTAACGGATGCTTTAAAAGCAGCTCTGTAAAGGCAGCAGCAGAGTCTCCAAGGGCTACATTATTCCCCGGATTTGCATATATAGATATTTTTCGGCCCCGGTCCACACGGTCAATTTGCGAAGGTCCTGTATTTGTTTCAAAATCAACCAGCACACCCGCATCCAATAGGTTTCCGGAAGCACCCCTAAACTGCATTAATTGTAAATCTTCCAGCGTATCCCGGTGATTAAGCGCAAGACGGGCCCGCACATCATACCGGCGGCCATTGGCCTGGAAAGTACCCACATCGGCCCCGCCGATCATCAACTGACTATCGAGAGCAATGGTGCGAGCACTGATGCCCAGTTCTCCGGCACGTTGGCGGTTAATCATAAGCCTAACCTCGGGCTTGCCCTCCTGATAGCTTGAGCGCACATCACTAAACAGCGGAGATGCTTTCATTTCCGTCATCAATAAGCCCACATAGTCGCTAATCAGCTGTAAATCAGGGCCTTGAACAATATATTCCATTTTACTGTTGGATACACCGCCGCCAGAAATCCAAGGGACAGACGACACGGAGCTTTTAGTTGCGGTTGGCATATGCTTCGCAATTGCCTTCCTTGCTTCCGCCATCAGAGAAAGCTCACCAATATCACGAGATTGCTTTGGCGTAAGGGCCACATAAAAATCTAGCAGATTGATTTTCTGCAAAGCATCGCCGCCGGCTGTCACCAGCACATATTCCACCTGCTCTATGGTTTTGAGGGCCGTGCTCAGGTCCTTTGCAGCCTTTTTCACTTCTTCAATACCAATACCAAGCGGCATTTCGACTTGGCCAATAAATTCAGATCGGTCGGCGTTTGATGTAAAGCCAGTAGGGATTTGTTTGGCAATCATAATGCCCCCAACAAACGTCAGAAAAGCAAACACAATGACAAGATACCGATATTTAACGGCCACATCCAACGAGCGAGCATAGGCGCCCACCAACCACTGATGGAACCCTTCAATCCGCAATAAAACAGGGTTACGAAGCTCAGTATTAACCATGAACCGAGAAGCCAGCATCGGGGTTAATGTCAGAGCAACCAAAAGGGATACTGAAACTGAAAAAACAATCGCAAGACCATACTGTAGAAAAAACCTGCCAATGATGCCGGTCATGAAGGCAATAGGCACAAATACAGCAAGCGTTGAGGCTGTTCCTGCCATAACCGCTAACCACACCTTTTTGGTGCCAATTGATGCAGCCTCTAAGGGGGACAACCCTTTTTCCAAATGTTTTTGAATGGATTCAACCACCACAATCGCATCATCAACCAACAATCCAATGGCAACTGTAAGCGCCAGCAATGTCAGGGTATTCAGGGTAAAATCAAAAAGATAAAGCGCAAAGAAAGTCGCAACTAACGACGTGGGGATAGCGAGCGCCACAATGATCGTTGCTTTTACGTTCAACACAAACAGATACGTTACAAGTACCACAAGAATAATGGCAATTATCAAATCCGTTTTTACATCGTTTATGGATGATTCAATAAACCGCGACACGTCTCGCGCGACATTAATGGTAATGGAATACTGAAATTGGCCGGTATTTTTTTCGACGTAAGCTTTAATAGCCTTTGCAACTTCAACTGTGTTTTTCCCTGACTGCCGCCTGATTTCGAGCGCAATACTCGGCTCGCCATTACGGTACGCAACTGTTCTTTCGTCAGCTAGACTGTCTTCAATAGTCGCAATATCGCCCAAACGAACAGGCCGGGTCCCTGCCCTGAAAGAAACCACAATATCAGCAAATTCGTCCGGCTTATTAGCTTCAGCATTGGTTTTTACAATATATTCCCGCCGTCCGTCAGCGCTTTCAAGCCTGCCGCCCGGCAATTCAATATGTTCCTGCGATAACGCCCGCCGTACATCCGTGGGCGTTACACCAAATGCCCGCATTTGATAAATATCGAGCCAAATACGCATTTCACGTATCCGCCCACCTAATATTTTTGCAGAGCCAACACCCGGTAACCGTTCAAGGTCTGCAACAATTTTCTCATCAACATAGGTCGTTAACGCACCAATATCTGCATCACCAGAGACAATCAAGGTCATTATTGGCGATGCATCAGGGTCCATTTTCTCAACAATCGGAGCGTCTGCCTCAGGTGGTAATTCAGCGACTGCGCGTGAGATTTTGTCTCTCACATCTTCCGACTTTTCAGACACCAACTCATCAAGTTCGAACTCAAGCACAACTTGCGAAACGCCCTCTGTACTGGTGGAGCGCACCTGCCGAAGACCTGCAATAGTACTGACATATTCCTCAATGACATCCGTGACTTCGCTTTCAATAGTTTCAGGCGAGGCCCCATCGAGGGTGGTGGTAACAGCAATATAAGGAAATTCAATATCGGGGAATAAATCCACCCCTAAACGAGCAAGCGAAATCCAGCCAAGCACGACAAGAGAGCCAATCAGCATTACAGCAAGAACAGGCCGCCTGATTGATACGTCAGAAATACTCATTTTTGGGCACTCATCAACGTGTCATTGATAATGCGCGCAACAACAGGCTGGCCATCCTTGATAAGAAAGTCTTTGTTTGTCACTGCCACCCGAAACTCAAGCATATTAGATGCTGTATCAGCCTGATGGTTGATCACAGCAATTTCACCGCTATATTTTTTGTTAATGCCGTCAATAATCAACGACACTTTTTGCCCTAGCTTCACTTTCGATACATGCTTAACTGGCACAAACAGGATAGCCACCATAATGCCGGCCTCTTGCACTTCAACAATGCCGCCATTACCCGAAAATGCCTGAACAGATTTATACACCCCTTCAGACACAGGCTTGCTTGCGATCATGCCCGCGTAAGGCGCTTTTACAATTGTGTCCGACAGTGCCTGTTCTGCTGCATCCAAAGCTGACTGAGAAACAGCTTGCTCTGCGACAAGGACAGCCGTTGCCGCCTCGCTTTCGTCTAGGGCGCTTTCACTGATGTTCGCTGTTTCATACAGCTCTGCAACGCGGCGATGTTGTTTTTTGCTCACTTCTGTACGGGCTAATGCCAACTCTAAAGCAGCTTTTGCTTTTCGTTGGTTGATTTTAAAATCATTTTGGCGAATGCGAAACAAAGGTTGCCCTTTTTCAACAAAGTCACCTACTTTAACAAATATCTTGTCAACAACCCCCGGAACTGTAGGCCCCAACATGCTGGATCTAGCTGATTTCATAACCCCTGTGGCTACCATAAGCGTTTGCGTTTCTGGTGCGCCTGAACTTTCTGGGCTTTCAGGGCTTGCAACAACTACTGTATGACTGCCCAATGCTAACCAGCATAATAACCCAACGACTATAGTGCTTCGGCACCTGTTCGCGATGTAGCGCATTTTACTCAGTTCCTAAATCTCTAGATTTCTTAGGGTAAATAGTATTATGTTTCCATGGATACAATATTTATTAGGGCTTCGTACAGTATGATTATCGATTATGAAAGAAGTTTCGGTTTTTTAATTCAAGATGTCGCCCGGTTAATGCGGTGTGCTTTCGACAGGCGCATCAAAGAAGCAGGCTTAACACCAGCCCAGTGGTTTGCTCTGGCTTACCTGCTGCGTGCCGACGGCCTCACACAGCAGCAGCTCGCAGACCAGATGGACATGAAACGTGCTCCTTTAAGCAAAATGTTGTCGCGCCTTGAAAAAGGCGGCTGGGTGAAAAGAGTGCCTGATGCCATCGACAAAAGGGCAAACCGAATTTTCCTCACTGAAAAAATCAACAGCATTTCTCAACACCTGCAAAGCCAAGGTGAAGCCTTAAGTGCATACACAATGGGCGATATTGATGAAGATAAAGCAAATAAAATCATTGAGTTTCTGATTGGTGCCAAACAACGCCTAATCGACGAAATTGATAACCCCTAATCTTCTTCAAAAATTACATATTTGAAAATATGAAAGTGCCTCTTGCTGCTGGCTTTGCTTTATCATGTTGCCAAACAATTGCATCCACCGTGGTCAAACGGGCACCGTTCCGAATAACCTTCGCCGCAGCAAAGCTATGGTGCCCTGAAGTGCCCCGCAAAAACTGTACCGATTGCGATAATAGTTTGCCATGGCTAGTGCCTTCCGGCTGCGCTGAAATTGCCACCCTAAAGGCCGCAACTTCCATTAAGCTCGTCAGTATTCCGCCATGCATGGCACGCACCAAGGGGTCGCCAATCAGCGTTTCCTGAAACTCAAGGGCCACAATTGTATCCCCATCAGTGGAATAGCAGGTGGGGTTTAACCACTTGAGGTAGGCATTGTCAGCCTTCAGCTTTTCAAACTCTTGGCAAGGCACACCATCAGGCATTGTGGGCGGCGGCAGAATTTTACGCTCCGGCTTCGCGCCACTCTTGTTTCCTCGCGCAGTTTTCTCGCCTAACGCTTCCTTGATGACAAATTTTGATCCCACATTGGCAACCCGTGCGCCCGTTTTCGCATCAACAAGCTCTCCGCTCATAAAGGCAATGCCGTCTCTAATTTCATCGCACACGGCGCTGCATATAAGGTCAGCGCCATCACTGGGCGGCGCAATAAAGTCTATATTAAGGTCCACAGTGGCAATTGGGCAGGCCTTTTTTAAACGTGTGTAAACTGCCAATCCCAAAAGAGTATCGATAACAACAGTGGCCCAACCCCGTGCCAGCCGGTTAGAAGATCCACCCGTGAACTGCTGCTGAAAAGGAAGCTGTCCTTTCACGTCATTGTCACCCAACTTCAGGTCACCAAGCTTAAATAAGCTGAATAATGCGTGGGGGCTTTCCGTGCCGAACATGAATGCTGGATCCATTTACTCTTCCTCTGTCTCAACTGTAATCATACTAAAAAAACACTGGTAGCATTATTATGTTTCCGCAGAAACATCCTATTTCAAAGCCTGATAGATACGATAATCCTGAAATAGGGGGAGAAGGCAGACTGTCCATAAAAAACTTAAAATACCGTAACCGCACACTGGATTACCCGATCACCGTGGGTAACGGCGTCCTGTGCAACGCAACAGCACAATGCTCACTTTTCAGGAAGGGTGGTACTGAGGGAAAGGCACGCTAATGTGGGAGCCTAAAGCCGCGAAGGCATGGGCAAAACGGCAACAAGCCAAAAACTAGTCCACAGGCACAAAAAAAAAAGCCGATCAAACGACCAGCTTCCCCAACTCTCATATACCAGCATTTAAACTGCTAGTGCCTGCTTTTCATGCTCAGAGCGCAACTCATAACTAGTGACAGCCTTAGACCTACTGTTTTTAGCTTCTTTCAAAACAGTCCATACAAACGCCAGCCTAACAAACTCACCTAATATCAGATTGTGATAGCTTGTGGTTATGATGAAGAGGAAGGTAGCTTTATAAAAACCTTTTTGCTGCTGCTCAGGCATAGCGGCAACTAATTCCATAAGCTCTCTTCTGCTTTCTCTCATTTCCGCTTTTTTAGACAATGACCCTGTAATCATCTTTTTGACCGAGAACCTCAAAAAGGCACCCGTATTAGAATCACGGTATAACTTTGCTAAAAACCTAGCTACACGATCAGGCACTAGATCATCTTCAACCATATTCAAAACAAGCGTGCCAAATTCCTCCTGGCACATACCAAGCTCCAACAACTGCCGGTTACGCCGCTTCAATAGTGAAAACATCGCCATTACACATGCCAATATTAATAATACTGTAATAATCATGCCGACTTCCTTTGATTAGACTTATTGGTACGGCGCTCAACCGCAGCCTCGTGCCTTTTCTGGTCCAAATCGTGCTTATTATTTATCTTACGCATTTCTCTACGGCTGAATAACAATTGTGTTAATCCTCCATCTTTCCTAAAGAATAACCAAAGAAAAGCAATAGTAGCTAGTGCATATAAACCTTCGTTTCGGTATATTTCAGTGAGCAACTCAATAAGGTCCGAAGGTGTGTCATCAGTGTTCATATATAGAGAGCTACTCTTAAAATTTCAATAAAGATTGCTATTGCTACCATTGATCGTGATGTTTGCCGTGTGATATTAAACACAGAATTATTTGGGTTGCTAGCCATTTTGTTAGTCCAGCCGGATGGCTTCCTCTATTGCATCGTCTTCGTAATAGACCTGCAAAACCTTCAAATCTTTAATGCTTACGGTACGCGCCAGTGCCAAGATACTAGTTTTGGTGCTAGGCGAGTTATCGCTTCATGTCTGCTATCGTGATAATGCATAATCCCCTAAATTGTGCCTGAAAGTGAAACGGGATGAAGCTATGAGGACAATAATACCAGAAGCATAGGCATTAAACCACTGAAAGCCACCGTTTTATGCTTACAGGTGAAGATGTGTAAATCCAAGCGAAAAGAGGAAGGGTGGTACCCGCAACCGGACTCGAACCGGTACGACCATACAGTCTCAAGATTTTAAGTCTTGTGTGTCTACCAATTCCACCATGCGGGCACAGAAATGGCTGGCGATATCGCCTACAACAATATGTTGCAGGGGCCTTATTAAACACCTTCCCTCTGCAAAACAACGGTGAATTTCATCTAACATCAACTATTTATGTTGCATTCGCCCATAAGCCCTGTTTTTGTGCGCATTTGAAGGCCCTGCCAAATAGAAAAATAAGTGAGTAAACACTGTGTCGACCAAATATGTCCTAACGCTATCCTGCCCTGACCAACCCTGCATTGTTGCCGAAGTTTCCGGTGTTCTTGCTGAAAGCGGCTGTAACATCACCTCCAGCGACCAATATGGTGATGAAAAATCTGGCTGTTTTTTCATGCGCGTTGCCTTCACCCCAAATACTGAGGGCCATACATGCGACACCTTGAAAGCGGCCATTAGCCCCCTTGGGGATAAATTTACCATGCAGTGGACATTGCATAACGCCAGCAAACCGCAGCGCGTGCTGATAATGGTGTCGAAATTCGACCATTGCCTGATGGACATTCTATACAGGAAAGAGCGTGGCGCCCTGTTTATGGATGTGCCTGCGGTTATTTCAAACCATAAGCAGGCTTATAAATTAACGGCTTCCTACGACATTCAATATCATCACTGGCCTGTGTCGCCAGAAACCAAAGATCAGCAAGAGCAAAAACTGCTGGATTTAATCGATGATGAAAAAATCGATTTGATTGTGCTGGCGCGCTACATGCAAGTGCTTTCAAACAAAGCCTGTGAAAAGCTGGCAGGCAAAGTGATTAACATCCACCATAGTTTTTTACCCAGCTTTAAAGGTGCAGCACCTTACCAGCAAGCGTTCGAGAAAGGCGTGAAACTTATCGGTGCCACCGCGCATTATGTTACGGCTGACCTAGACGAAGGCCCTATCATCGAACAAAATGTAGCACGGGTAAACCATGCCATGACAGCCAGCGACATGGTTGCGGCAGGCCGCGATGTAGAGCGCGTTACCCTAGCAGAAGCCCTAAAGCTGCACCTAGAGCACCGCGTGCTGATTAACGGCAGTAAAACTGTGGTATTTAAGCGCTAGAATATATCCGCTATACGCGACATACCTACCCTAAATCCGCTTTAATCAATGCTGGTTGGCTCATCTGTTTCAAACCGCTTGGCGAAACAGAGGGCTTGCACTTCATCCATGGCTTTACCAATGGCGGCTTTGTCTGCACTTCGCACCACGATCTGTGCGCCACTGTTACCTGTATGGTAAAAGGGGTAGCTGCCGATACTGGTGTCTGGATTAGCGTCTTGAATATCCCCTAGCTCGCCTGCGATTTTGCTTTCACGGGCGTGCACAGTTAAGGCTTGTGTCCAAACCTTGCGGCCTGTGCGTAGGTGGGGGCGAATGCTTTCGAGCATCGCCTGCATAATT
>JAESQS010000183.1 GCA_016765035.1 Kordiimonadaceae bacterium | reverse complement strand
TGGGAAATGGCAGGTGTACCCGTTACTTTTGATTGGGGCTATTTCCCGCCTGAATTCCCAAGCTTCCCTGAGGAGCTGTTGGACGCGCTTTGCGAACGCTGTGATTTGCCAGGAATAATCGGTAACAAAGCCGGTTCTGGCACAGTAGTGCTTGATGAACTGGGTGCAGAGCATATTCGGACAGGAAAACTGATTGCCTATACGTCTGGCGATAGTGTGTTCCAAATAGCGGCTCACGAAGAGCATTTTGGGCTGGAACGTCTGTATGACGTTTGTGAAGTTGCGCGTGAATTGGTCGATAAATATGAAATTGGCCGGGTAATAGCGCGGCCGTTCATTGGGCAACCCGGTAGCTTTGAACGCACGGGTAACCGCCGGGATTATGCCACGCCACCCCCCAGCGCAACCTTGCTGCAAAAACTGGAAGAGGCTGGCAGAGAAGTAATCTCTGTTGGCAAAATTTCTGATATTTTTGCTCATATTGGGCTGACACGCAAAATCAAGGCAACCGGATTTACGGCACTTTTCGATACATCTTTGAAAATGCAGGACGAAGCGGCAGACGGTTCGCTGACCTTTGTGAATTTTGTAAATTTTGATCAGGATTTTGGCCACAGACGCGATGTGGCGGGCTATGCAGATGCCCTAGAAAAATTTGACATTAGACTGCCAGAGTTTTTAAGCCGGATGAAACCCGATGATATTGTTATTTTAACCGCTGACCATGGCTGTGACCCAACGTGGCCAGGGTCTGACCATACGCGTGAGCATATACCGTTTCTGTCTTACGGGCCTAAATTAGCGCCGGGCAGTGCAGGGGTGCGCAAATCATTCGCTGATATTGGGCAAAGTGTCGCGTCGCACCTTGGTATAAAACCGCTTGAGCATGGCCTCAACGCATTTAAATAACGTAAAAAGGGGGACTGTATGTTTCGTTTATTAGGTCTAACCATAGCAATTTTGACACTCAGTTCCCATGCAAGCGCCTTTGGGCCAACCGGCCACAGGACTGTTGCAGAGATTGCATCAAAGCACCTAACACCTGAGGCCTCGGCGGCTATCAAGCAGTTGTTGGGGAACGAATTTATGGCTGAGGCAGCTACATGGCCAGATGAAATGCGGTCTAGCCCTGATCCATTTTGGCGTCGTGAAAGCCAGACCTACCACTATATTAATATGCCAGATGGTGTGAGCTATGAAGAGAGTGAAAAAAATCCGAATGGCGATGCTTTAACAGCGCTTGCCCTTTTCACCGCGACTGTAAAAGACAAAGAAAAGCCGCTTAAGGAACGCCAACGCGCTCTGCGCTTTATTTTGCATCTGGTGGGGGATTTGCACCAACCACTTCATGCTGGCCGAGCTGAAGATTGGGGCGGCAACCGCATCGACGTTGTGTGGTTTGAACAGATGAGCAACCTTCATAAAGTGTGGGATGAAGACCTTATTGATTATGCTGGGCTTTCCTTCACGGAATGGACCCGCTTTCTGAATGCTAAAATTTCAGGTGAACAGATTACGGCATGGCAAAAAGCAACGCCTTTAGTATGGGCTACTGAACTAACGGCACTTAGAGCTGGTGTTTATAAGGTTGATAATGCGGTCATGAGTTACGACTATGTTTATCAGCATATGCCGTTGATAAAAAGCCAACTTTCCAAAGGTGGGATTCGACTTGCTGGCTACCTAAATACGCTTTTCAGAGCCGAATAACGTCCTATATGAATTGAATTGTAATATTAATGAAAGCCTGTGATAAAAAAGGTACATAGCCTCAAAAGTGAGGCTATGCCTAGCCTTTTGATGCGCCTTTCCTTGAAATACTATATTTGGTGCCGCAGTACTGCCTCATGGCTATATAGCGCATTGAGGAACTACCAAACACCAAAACCAGCGTAAAACATTAGGATTTACGAGTATCTCAGCCATTAATTAAAATTTGGTCATAAACCCGTCATTAAACTCCCGTAAAACCCATAGCCAGACTGGCAAAACTGGGACTTGACCTAATAGTCAAGATTTGGTCTGTTACGTGCCATTCGTTTTGTGTTGTATTAATATTTGTTAGGAATGATGTCTTTAGGCACTTTATCTAAAGATTAATTATTCTCCATAGGGAGCTTAGGGAATGAGACGCCAATTAAGATCTGCGCTTTGTACCAGCGTGGCGCTTGCCGCGATGGCTGCAAGTGTGCCTGCCATTGCGCAGGAAATCACATCATCTGTTCGGGGTGTTGTTACAAATCCAGCTGGTGCGCCAGCAACGGGACAATCTGTAACAATCACTGATACTCGTACAGGTGCATCAAAAACCACAACGACTAACGACAACGGTAATTTTAGTTTCCGTTCACTGACAGTTGGTGGCCCATACACGATTAAAGTGACATCAGAACAGTATCAAAATGCTGTCATCACAGACATCAATGCAGGCCTAGGCGGCGCAAGCAGCTTTACAATTGCGTTGAATGAGGTTTCACCAGAATTTGAAGAAATCTCTGTAACAGCCTCTCGTGTGAATACTGCACAGGTTGCAGTAGGCCCAAGCTCAACGTTTGATCTAACGTCAATCATTGCAGCACCTTCAATCAGCCGTCAAATCCGCGATGTTATCCGTATTGACCCTCGTGTTAATATTGGCCGTGGTAGTGGTGGCGAAGGTTTTGGTATTTCATGTGCCGGTGGTAACCCACGGTCAAACTCATTTACTATTGATGGTGTACGTGCATCTGATCCATTCGGTCTGAATTCATCAGGCAACATCTCTCGTAGTACTTTCCCAATTCCATACGATTCCATCTCAGCAACATCTGTTGAATTCTCACCAGTGAATGTTGAATATGGCGCGTTTACCGGTTGTAACATTAACGTTGTTTCAAAATCCGGTACAAACGAATTTCATGGGTCTGCCTTCTACCTATACAACAATGACAGCCTTACAGGCACAGACATTGATGGTGTAGACCAAACCGGTGGTGCTGAGTTTACTCGTAAAAACTGGGGCGCTGAAATTGGTGGTCCAATCGTAGAAGATAAGCTTTTCTTCTATGCATCCTACGAAGAAACAACCACAGCTGACGTACAGAACGAAGGCCCAATCGGTGGTGGCTTTAACGTTGAAACTGGCGTTACACAGGATGAAGCAGAACGTATCCGTGACATTTTATCAGGCAGCTATGGCCGTGATGTTGGTGCTATTGTTCGTACTCTTCCAAATACAAGTCTTCGTTATTTTGGTCGTATTGACTGGCAGATCACTGATAACCATAAACTTGAGGCATCTTACTCTCGCCTTGAAGAAGACCGTGTTCTTGGTGATGCCATTAATTCAGGCCGTGGTGAGTTTACGTTTGAAGATAACTTCCAAACACGGGGTTCTGTTTCCAACGTTTACCGTTTGGCATTGCTTTCTGACTGGAGCGACAATCTCTCCACAGAAATTCGCGCTTCACGTAACGTAGTAAACGATAGCCAAGGCCCCATCCTTGGTGGTGAGCGTCAGGAAACAAATGTTCCTCGTATCGCTATCGGCGCATCCTTTGCGAACGAATTTTTTGCACAAGACTTTGCTTCAGGCCCTGGTATTTTCCGGAGTGCGAACCAACTTGATACAACAGTAGACCAGTTTAAAGCGAAAGCTGACTATGTGACTGGTGACCATACTGTGACAGTTGGATATGAACTTGATAGCCTAGATGTGTTCAACTTGTTTGCTATTAACGCAACAGGGACTATCTTCTTCAATAGCATTGATGATCTAGAAGCCGGGGCTGCTCGGAATATCCGGATTGGCGCTTCCTTCTCAGGTGACATCGTAGATGCTGCTGCAGCGTTTAAGCGTACAGTGCACACACTTTACATTCAGGATGAATGGCAGTTTAGCGATAACCTGCTTCTTACTGGTGGCCTTCGTTATGATTTCTATAAATCTGATGATAACCCAATTTCAAACCCAGTATTCAATGCCAAATTTGGTTTTGACAATGTTCAAGCCTATGACGGCTTGAGTGCATTCCAGCCACGTATTGGTCTTGTTTATAATTTGCCTGAGCAATTTGGTGAAACAACAATTACAGCTGGGTTTGCAACATTCTCGGGTGGTGATCCAACCGTATGGTTTGCAAATGCATTTCAAAACTTCGGTGGCGCACTTGGTGTAGGGGATGCATTAGCTGATGGCCTTTGTGATCCGTCTGTCCTTAACGTTCTGGACGGTGGCTTCAACGGCATTCCACAGTGTGTTATTCAAGGCGCTCAAAATCAGGCGCTTGGCAACGAAGGCGCTGTTGCTGCAACAGATCCTAACTTGAAGCAATCTAAAGTGAACCGCCTAAGCCTTGGCATTCAGCATTATACGCAAGATACAGGCATTGATTTCTTCGATAACTGGACAGTTCAGTTTGACTTTATCTATGCTAACAATGTTAACGCCTATGACTTTGTTGATTTGTCACTGACCCGTTCTGGTGAAACTGCTCCTGATGGTCGTCCAATCTATGTTCAGGTTGACCCACGACTTGCAGGGTGTAACGCAACATTTGCAGGCATTAGAGAAGGCTTCACTGGCGTAACTGACGAATGTATCTCTAGCTCTCCTCCAAGCAGTGGTAACCAGAATATTCTGATTACGAACGCTGTGAATGGCGGCGGTAGCTCAAAAAGCTTCGCAGCGCAGTTCTCTAAGCGTTTTGAACTTTCTGAAACAGCTACCCTTGATGTTCGTACAGGGTATGCCTTCTCTGACAATATTGTTGGTAACCCTGGTGGATCTAGTACAGCAGGTTCTAACTTTGAAGAAGTTGTAACTGATGACTTCAACAATGGTAACCTTGGTCAAGCGACCTTCAACAACAAGCACAATATTACGCTTGGATTGACATACCGGAATGAGTTCTGGGATGGGTTGGCAACGACTGTTTCTGCATTCTACCGGGTGCGTTCAGGTACTGCCCTTTCGTATGTGTTTGATGCAAACACTTCAAACGGTGCGTTTGGTGATAGTGACCGCGAAGCTCGTAGTCAGCTGTATGTACCTACTGGTCCTAATGATCCACTAGCTGATACAAGTGGTATTGACCAAGATGCATTCTTTGCTTTCCTAGCAAGTTCAGGTCTTGATGAATATGCTGGTGAAATTGCACCAAGGGGCGGTTTTTCTGACCCATGGGCATCTGATCTAGATCTACGGTTCTCACAAGAGCTTCCTGGTTTCTTCGGAAATGATGGCTTCGAAGTGTTTGTTAACTTTGAAAACTTCTTGAACTTCGTAGACAGTAGCGCTGGTAAGAAAGACTATGTACGTCCAGGTGATGTGAATGGTGCACTGCCAGTGGTTGCTGCCTCTATCGTAGATGGCCAGTATGTATATAGTAACTTTAACGGTGCGGATTCAGTTATCCAAATCGCACAAGACCTAAACGACACTCTATGGCGCGTTCAGGTTGGTGTTAAATATAAATTCTAAGCTTATAGCTTAGCTAGATATAGCGCCCGGGGGCTATCTCCCGGGCGTTTCTTTTTTAACCTTAAGGTGTAGATTTTTAGACCCAAGACGCGTAAAAGCGGATCGGGGAGGGACCTAGTGACAAAAAAAACACCGGAAGACACTGCGCATAAATCCAGTATACGGCGTGAAAATGTTGCAAAAATTCTCGTTGCGGCAGAGACTGTTTTCGCGGAAAAAGGTTTTAAAGGCGCAAGTGTTGGCCTGATAGCCGAGCGCGCTGGTGTACCTAAGCCCAACATATATTATTATTTTGGCACGAAAGAAGACCTGTACCGGCAGGTTATTGAAAGTGTTTGCTCAATGTGGCTACACGCAGCAGATACATTCGACCAAACCGACAACCCCCGGGAAGCAATTGAAAGCTATATTATTTCAAAGATGGAACTATCGAGAGCTCGCCCAAATGGGTCACGCCTCTGGGCCATTGAAATAGCAAGCGGTGCGCCTTTTTTGAAGGATTACCTAGTGCAACGCGTTAAGCCATGGCTTGAAAGCCGTGAGCTGGTTATCAACCGCTGGGTGGCTGAAGGAAAGATGGCTGCTATTAATGCGCGTCACCTGTTTTATTTAATCTGGGGCACAACCCAGCATTATGCAGATTTTGAAGCACAGATTAATGTCATTAATAACGGTGCGCCTCTCGATGCGCAGCAGTTTGCAGAAGCAAAGCGCAGTGTCGTTACCCTTGTGTTAAATGCGCTTGCCCTTAACACCGACAAATAAACACGGCTGATTGAAAAGACCTCTGTAACAGGAAAGCCCCTCATGTTTAGGTCCATACTTCTCGGTTTATTTTCTTTAGTATGCGTATGTGCGCCTTTCAGCGGTGCATCCGCAGAAATTTACCCTAACATTGATGAGCCTACCCGGTTTCATATCGCAGTTCCTAAAGGGCATCTTAAAGACCTACTGCGCTGGAGCCCAAGCCGCGTACCTATGGTTAGTCCCCACAGGGGCGGACCAATGCCGGGATACCCAGAAAACGCGCTGGAAACCCTCGAAAATGCAACAAAATATGGCCCGGCGATATTAGAGGTAGACGTAGCAACGCTCCAGGATGGCACAATCGTGCTAATGCATGATTATACGCTGGACCGTACAACGACAGGCACAGGGCAACTGCATGATACAACGTGGCAAACAGCTAAAAGCCTCAATCTACGGGATAAAAGCGGCAAGGTGACACCCTTCAGAATTCCGCGCCTTAGTGATGCGCTGATGTGGGCTAAGGGCAGGGCTATCCTCAATCTGGATATTAAAAGGGGCACAGACTTTTCCCTTGTTATGGACCTAGTTCGCAAAACAGATACACTTGATCATGTTATGGCTATCACATACTCGGTTAAACAGGCTGTCACCTTTAACCGCATAGCACCACAGATGATGCTCTCTGTGCGTATACGCAGCACAAGTGAATTACAAACAGTGAAAAATGCAGGCATACCGCTTAACCGCGTGGTTGCTTGGGCTGGGCGCAGGTTGCTAGACCCTGCCGTGTATAGGATGCTGCACAATAACGGCATTATGGTTATGCAAGGCACGCTTGGCTTTGATGATACCTCACTTGACCATCAGATAATGCTGTCTGGCAATGACAGCCAATATTTAGCTATCGTTGGAAGGGGTGCTGATATTATCGCCACAGACAGACACTGGGCAGCACAGAAGGCTATTCGCTTTCCTGCTCTAGTTTATTTTCTGCGCGGTAAAGCACGCTCAAACTAACAATTAAACCGTAAATGCCCTAAGTGTCGCTTATGGCTTGGTCTAACAGATCAATCCAGTGATGGACGGGCGTTTGGCACCCAGATTGTATATGAAGTTGGCAGCCAATGTTGGCCGTCGCAATTTTATCGGGATTATCCGCAGTTAAGGCACCCACTTTTCGAACCAGTAAACGCTTACTAAGGGCGGGTTCAAGTAAGCTATAGGTGCCTGCAGATCCACAGCACAAGTGGCTTTCTTTGGTTTTCGCCAAAATAAAGCCCGCCTGCTGAAAAATAGTTTTAACAGTATCTGGCAGGCCCATGCCGTGCTGCAATGTGCAGGGTATATGAAGGGCAATTTTCTCTTTCGGGGCTTTGATGTTTAAGGCTGACAAGTCTTCGTCCAGCACTACTTCGCTCAAATCTTTGGCAAGGGCGGAAACCTGCGTTGCCTTAGCAGCGTAAAAGGGGTCGTCCTGCAACAAATGCCCATAGTCTTG
Source organism: Kordiimonadaceae bacterium (assembly GCA_016765035.1). GTDB lineage: Bacteria > Pseudomonadota > Alphaproteobacteria > Sphingomonadales > Kordiimonadaceae > Kordiimonas. The sequence goes on along the minus strand of JAESQS010000183.1, from coordinate 1,024 downwards.
CACCATAGGCCCACAGCCTGATGCCGTAACAACGATGGCTTCACAGCCATTTTCAACCTCAGGCCACCATGCATCAATATTATGTCGCATACGGCGTAGGCCCTTGGCATGAGCCCCTAAATGATAGTCCACAGCGCCGCAACATCCAGCTTTCTGGGCTGATACCAAAGATATGCCAAGTGCAGACAGAACACGGGTTGCGGCAGCATTTGTTGCGGGTGTGGTGTTTGATTGCCCACAAGATTCTAGCAACAGCATTGTGCGCTTATGGGTTTCAATGCGCGCTGGTGAATAAGGCTGGCGTAGTGGAACTTTACGTTTCAATGCGGCGGGTAATAATGGCCTGACCACACGACCGCAAATCAGCAAACTAGAAAATAAGACTGGAGAGGGAAGAATAGCTCGTATTAACCAGCGTTTGAACGCAGCTATTTTCGGGCGCGGCATTTCCCGTTCCAACAGCCCGCGGGTAATATCGAGTAACCGACCGTATTTCACGCCGCTGGGGCAGGTGGTTTCGCAGCTTCTACACGTTAGGCAGCGGTCTAAATGTACCCGCGTATTTTCTGAAACGGCACCGCCTTCCAGCATTTTTTTAATCATGTAAATGCGGCCACGGGGTCCATCACGTTCGTCGTGTAACTCTTGATAGGTAGGGCATGTGGCATTACAAAAACCACAATGAACACAGGACCTTATAATAGATTCTGCTTCCTTTACTTGAGGGTTAGAAGCGTATTTTTCTGATATGTCGGTTTTCATACTATGTTACATCCACCCGTATAATCGACCGGGGTTTAGGATACCGCTGGGGTCAAATGCCTTTTTTAATCTCAGTTGCATCTGTTGCTGTACTGGCTCCAGTGTTTGCCGGACTTCCCCGTGCCTATCACCGCCCTTAAACAGGCATACATGGCCACCGGCCGCTGCCGCAATGGGCTCTAGCGCCTCTAACGCATAATCACCATAAAGCCAGCGCTGGGCACCGGCCCAGTCAATACAGGTGGCTTTACCTTCAAATAAG
>JAESQS010000182.1 GCA_016765035.1 Kordiimonadaceae bacterium | reverse complement strand
CGCAAACCTCAAGGAGACAAGAAATGGAAGTCATCCTACTGGAACGCGTAAATAAACTCGGCCAAATGGGCGATGTTGTACGTGTTAAAGACGGGTTTGCCCGCAACTTCCTTTTGCCAACAAAGAAAGCTCTACGAGCTACTGAAGGCAATCGCGCAGTATTTGAAGCAGACCGCACACGTCTGGAAGCAGACAATCTAGAGCGTAAATCAGAAGCTGAAACTGTTGCAGCAACCATGACTGATGTAAAAGTTGTTATGGTTCGTGCTGCTGGTGAAGGCGGCCAACTATATGGTTCCGTATCTAGCCGCGACATTTCTGACGCTGTAACAGAAGCTGGTGTTAAACTGAACCGGTCACAAGTTGTACTTGACCGCGCCATCAAAACACTTGGCCTGCATGACGTTGTTATTCGTCTGCACCCTGAAGTTTCTGAAACTGTTGTTATCAACATCGCTCGTTCAGATGAAGAAGCTGTCGTTCAGTTTGAAACTGGTTCAATTGTAGTGAGCACAGAAGCAAACGAAGATTTCGACGCTGACAACGAGTTCATTGCTGAAGTTGCTGACGAAGAAGCATCAGAAGAAGTAGCTGTTGAAGCAGAAGCTAGTGAAGAAACTGCTGAAGTAGAAGAAACTACTGAAGCTTAAGTTTCATACAAACTAATTTAAAAGGCGGCATTTATGCCGCCTTTTTTAGTGCCCTTTGGCAACCATAGGGCCATGGCCTGAAATACTTATCCCCATAGTTATCCCCCTGTGGACAAAATAATGGGTCAAACTTCAAATTTTATAATGCCTCGCCCCGCCACCTCCCCTATGCTTGTCTTGCTGCCCACAATCCGGTGTCGGGTATTCTTTGAAGGTATTTAGTGTGGAACTGATCAACCAAGAGCCAGCCAACGATGACGCAACAGAGTTAGGCTATAGGCAACCACCCCATAACCTTGAAGCAGAACAAGCCCTTTTAGGCTCCATACTGGTTAACAATGAAGCCGCGCAAAAAGTGCAAGGCTTCTTGATGGCTGAACATTTCTATGAGCCTGTCCATGCGCGCATTTATGAATCTGTGCTGAAATTGCTGGATAAAAACCAGATTGCTGACCCGGTAAAATTGAAGCCCTACTTTGAAAATGACGAAGCATTACAAGATGTTGGTGGCGCAAAATATCTGGTGCGCCTAGCGGCCTCTGCCGCCACAATCATCAATGCCGAAGATTATGGCCGGACTATTTATGATTTGGCAACAAGGCGAGCGCTCATTCAAATTGGTGAGCAGATTGTTAATGAAGCCTACGAATCTGAAATAGACGCCGAAGCCACTGAGCAAATTTCAGAGGCAGAAAAACAACTATTTGATCTAGCAGAGATTGGCCAAGCAGAAACCGGCGCGCAAACTTTTTCCAAAGCGCTCCGCACAGCCGTTGAAAATATTGAAAACGCCTATAAAGACCCTGACAGTCTTTCTGGTATTACCACCGGCCTAGCGCGCCTGAATGACAAAATTGGTGGCCTGCATAACAGTGACCTTATGATCCTCGCTGGCCGCCCGGCCATGGGTAAAACTGCCCTAGCAACTAACATTGCCTTCAATGCCGCAGAACGTTATGCACAAGACCGTATAGCAGGCGTTGATATGGAGCGTTCCAAAGGCGCTGTTGTTTGCTTTTTTAGCTTAGAGATGTCTGCTGACCAGCTTGCAGCACGTATCTTGTCGGACATTGCAAACCGTTTCCACGATGGCCCTAACCCTATTCAGTCCCATCCCATGCGGCAAGGAAAGCTGAATGAAGCAGAATTTGAAGCCATTGCCCGTGCTGCAGTATCGCTGGAGGATGTACCTCTTTTTATTGACGATACGCCAGCCCTTACTATTGCAAGTTTGCGCACACGCTCACGCCGCCTAAAGCGCCAACATAATCTTGGGCTCATCGTTGTCGATTACCTCCAGCTTTTAAGAGGCAGCAATAAACCCGGCGGCTCTGAAAACCGTGTGCAGGAAATTTCTGAAATTACCCGTGGCCTCAAAGGGTTAGCCAAAGAACTTCATATTCCTGTCATTGCTCTATCACAGCTTAGCCGGCAAGTGGAACAGCGAGAGAATAAACGCCCAATGCTGTCAGATCTCCGCGAATCCGGCTCTATTGAGCAAGATGCGGATATGGTTATGTTTGTGTTCCGTGAAGAATATTACATGGAAAAAGAACAGCCTTCCGAAGGTGATCAAGTCAAGCATACCGAGTGGCAAGCCCAAATGTCAGCCTTATACGGTAAAGCAGAACTTATCATCGGCAAGCAGCGACACGGGCCTGTCGGCACCATCCAGCTTGCGTTCGAAAAAGAATTTACGCGCTTCTCAGACTTGGCTGTTGATGACCACCTGCCCGAACGGTTTGATGATTAGAAAACACCATTTCGGAGGCAGGAGCCTATTCGTTTTCGTTAGAGAATATCTGGTTTACTATTGCATCACCGGCCCGCTCCCCCTACCCAACCACCCGCTAGGATATACTGTGGGGTGGTTTAGCCAGAGAGTTAAATGCGGAGTGGGCGGATCAGCCTCTATTTAAGGCGGATATACTCTAGCTAACACCCCTTAAAGCCCAAGCATATTCCTGCTGGTTTTTGGGATCTCGAGCATTGCCCCTTCCAGCTTGGCATTCACTGTAATTTGGCAGCCCAGCCGCGATGTTGGCTTTAGGCCTACAGCCAAATCAAGCATTTCTTCCTCGTCCATACAGGCGGCATCAAGCGCTTTAAAATGCTCTTTATCCACAATCACATGGCATGTAGAACAGGCCATATTGCCTTCGCACGCGCCTTCAATATCCAGCCCTTGCTCCTGCGCCACTTGCAGCACAGAAACACCACTTTCAGTCTCTACATCCACAATTGAACCATCAGGCCGTACAAACTGAAACTTCACAATACTCAAGACTTGATACCCCCAAGGTTTTTAACTGCGGTAATCAATTCATTGGCTGCAAAATCAACTTCTTCATCTGTAGTGAAGCGCCCAAACCCAAGGCGCAGCGAGGATTTTGCCTCATCAGCAGTTCGGCCTATTGCCTCAAGCACATAACTGTGCCCCACGGTGGAAGAGGCGCAAGCAGAGCCACTGGAAACCGCTAAATTGCGAATATTCGCCATAAGCAAGTCACCATCAATTCCGGGGAAACTAACATTTATATTGCCCATCCAACGCTTCTCAATGTCGCCATTTATCAAGATGCCCTGCGTATTTTCTTCCAGCATTTTAACAAAACGGTTCATTAGCGCCGACACCCGGCCTGCTTCCTGTGCCATTTCATTGCCAGCAATTTCAGCCGCCGCGCCCATACCCGCAACAAGCGCAGGGGCCTGCGTGCCAGCACGTAAGCCATTTTCCTGGCTACCACCCGATGTATGGGGTGAAAGGGTCGTCTTGCGCCCTGCCCTTTTATAGAGTGCGCCAACGCCTTTCGGGCCATAAAATTTGTGGCCTGAGATACTTAGAAAATCAAGCTGCATAGCGTCTACATCCAGCGGAATTTTACCAAAGGCTTGCGCCGCATCTGTATGAAACAAAGCCCCTTTCGCCTTGGCAATCTGGCCAATGTCTTCAAGTGGCTGGATAACGCCAATTTCATTATTAACCGCCATAACAGACACAAGCGCTGTCTCTTCGGTTACAGCCTCTTCAAGCTCTGCCAAATCCAACAAGCCATCCGGTGCTACAGGCAATATTGTAAGGCCGAAGCCCAACCGTTCACAATAAAGCGCTGCCTCAAGCACGCATTTATGCTCAGTGGCGACAGTAACCAGATTAGGGCGCTTCTTGCCCCATATATCCATCACGCCTTTTATCACCATATTATTGGCTTCAGTTGCGCCTGATGTGAAAATAATTTCCTCTGCTTTGGCATTAAGGACACCCGCCACTTGCTCGCGCGCAATATCAAGCGCCGCATCAGCCTCCCAACCAAAACTGTGGGTGCTGGAATGGGGGTTGCCAAATTTGCTCGTTAAATAGGGCATCATGGTTTCAAGCACACGCTCATCCAAAGGCGTCGTCGCTTGATTATCTAGGTAAACCGGGGTTTTCATGCTGCCCCTTTCGAAGATGTGCGCACATAAAGAGCCTGCCATGCCTCAATGAAAGCATCAATATCAGACTGCTGCGTCTGGTACCCCAGCGACACTCTGATAGAGTTTTCTGCAACAGGTTCATCATACCCCATGGCCGTTAATACATGAGATAGTTTCACTTTACCTGATGAACAGGCAGACCCAGAGGAAAGGCAAATGCCTGCCAAATCAAAATGCATCACTTGTGTTTCGCCTTTAACATTTGGCATGGCAATACAGCTTGTATTAGGAAGTCGGTCGGTGTTTTCACCAGCAATCACCACTGAGCTGCTAAGAGCTTTAATAGATTTCTCTAAATGATCCCGCATTGCCTGAATGCCATGTGTATTGCCTACAGCAACTAAAGCATCAAATGCCGCCACACCAAAGCCTGCAACACCTGCAACATTTTCCGTGCCTGACCGTCTGCCAAGCTCCTGCCCGCCGCCAACGGTCAGGGCCTTCAGGGATGCAGTTGGTGTCATAACCACAGCCCCAACGCCTTGCGGCCCCCCAATTTTATGGCTGGAGAGTGTTAGATAATCAGCCCCAATAGTTGCTAGATCAAGAGGCGTTTTTCCTGCACATTGAATAGCATCCGTATGAAATTTTGCGCCAAACTCTTTTGCAAGCACGGCCACTTCTGAAACGGGCTGCATAACGCCGGTTTCATTGTTGGCAAACATGACAGATACAAGTGCGGGAGCCGCTGCCTCCTGCAAAAGCTGCCGGAGCGATGCTAAATCTACAAGCCCGTTAGCATCTACGCCCACTTTATAAACAGGCAAGCCTGCGGCCTCGGCCGAGGCAAGCACACTTGGATGCTCTGTCTCTGAAATAATCAGGCTGGCTGCACCACACCCGCGCACAACCAGATTATTCGCTTCCGTGCCACCTGAGCAAAAAACAACATCACGTGGCCGACAACCTGCCAGTGCTGCCACTTTGGTGCGCGCTTCATCCATAACCGTCTTTGCGGCACGCCCGGCGCTATGCACCGAGGATGGATTGCCTACAGTGGCCATCGCCGCAGCGACAACGTCGATAACAGCAGGCCGAATCGGGCACGTTGCGTTATAATCCATGTAAATCTTTGTTTTCATAAAGCTGACATAAGAGTATTTTTTGTGTGATTCAATTTTATTTTTTTGTGTCCACGCTTAGTTTCCTTGCAAAACACCGAAAAAATACGCTATTTCATTGCAAAATCTAAGTGTTTGTGCGACCACGCTGGTTAAACAATAGTGCCATTACAGTACCAAAAAAGAACACCTTTATGCCTGAAATTATTTTCAACGGCCCGGCCGGCCGCCTTGAGGGCCGTTACCAGCCTGGTAAATCTGATACGTCTCCTGTTGCCCTATCCTGCATCCGCACCCACAATATGGCGGCACCATGGATAATAAAGTTGCCTATTATTTGTACCATACTTTCGCCCACCGTGGTTTTGCGACACTGCGCATCAACTTTCGGGGTGTTGGTCGGTCTCAAGGCGAATTTGACAATGGCATCGGCGAACTTTCAGATGCAGCCTCTGCGCTGGACTATTTACAATCTTTAAACCCAAATGCCACTGGCTCTTGGGTTGCAGGCTTTTCTTTCGGTGCCTGGATCGGTATGCAGCTTTTGATGCGTCGCCCTGAAATTCAAGGCTTCCTTTCAATTGCGCCACCAGCAAACCTCTATGATTTTTCATTCCTTGCACCCTGCCCATCCTCTGGGCTTATTGTGCAGGCTGACAATGATGATCTTGTGACACCCATTTCGATCCATAAGCTTGTTGAGAAATTAAAAACCCAAAAAGCTATCGAAATTCAGCATGACATCATTAAGGGCGCTAATCACTTCTTCGAAAGTGAGCTAAACCCGTTGATGAAATCCGTAAATTCATATTTGAATATGCGACTAAACGGCTAACAGCCTGATCCACTAAGGCTGAATGAGCATGCAAAAAGGCGCAGGATATTTCCT
>JAESQS010000017.1 GCA_016765035.1 Kordiimonadaceae bacterium | reverse complement strand
TTTTTCATATTACCCACAAAGGTAGGGCGACTTGATGCGGATTTGGCGCGCCTACAGCCCGGTGAATTACTTGTGCCAAACGATATTATGGCAGATGAAAAAATGTCTGCTGGGTTATTTGACTGGCGCAACAACATCAGCCTTATGGAGAACCATAGGTTTGACAGCGCTTATGGTATGCGCCGCCTTCAGGAAATTTTTGATGTATCGACGCTGGATGGCTTTGCGGCCTTTAGCCGGGCAGACCTAGCCGCCGCTGGGGCGCTAATGGACTATCTGGAAGACACGCAAAAAGGCAATTTACCCCGCCTTTACCCACCGCGCCGCTTATCAACAGACAGCACCATGATGATTGATGCTGCCACACGCCGTAGCCTTGAACTGATAAAAACCCAAATCGGTGAAACAAGTGGTAGCCTTCTATCAACCATAGACCGTACTGTCACAGGCGCGGGGGCCAGACTTCTTGCCAAACGACTTTCGGCCCCGCTGACAGACCCGGTGCGCATCAACGAAAGGCTGGACTGTGTCAGCTATATGCATGATCGTCCGCCATTGCGTTCTGATATTCGTGACACATTAAAAAGCGCGCCTGATATGGAACGCGCCTTTGCGCGCCTGTCGCTGGACCGGGGCGGCCCCCGAGATTTAAGCGCTGTTCGGGAAGGCTTAAAGGCTGCGGGCACGACACAAAAACTGCTGGAAGGCCCAGAAGGCATCTTAGAAAAAGTGCCGGTGATGATTGTCCATGGCCACGAAGACCTTGGCGAACATGACGCTTTAATTAGCACCCTAACTAAGGCAATCATTGAAGAACCACCCCTAATTACCCGCGATGGTGGCTATATTGCAGAAGGCTACAATCCTGCATTGGATGAGTACCGAACCCTAAAAGATCATAGCCGCCAATTGATTGCCCAGCTTGAAGGGGATTATAAACAGCTAACAGGTATTTCTGCCCTCAAAATCAAACATAATAATGTGTTGGGCTATCATGTGGACTTATCTGCCAAGAATGCCGAACTGTTGTTTACGCCACCGCTTAATGAAACTTTCATTCACAGGCAAACACTGGCAAGCGCAGTGCGCTTTTCCACAACTGAACTTTCCAAACTAGCAGGGAAAATATCCGAAGCGGGAGACCGGGCCTTAGCCCTTGAAAATGAAATTTTTAAGGAACTGATCGGTACCGTTATGCAATCTGCCGGGCCCATTTCACTGGCTGCTGACGCACTTGCAATGTTTGATGTTTCTACAGCGCACGCTGTGCTCGCAGACGAAGAGCGCCATGTACGCCCGGAGATTGACGATAGCCTTTCCTTTGACATCAAAGGGGGGCGGCACCCTATTGTTGAAAAAGCCCTAAAGGCCAACGATAATAAACCCTTTGTTACAAATGACTGTAATCTTGCGCCAGACGACAGGTTATGGCTTATCACCGGCCCCAACATGGCGGGTAAAAGTACTTTTCTTCGGCAAAATGCCTTGATAGCGATATTAGCCCAAATGGGGGCTTTTGTCCCTGCCGACACAGCCCATATTGGCACTGTTGATCGGCTTTTTAGCCGCGTTGGGGCCTCTGATGATTTAGCCCACGGACGGTCAACCTTCATGGTTGAAATGGTAGAAACGGCGGCAATCCTAAACCAAGCAGGGCCTCGCTCCTTGGTGATACTGGACGAAATTGGCCGTGGCACTGCCACCTATGACGGCCTTTCCATTGCATGGGCGGCTGTGGAAAACCTGCATAATATAAACCAGTCACGGGCGCTATTCGCCACCCACTATCATGAGCTTACCGCCTTGAAGCAAACGCTTGATGCTGTTTCTCTCCGCTCCATGAAAGTGCGGGAATGGAAAGGCGAAGTTGTCTTCTTACATGAAGTAACGGCTGGGGCGGCTGACAGGTCATATGGTATTCAGGTAGCAAAATTGGCTGGCCTGCCCCAAGCCGTCATTAACCGAGCGCGGCAAGTCCTTGACCATTTGGAAAATAGCGAAGACGGCAATAAAACCGAAGGGTTGATTAACGATTTACCGCTGTTTCAAAATTCAGCCCGCCCTACTTCTGCCCCGATTGAAGCCGAGGCTTCTGCTGTAGAAGCGCTGCTGGCTGACATTAAACCTGATGAGCTTTCCCCCCGAGAAGCCCTTGAGCTACTCTATGCTCTAAAAAATGCCATGCCTAACACCTAAATATCCAAGCCCCCAATTGGAACACGAAACTTATGAGCCAGATAAAAAACCGCCTTGCTTTGATAAACCGCAAAAAATTGATCGTTGCGCTGAACGACTTGGCGGAAACGACGCCGCAAAACCAATGGCAGCCCGCGCTCGTAACAATTCTGAAAGAAGCCCATCAGGACGGCTGGAACGAAGTGAAGCGCCGGTTTTTTGATGACGGGGACAAGGGCCACACATGCTCACGCGCCTTATCATATGTGCTTGACCAACTGCTGCGGACCTTGTTCGATTTTGTAACCGAAAAAGTCTACCCTTTGCCCAACCCCACCACCAGCGAGAGGCTTTCCCTTGTGGCCACAGGAGGGTATGGCCGGGGAGAACTTGCCCCCTATTCAGACATCGATCTACTGTTTTTAACCCCCTATAAATCAACACCTTGGGCTGAAAGTGCAGTAGAGTATATGCTCTATGTGTTATGGGATTTAGGGCTAAAAGTAGGCCACGCCACACGCACCCCCGACGAATGTGTCAAGCTTGCCAAAGAAGACCTTTCCATTCGCACAGCCTTGCTAGAATCCCGTTTTCTATGGGGAGATGAAGCCCTGTACCGTCAGGCCGAGAAAAAATTTATTCGGCGCGTTGTGTCTAATACGGGGTCTGATTTTGTTGAGCAAAAATTGCAGGAACGCGATAATCGCCATAAGAAACTGGGCGATAGCCGCTATGTGGTGGAGCCTAACATCAAAGACGGCAAAGGCGGCCTGCGCGACTTGCAAACCATGTGGTGGATTGCTCGCTACCTCTATGGTGTGGTGCGCGCTACAGCCATTGACCCTGATATGCTCACAGATACAGAAAACCGCCAGTTTCGCAAAGCCGAATCTTTTCTGTGGACTGTTCGAGTTGCCCTGCACTTTCTTGCAAACAGAGCAGAAGAGCGTTTAACGTTTGATATGCAGCGACAACTTTCTGACGTGTTGCACTATAAAGACCACCCCGGCTTAAGCGGCGTTGAACGCTTTATGAAGCATTATTTTATTGTGGCCAAGCAAGTTGGGGACTTAACTCGCATTTTCTGCGCGGTGCTAGAAGCCCGGCAACAGAAAACATTCTTTTCCCGCTTTAGGCGCACTAAAAAACTTAAGCAGTTTGCTGTTGAACGCGCCCGACTGACTGTTGTTAATGAAGACGACTTTAAAAACGACCCTGCATTGATGGTCAAAATCTTTCTAGTGGCAGACCAAAACGGATTAGATATCCACCCAGATGCACTGCGTCTGATGAAAGGGAATTTAAGCCGCATTGGACGCAAGGTTCGTAACAATGAAGCCGCAAACAGGGATTTTCTGGACGTTCTAACCTCACCCCGAGAGGGTGAAACAAACTTGCGCCGTATGAATGAAGCCGGAGTTTTTGGTAAGTTCATCCCCGATTTTGGCCGTGTCGTCGCCCAAATGCAGTATGATATGTACCACCATTTCACAGTGGATGAGCATACGATACAAGCCATTGGGCTGGTTTCTAAAATCGAAGCAGGCCTTCTTGCAGAGGACCATCCCTTAGCCTCAAAAATTATTCAAAAAATCAATTCTCGCAATGTGTTGTATGTGGCTGTTTTGCTGCATGATATTGCCAAGGGGCGCGGTGGAGACCACTCGGCTTTAGGAGCTGAAGTTGCAGAAGAATTATGCCCAAGGTTTGGCTTATCGCCCGCAGAAACCGAGACAGTAGCTTGGCTGGTGCGCTGGCACTTGTTGATGAGCAACGTGGCCTTTAAACGTGACCTGTCTGACCATAAAACCATATTGGACTTCTGCGAAATCGTAAAAAGCCCCGAACGCCTGCGTTTGCTCTTAATTCTAACAGTCGTGGACATCCGCGCTGTCGGGCCAAATATTTGGAACGGCTGGAAAGGCCAACTGCTGCGAGAATTATATCGTAGTGCTGAAGAGGTTTTGCTGGCTGGCCATGCCACTCGTGGCCGCAGCGAGCGCGTACAAGCCAAAAAAGAGGCATTAACAGCCAAGCTTACAGACTGGGATGAAACAGAAACGGCTCAACATTTCAAACGTCTGAATGATGCCTACTGGATTGCAGAAGACCCGGATACTCTGGTGCAAAACGCGCACCTAATACGCCGTATGGATAGCAAAAAAGAGCTGCTTGGCGTGACCGCCCGAGTGGAAATTTTTCAAGATATGACAAATGTGGCCGTATACGCAGAAGACCACCCCGGTATGTTCGCCCGTATTGTAGGCGCGCTTGGTATTGGCGGCGCCACAATTATGGGAGCCAAAATCCATACAACGCGCGATGGCATGGCGCTGGATAACTTCACAGTGCAAGACTTGGAAGGCCACGCCTTTGACAGCCGCCACCAGCTTGATACACTTGAGGAAACCATTCTACAAACTCTGCACGGTAGTATGCGCCCCAAAGAACGCCTCAAACATAAACGTGTGTATGGCAATAAAGATGATGCCTTTAAAGTAGAACCCATGGTGCTTGTTGATAACAAAGCCTCTAACTGGTCAACTGTGATTGAAGTAAATGCAAAAGATCGCCCGGGGCTACTTTATGATTTAGCCTACGCGCTCTATGGCCTCAAACTTTCGATCCTTTCAGCCCATGTTTCAACAATCGGCGAGCGGGCTGTCGATGTTTTCTATATCCGCGACCTTATAGGCCAAAAAATTACCAACAAGGTGCGCCTCAGAAATATTGAAGACAAATTGCTAAAAGCCTCCCGTGGCGAAGCTATATTTGGCAAGCGCAAAAGTGAAGAGACCGACAGCGTGGAAAAGAAGAAGCCAGCCAAAGCAAAACAAGCTGAAAAATCTGCATGAGCATGTTGAAAAACATATCAACAGTAGGTGGGTTCACTTTATTAAGCCGCATTTTTGGTTTTATGCGCGATTTGCTGATGGCCCGCTACATTGGCGTTGGCATGGCATCAGACGCCTTTTTTATTGCCTTCAAGCTCCCTAATTTTTTCAGACGGCTCTTTGCAGAAGGAGCCTTTGCTGTTGGTTTTGTGCCCCTTTTTTCCCGTGCCCTCGGTAAAAACATAACACCGGAAAGCCAGAAAGCCGCAGAAGCCTTTGCCAGTAATATACTTGGCTGGCTTTTCCCTATTCTGTTGATTTTCCTTATCATTATGGAAGCCGCCATGGTGCCCATCATGACAGGCTTAACTGGCTGGGAGAATGAAAACCCTGAAAAGTTCGACTTTGTTGTCGAGCTTGGGCGCTACATGTTCCCGTACCTAACTCTAATTTCGCTGGTCTCATTTTTTGGTGGCATGTTGAATGCCTTTGGGCGCTTTTCAGCCGCTGCCTTTGCACCCATTATTCTAAACATCTGTATGATCGCCGCAATTATACTGTTTGGAAACAACGAAAAAGAAGCAGCCCAAGCTTTAGCCATCTCTGTATCCGTATCCGGGGTCGTGCAACTGGTTTGGCTTTATGCCGCAGTAAGGCGCTCGGGCTTACGCATCTCCTTGCCCAAACCTCGGGTCAGCGAGGATGTGAAAGAGTTTATGCGAATAATAGCACCCGCTGCTGTTGGTGCAGGTGTCACCCAAATCAACTTGCTGATCGATGTATTAATCGCCGCCCGTATGTTGCCAGAAGGGTCTGTCAGTTGGCTGTTTTTTGCCGACCGTTTAGCACAATTACCCTTAGGCGTTATTGGTATTGCAGTGGGCACCGTGCTGCTGCCAAGCATTTCTCGCCTCTTGTCGGCAAAAGATTACACCGCGGCCAATGCGCAACAAAACCGGGCCTTGGAATTCTCACTGTTTCTGACACTGCCTGCCGCCGCCGCCTTCATGCTTATTTCCGGGCCAATCCTCGCAACTCTGTTTGAAAGTGAGGCTTTCAGCAGTGCCGATGTGAATGCCAGCGCTGCGGCATTGATGGTCTATGCGGCAGGACTGCCTGCCTATGTCATCTCCAAAGCTTTAACGCCGGGGTATTTTGCGCGCAAAGACACCAAAACACCCGTGCGGTTTGCCATAATATCGCTTGTGATCAACACAGCGCTTAACCTAATTCTGATCCAGCATTATGCCCATGTTGGCCTAGCTGCAGGCACTGCTATTGCGGCGTGGGTCAATGCCGGCTTGCTTTATTGGGGCCTGAAACGCCGAGGACATCTGACACTTGAAAGACAAACAATCGTGCGCCTGAGCAAGTGCCTACTAGCTACCATGATAATGGCGGTGACACTTTATTTCGTTAGCGGAATGATTGATAAAATGTTTGTCGAAATGGGAACCAACCGCCTCATTGGTTTGGCTCTTTTAATCCTTACAGGCGTTGCCGTTTATGGTGTTTCTGTCCTAGCTTTACGCACTATCAGCATCATAGACCTAAAAAGCTTTGTGCGCCGCAACGCCTGATGCAGCTTGACCCGCCGAGGTGAGGTTGCCATAAGGCGCTAATGCATCACCGCAGCTATAGGGCGTGACAGGGCCTTACAGCAGCTTCGTAAATATGGAGACCCTCTCGTGAGCAAACGCGTATTTTCCGGCGCACAGCCTTCTGGCAACATGCACCTTGGCAATTATCTGGGCGCGTTGCGCAACTGGGCACGCCTGCAAAACGACGATACAGAATGCCTCTACTGTATTGTAGACATGCACGCCATTACAGTATGGCAAGACCCAAAAGCCCTGCAGAACCAAGTACGCGAAGCAGCAGCAGCTTATATTGCAAGTGGTGTAGACCCAAAACGCTCCATCCTTTTTA
>JAESQS010000181.1 GCA_016765035.1 Kordiimonadaceae bacterium | reverse complement strand
AGAAAGACGGCCATGAAAACCACACGTTGCGCGGCCGTGTAACAGCCAGTGTGACAGATAGTTTCAAGCTGGAAGCGTTTGGGTCTTATTCCGATAGTGAAACAGATGTGGATGGTTTTGGTCCTTCGGATGATACCGGTGAAAACTTGTCGTTGTCTGAAGAGTATCTGGTTGGTGCGCGCGCTCACCTCGACCTAATGGATGGCCGTTTCAGCAATACGCTTTCTGTAGAATATTCCGGCATCGACCGTGCCAGCGTTTCTGCATTTGGTACTTTTGCAGGTAAAGGCAACCGCTTGAACTTTGATTACCTTGGTAATTTTGAAGTGTCTGAAAATTGGTTTATCACGGGCGGCGCACAGCATGAACGTGTTGAAGCAGAAACAGTGACAAGCGAAAGCCATGAGATTGACAGTGTATTTGGTGTGGTTGCTTACGAGCAGTCTGGCCTTAACCTTTCTGTAGGGCTGCGCCTTGATGACCACAGTGTTTTTGGTTCAACAACTAATGCGCAAATTCGCGGTGCTTATACAGTTGCCGATACTGGCACAAAGGTTTTTGCCAACTGGGGTGAGGGCTTTAAGGCACCAAGCATTAATCAGCTTACATACATCTGTGGGTTTTGTGGCCTGACAGAGCCGTCCAGTGACTTGCAGCCTGAAGCGTCTGATGCGTGGGAGCTGGGCATAGAGCAAAAGCTGCTCGACGGTAGCCTGAAGCTTGGTGCAACATATTTTAGCCAAGACACTGAAGACCTGATTATCTTTACCTTTACGGGTGGGTACGAAAATGTCGATAGGGCTAAGTCAAAAGGTGTTGAACTATTTGTGGAAGCAAATGTCAGTGATACACTGCGCTTCAATGCCAATTACACCTATAATAAGGCCGAAGATCAAGCAACGGATACACAGCTTATTCGCCGTCCTAAAAACAAGTTTTACGCCGCTGCAACATGGGATGTTATGGAAGCGCTTTCTGCGAATATCTCCGTAACGCACAACGGCGAAATTCTCGACACAGGTGTTTCCACGGTGGATGACTGGACTACAGTGGATCTACGTATTTCCTACCAGTTGGTGGAAAATGTTGAGCTTTATGGCCGCATCAATAACCTGTTTGATGCTGACTATCAGGTCATCACCGGCTACGCTACGCCGGGTATCGCCAGTTATTTTGGGGTTAGAGCCAGCTTTTAAGCTTGGTGGATGCCGGATTATACACCGGATTTAAGGAGTGCTCATGAGCGCAGATGCGCCCTATAAGCCAAGACACCTTAAGCTAAAGAAATGGGGGCAAGTCCTGCTTGCCTCTAGCCTTTTCAGTGCGTTTTTCTTTGCCCCGTTGCCATACGGTGCAGCCGCCTCTGAGGGTTCGGCGGGCATTGTTTCCATAGATTTTTGTGCTGACCAATATTTGCTGGCGCTTGCTGGTAAAAACCGTATTCAGGCTGTCTCGTTTGAGGCGGCAGGGCCACGGTCTTTTTATGGGCAGCGTGCGACAGGTCTACCCACAGTGACAGGTTCTGTTGCAGAGCTTATTCAGATGCAGCCAAACTTGGTGGTACGTACATGGCGTGGTGGCCCTCGTGCTGTTAAAATTTTGGAGCGTGTAGGGGTGCAAACCTATACACCGCCCTATGCCATGACCATACGCCAAAGTATTGATGTGTTAGGCGAAACGGCTGTTGCGATTGGCGAAGCTGAGGCCGGGCAAACACTTGTGGCAGACTATAAACAACGGTGGGATAAGTTGGAAGCTGCGCCTAAAAGCGCCCTGAAAGCCGCCTATTTGACACCAAGCGGTATTACCGCTGGGACAGGCACCTATGTGAATGAGATTTTTAAACTTGCTGGCTTTAACACACTGGCAGATGAAGCGGGTATTTCAGGCTGGGTGCCTTTGCCGCTAGAAAAGCTGGCCCTTGGCCCGCCTGACGTTATTGTAACCAGCTTTTTCGGTGACCTTGACGTGCATGTGTCGCACTGGAGCAGTGGTCGCCACGGTATCTATAAAAAATTGTTGGGGGATTTACCGGTTATCAGTGTGCCAAGCCGCTATCTTTCTTGCAGTGGTGCCTTTGCCGTTGATGCGGCTGAACTGATACGGTCCAAAGCTGAAAAAATGGGCTTATTTGATGCCGTGCCTAAGCCTGTTGGAAGTGATGCAGAATGATTAAAAGCCTACAAACCAGTGCGTGGATGTTAAACTTATTGTTGCTTGTTGGTATGCTGCTTTCAGGGCTGATGTCAGGCATGTTTGGGCAAGTAAACTTGTCACTAGCTGAATTTTTCGCAGGGCTGTTTGGGCAGGGTGATGTTGGCATTACCCTCATTGTGCAAGAGCTGCGAATGCCGCGTATTTTGCTGGGTATGTTGGCAGGGGCAACCCTTGGCTATACAGGCGCTGCCCTGCAAGGGTTGCTGCGTAACCCACTGGCAGACCCTGGTGTTATTGGTGTTTCAGCATCAGCGGGCTTTGGTGCTGTTACGGCCATTTATCTGGGTGTGGCTGCTGTATCAGCCTATGCAGTGCCGTTGTTCGCAATGGCCGGTGCCTTTGTTGCTACAGCCATTCTTATGTTTCTTGCGTCCCGCGACAGCAGCGTGCTGACGCTTATTCTGGCAGGTATAGGCATTTCAAGCCTCGCCACTGCCGGTGTGTCGCTGATGATGAATTTTGCCTCCAGCCCTATGTCGTTACAGGACATGGTGATGTGGATGCTTGGGTCACTGGAAAACCGAACGTATGATGACCTGATGCTGGCTGGGCCGCTTATCATAGGGGGCTGGCTTTTGATGGTGGGTGTAGGGCAGGGGTTGAATGCCCTCAGCCTTGGTTCAGAAACCGCCCACACCCTTGGTATAGATTTAAATCGCCTGCGCTGGCGGGTGGTGCTTGGCACGGCGCTTTCTGTTGGGGCAACAGTTTCTGTTTGTGGGGCTATTGGCTTTATTGGCCTTATGGTGCCGCATTTTGTACGGGCCTTCATTGGGCACGAACCCAAACGCCTGCTGTTACCCAGCGCGTTGATGGGGGGCTTACTGCTGACACTGGCAGACATTTTAACCCGGTTGCCCATTGGTCATGGGCAGCTTCGGCTTGGGGTTGTTACAGCCGTTATAGGGGCACCTATGTTTATCTATATCATCTTTAAAACACGGGAGAGTATGCGATGACAGGCCTCTGCTTAGATCGTGTTTCTGTGGTTGCTGGTAAAAGTGAGATTTTGAAGGCGGTGTCTTTCTCTGTTGCGCCCGGTGAAATTGTTGGGCTGATAGGCCCTAATGGCGCAGGCAAAAGCACAGCTATACGCGCAGCCTTGGGCTTAGCGAAAACCAGCAACGGGACGGTAACTGTTGGGGGCGAGCCTGTTGCGCACATGAGCGGCAGAGACCGCGCTCGTAAACTAGCCTATGTGCCGCAGGGTGCGCCGGTGCACTGGCCGCTAACGGCAGAGCGTACTGTGGCGCTGGGGCGTATCCCACACCTTCATCCATGGCAGGAGCTTGCGGATGCAGATATTGAAGCCGTAGAAAACGCCATGCGCCTGACAGACAGTTGGGGCTTTCGAGGGCGGCTTATCACAACCCTTTCGGGCGGAGAACGCGCGCGTGTCTTGCTTGCCCGTACTATTGCTGTTGGTTCCCAGTATTTGCTGGCGGATGAACCTACAGCGTCCCTTGATCCAGAGCATCAATTGCAGGTTATGGAAATTATGCAGTCACAGGCGAAAGCCGGTGTTGGGGTCGTGATTGTTATGCATGATCTTAGTCTTGCTATGCGCACGTGTCACAAATTGGTGCTGTTGAACAAAGGCGAAATACTGGCCAAAGGCACACCAGATACCGTGTTAACGGACGAGAATGTTGCAAAAGCCTTCAATGTAAAAGTTGCACGCTGGAGCGATGGCGACAGCCACTATATGACACCGCACACCAGCTTGGGTGGGTAGCAGCCCCGAAGTTTAGTCTTCTATTTCCCGCACATGACGCAGCCAAAGCCCGCCGCCGGGTTGCGGGCGTGGGTCATAGGATAGGTGCCCAAGCAGGCGTTTAACTCTATCTGAATAAGGGGCAAGTTCCTCGCTTGTATAATCTATCGGGCTTGCTTCCTCAGGTGTTAACCAACCAACAACAAAGCTTAAATGCATCGCTTTGCGCCAACGGTCAGTGGTTATATTGGCACCGCCGCCATGTACCAGCTTGCCTGAGTATAGGAGCGCATCGCCCACGCGCATTTCTGCGGCTACAGTTTGCTTTTGTGTGCCTATGTCATCGGCATTTTGCCACAAGTGGCTGCCGGGAATAACGCGGGTGGCCCCAACCGCTTCGTCAATATCATCAAGAGGGATCATAGCGCTTAGGGTGATTTCGGGGCAGTTCGGCCAAAGGGGGTCACAATATTGCGGCCAATTCATACAGTCGCGGTGCAATATCTGCGCGGTGGAGCCCGGCCCAATGAGCATGGCTTGCCCGGTGTTGACCCAGTAGGAACCGCATATGGGTAACAAAGCTGCATCAGTAAGCTGCGCAAAGAGTTGATTTTCCAGCAGATCAAAAAATGCAGAGGATATTTTCCCTAAGCTTGAAAAGCGAATGGTGTTTGCGCCGACAAATTCTTTACCATCTTGTGCTTTGCCCTGTGTAGCATGGCCGGGTTTGAAGTGCTGGCTTTGTGCCTCTACAGCTTCTGCCATTTCGGCAATGACAGCTTTTGGAAACATGCCTTCGATGATCAGCCCGCCATCCTTTGCCAGCACGCTAATAAGCTCTGGTAAATCAGTCGTTGCAGGGCAGCGTTTTAAAGACATTTTCTCAACCTTCATATTTAGCTTACTCTTAGTGCAATTCTTGAGGTTGCACTAACTAAACCTGAAAGAGCCGTATGTTAAAAGCTTAGAATATAGCCGTTTTTTGGGTCTGCCTTGCCGTTGAGTGTATCGCTATACACACTGCCCATGGCGTCAGTGCCTGTTTCATGCACAACGCCTATTAAGCTTCCCGCACGGGCAATGAAACCTTGCCATGCTTTTGCAGAGCGTTGTTGCACGCCAGCAGGGCCCCAATCCTTGGTCCGTTGTTGCACACGGTCTGGCGCAAAAAACATGGTTGGCTTGGCGCCGGGCAGGCCCGTGTTCGATGTCAATTTATCCCAGTGGGAGGCCCCTACTGAGCAGCTATAGGTTAGGTTGTCGGCGAAGGCCACATGCACGCTGGCGCGCACATCACCGCTGCCAGCCATATCAACATAGGTTGCTGGAATGTCCGTATCTAATGCCGAGATATCATCATAGGTAATGACTTGGTCGTAGAAGCCTAAACTTTCCGTAAAAGCCACATTGGATGGAGAAGTGAGACCAATAACTTTTATGTCCGGCCTTCTGGAAAGCATGAAAGCGAGGCCGTAGGCTGTTTTGGAAGATGCACTTGATAAGATGACTTGCTGTGCGCCAAAAAAATCATTTTCTTCAAGGAAATCATCAATTAAAAAGCTGGTCATAAACAGGGGCTGAAACAGCATCTGCAAATCTTCAATTTTGGGATTATAGCCGGGGTCGTTCGCAACATTCTGGTAGTTGTTATAAACTGTGCTTAGGTGACGCCTGTGGGGGCTACTATCAATAAAACCGCTTTTTGATAGTTTTGCTGGGGTGACACGTAAATGCGATGCCATCGGATAATAGCCGTAAAAACGCTCGCCTACAGCAACACCGTCGCACTTGCTTTCAATCACATCGGCAAAGCCCCAAACAGGTACACAGCCCCAGCCTTCTTGTGCTGGGAAAAAGTCCCAATACTTCATTGCATCCCCAAAGGCGGCATACGTAATGTTGTTTGCTGTGAAAGCGAAATGGTCAATGGCAAGCAAGACATCACCTGCGGCAAGCGGCTTTGTCGTGGCAGATTTTACCGTTGTATCGTGTATGTCATTTCTATTGACTAGAAAGTTAACGTTTTCCATTTTCGGCTTCCCCTTAGGTATTGGTCTTTACATAAGTAATTTTAGGGCACCTACGGTATGTTTCAAGAAAAGCTTTTGAATAATTTTGCCAGTTTTACGAGAAACTATGCCGTAACGACATTAGCTTGGAGGTAGCTCATGGTTGCTTGCTTGGATAACCCAGTCTGTGAAGGCACGGATTTTTTTGGTGTCTGATACATCAGTAGCGTAGCTGATGTAATAGCCCTGCACGCAGGTGTGTGCTGGGCCAAAGGGTGCGAGTAGCCGGCCCTGTTTCAGGTCATTTTCAACATAGAGATAGGGCATCATGGCAACGCCAAGGCCAGACCGTACAGCCTCTATCATCATGGTGAAATTCTCAAATTTAGGACCAAGCCTTTGTTGGGTAGAAGAAACGCCCTTTGCCTCAAGCCATGCAGACCAGGCTTTGGGGCGTGTGGTCATTTGCAAATGCTCATAATCTAGTAGGTCAGGGCTATCATAGTGGGTGGGCGCAACGACGGGCACAATCTCTTCGTCGCAAATGCGGTGGCTTGTGTAGCCGGGCCAATTACCATCGCCGTAAAGGTTGGCAATGTCAGCCCCCGCGTTTTTAAAGGCATCCAGCGTTAGGCCGGTGACAATATTAAGCTGAATGTCTGGGTGCTGGTCGGTGAAGCCGCCCAGCCGGGGAATAAGCCAGTGAGAACCAAAAGTGGGCAATAAGCCAAGTGTAAGCACTTTGTCTTCTGCGCCCCAGCTCATAAGGCGCATGGTTTCGCGTTCCAGCGTATCAAGAAGCGGGGAAAGCTTTTCTTTAAACTGCATGGCGGCATCAGTGGGCAGCAGGCGCTTGCGCTCGCGCAGAAAGAGGGGGTGGCGGGCAAAAGTTTCCAAGTTGCCTATTTGTCGACTAACAGCGCTTTGCGTGAGATTAAGCTCTTCTGCTGCGCGGGTAACAAGCCCGTGGCGCATAACAGCTTCGAAGCATTCCAGTGCAGCAAGTGTGGGTAACTGTCGTTTCATGGCCGTTCTATATCACATAATCACCAAAGTTCATGATTTTTTTGCATCAAGTTAGGCGAATTATGCACTTTATAGCCTGAAATGCTGCTGTATATATGAATAAATTCACTGTTTTGCCTACGCTTAATCGTAGGCCAGCCTTTAAATGCATGCCAACTCTTAATTGGATGCCAACTCTTAATTGGACGAAGGACCATAGCCATGTCAGCGAAACCAACCTTTACTTGGGACGACCCGTTCCTGCTTGAAGAGCAACTAACGGAAGAAGAGCGGCTTATCCGCGATAGCGCCCGCGACTATTGCCAAGATAAATTGATGCCCCGCATTTTGATGGCAAACCGTAATGAAGTGTTTGATCGGGATATAATGACAGAGCTTGGCGAAATGGGCTTGCTAGGCGCAACATTGCCGGAAGAATATGGTGGCTCTGGTGTAAATCATGTTTCATACGGCTTGATCGCACGGGAAGTAGAGCGTGTAGACAGTGGATACCGGTCTGCCATGAGTGTTCAATCTTCTTTGGTGATGCATCCTATTTATGCATATGGCACCGATGAACAACGCAAAAAATACCTGCCTAAGCTAGCCTCTGGCGAGTGGGTTGGCTGTTTTGGCCTGACTGAGCCTGATGCGGGTTCTGACCCGGGCAGTATGCGCACACGTGCTGATAAAGTGGATGGCGGCTATACGCTGACGGGCACAAAAATGTGGATTACAAACAGCCCCATTGCTGATGTGGCTGTTGTGTGGGCTAAGCTCGATGGTAAAATTCGCGGGTTTGTGCTCGAACGCGGCATGAAAGGTTTCTCCACGCCGAAGATCGAAGGGAAAATGTCCCTACGCGCCTCTATCACAGGCGAGATTGTGATGGACAATGTTTTTGTACCGGAAGAAAATCTGTTGCCAAATGCTTCTGGTTTATCTGGCCCCTTTGGGTGCTTGAATAAAGCGCGCTACGGTATTGCATGGGGCGCACTTGGTGCCGCAGAATATTGCTGGCACGCTGGTCGCCAATATACGCTTGATCGCAAGCAGTTTGGCAAGCCGCTTGCCCAAACGCAATTGGTACAGAAGAAACTGACAGACATGATGACAGAAATCACGCTTGGGCTTCAGGCGTGCTT
>JAESQS010000180.1 GCA_016765035.1 Kordiimonadaceae bacterium | reverse complement strand
AGTATCTGCTTCAAAGCCGATGCAACAATCACCTTTGGGCACAAAAAACCAGGGCAACTTATTGCGCCGGGCCGTTTCTTGTGTGGCGGGGCGGAGCATCTGCACGTTGCAGATATTGGTATACCCAGCGATGCTCTGGCGGTAATAGAGCCGACTCATTTTGCCAACGAGCCGAGTTTGTGGGGCAAGCACTATCCGTTTCAAGGGCCCGAATCACATAAATATCACCGAGGGCATCTATTGGTACTTGGTGGCCGCGAGCCAACTTTGGGTGCATCGCGGCTGGTGAGTATGGCCGCCCTTAGAGTCGGAGCAGGGCTCGTTACACTTGCCGCGCCAACAGAAACTTACTCTGTGCAAGCCGCCGCGCTCACGGATATGATGGTCCGCAAGTTTGATTCGGCCTTTGGTTTTGTTGGTATTTTGTCTGATCCTCGTATCGGTACCGCCATTTTAGGCCCAGGGGCTGGTGTTGGCGGCAAAACCATTGAACTATTGCAACAGGCTGGCGTTAAGAAATGCAACATGGTTTTAGATGCTGATGTGCTTGCTAGTCTTACTGGGCGTGCAGAGTTGATCAACGGCATTGCTGATGGTGAGGTGATTCTAACGCCGCACGAAGGTGAGTTTACAAAGCTGTTCCCTGAGATCGACTTATTTGCTGATCGCATAGGAGCTGCACGTGCTGCGGCGAAAAAAACCAATAGTACCATAGTGCTTAAAGGGGTTTCGACAATCGTGGCGTCAACAGATGGGCGCGTGTCAATTGCCAGTAACGGACCTGCGTGGCTTGCTGTTGCGGGCACGGGAGACGTGCTGGCTGGGCTTATTGGCGGTTTGCTCGTTCAGGGCATGCCAGCTTTCGAAGCAGCCTCTGCTGCTGTGTGGATTCACGGAGAAGCTGGAATGAAAGCGGGTAGGGGCATGATAGCATCAGACCTATTAGGTATAATTCCTGCGGTGTTACCTTAAGAAAAAGGCGGGTTCTGCATTTTTTTCGCTACAAGCGCAGAAAAATGCTTGTGCTCCCTAACGACCCTCATTATAAGCGCCTCAAACAGTCTTACGTGACTGGCGGCTTAGGCTGTAGATGGCCGGTTAGGACCGCATTCAGTGGTTAGGTTGTTGTTTGGTATGCGGGCGTGGCGAAATTGGTAGACGCGCTAGATTTAGGTTCTAGTTTCTTCGGAAGTGGGGGTTCAAGTCCCTTCGCCCGCACCAAAACATTAAAGATGGCATTAAATTTAAAACAACGAATTGGAAGACCAAATGCAGATTGAAGAACTGCTGAACGAAGGCTTGAAGCGCGAATTTAAAATTGTTGTGTCTGCATCTGATATTGATGCGAAGCTTGACAGCGTGTTGGAAGAATTTCGTGCGACAGCAAGCATTAAAGGCTTTCGCCCGGTAAAGCACCTTTGTCTCTGTTGAAGCGTATGCACGGTGAGCGCGCCAGAGGACAAGTTGTCTCGGAAACGATGCAAGAGACATCCTCGAAGCTTTTTGAAGAAAAAGAAATTCGTCCAGCCCTTCGTCCTGAAGTGGAAATGGATGACTATGAAGATGGTACAGACCTTGAATATACGTTGAAGGTTGAAATTCTTCCTGACGTTAAAGTTGACGACTTTAAAGCGCCAAAGCTGGAACGCTGGGTTGCTGAAGTTGCAGACACAGACCTGAACACTGCGCTGGAAAATATTGCCAGCCAGCAGAAGTCGTTCAAGGATGCTGCTAAAACAGTTAAAGCCAAAAATGGCGACGCTGTTGTCATTGATTATCTTGGCCGTATTGACGGTGAAGCATTTGATGGCGGTGCTGCAGATGGTCACCAGCTTGAGCTTGGCTCCAATAGCTTCATTCCCGGTTTTGAAGAGCAGCTTGTTGGCGCAAAAACTGGCGATGAGAAAATTGTCACAGTAACATTCCCTGAGCAGTATCATTCAGTAGACCTTGCTGGCAAAGAAGCTGAATTTACAGTGACTGTGCAAGCAGTGAAGCAGCCGTCTGAAGCAAAAGTGGATGACGAACTTGCTGTAAACCTTGGTTTGGAAAACCTTGATGCTTTGAAAGAAAGCCTTAAAGGCCAAATCGAAGCGGATAATGCCTCTCTTACACGGGCTCATATGAAACGTGCGTTGCTTGACACTTTGGCTGACGAATACAGCTTTGAAGTACCTGCTGGCATGGTTGACCTTGAGTTTGCGCAAATCTGGGAACAGATCAAACGCGATGCGATTACATCGGGTGACGCTAAGCCAGAAGACTTTGAGGGCAAAGATGCCCCAGAAGACGAAGCTGACGCAGCCGAGTTCCGCTCTATTGCAGAGCGCCGGGTTCGTCTTGGTTTGTTGCTTTCTGAAATTGGCATGAAAAACGAAATTCAGGTTACTCAGGAAGAAGTAAACCGCCGTATTATGGAAGAAGCGCGTCGCTATCCTGGTCAGGAAGCGCAAGTTTTTGAGTTTTACCAGAAAAACGAAGAAATGCGCACACAGCTTCGGGCGCCAATCTTTGAAGAAAAAGTTGTCGACTTTGTAATCGAGCAAGCAGACGTTAAAGAAAAAACCGTTTCACGGGAAGATCTTGAAGCCGCTGTTCGTGCTATCGATGAAGAAGAAGCGAACCCCACTAAAGGCAAGAAAAAGGCGCCAGCTAAGAAGAAGGCTGCTGCTAAAAAAGCTGAGCCTAAGGCCGCTAAGGCCGCTGACAAGAAGGCTCCGGCTAAAAAAGCACCTGCCAAAAAAACAGCAGCAAAAAAGAAAGCTGCTGATAAATAAATTCCATATAATTTTATCTTATATGCGGGTTAAAGGGGCCAATTGGCCCCTTTTTCTATTTTAGTAACTTCTCACCTTTAAAATATGGCGTTGGTGGCTTATCTAATTGTGGATAAGTACATATATTCCCTTGCTGCCACTCGGTGGACTTTGCTACAGGTTGCAGGAAGGGAAATTGGGTTACGTTACCTGGAATTTCCGACACGATGAATTGGAGCGCTTAATGAGCGATATTATGGAAACTGTTGCAAATCACCTTGTGCCAATGGTTGTTGAACAAACAAGCCGGGGCGAACGGTCATTTGATATTTATTCTCGGCTGTTGAAAGAAAGAATTATCTTTCTTACGGGGCAAATGAACGACCATGTTTCCAGCTTGATTGTGGCGCAGCTTCTTTTTCTTGAGGCAGATAATCCGGCTAAGGATATTTCTTTTTATATCAATTCTCCGGGCGGTGTGGTTACCAGCGGTTTGGCTGTTTATGACACCATGCAATATATCAAGCCCAAGATTACGACTATTTGTATAGGTCAGGCCTGTTCAATGGGCTCTATGCTGCTGGCTGCAGGGGAACCTGGTATGCGGTATGCATTACCTAATTCACGGATAATGGTGCATCAGCCTTCTGGCGGGGCGCAGGGGCAGGCTGTAGACATTGAAATTCAGGCCAGAGAAATCCTGAATTTGCGTGAACGGCTCAATGGTATATATGCCAAGCATACTGGCCAGACGTTAAAAGAAATTGAAAAAGCGATGGACCGTGATAATTTTATGGACCCAGTTGAGGCCAAAAAATTCGGGTTGATTGATGAAGTATATTCCTCACGTGAGGAAAGCTAAAACGGACAATGTTAACCAAGCCAAAAGGTTTGCCCCCTATAGTTTTTAGTTGTGCTAAATGATAACAGCCTTACCATAGGGGTAAGAAAAGAGTAAAAAACGGTGACAGACTTGAGTAATAGTGAATCAAAAAACACCCTTTATTGTTCCTTCTGCGGCAAGAGCCAGCATGAGGTGCGTAAACTTATCGCAGGACCAACGGTCTTTATCTGCGATGAGTGCGTTGAGTTGTGCAACGATATCATTAAAGAAGAAAGTAAAGGGTCGCTTGTTAAAGACGGAGAAGGTGTACCTTCCCCACTGGATATTCTCAGTGTTCTTGATGATTATGTGATTGGACAGGCTACTGCGAAGAAGGTTCTTTCTGTTGCTGTTCACAACCATTACAAGCGTTTGAACCATGCCAGTAGCGCAAATTCTGAAGTTGAACTTGCCAAGTCTAACATATTGCTCGTGGGGCCAACGGGGTGTGGTAAAACGCTTCTGGCGCAAACACTAGCGCGGATTTTGGATGTTCCCTTCACTATGGCTGATGCCACCACGCTTACAGAGGCTGGGTATGTAGGGGAAGATGTTGAAAACATCATTCTCAAATTGTTGCAGTCTGCGGACTATAATGTTGAGCGGGCCCAGCGCGGCATCGTTTACATT